>NZ_JADEXD010000132.1 GCF_015207285.1 Tychonema sp. LEGE 07203 | reverse complement strand
CCCCTTATTAAGGGGGGGCTAAGACTTCATCCATAACACATATGAAAGAAAAATGGTATGACTGTGCTGGCATCGCAGCCCGATTATAGCATTCAACACAAATGCCAAATATCTCTCCGGCGGGCAACAAACTCAACCGGTGCCTAGTGGGTGGAACCCTGAGATGTTGCACCATTCTCAATTACTTGTTTAGGAACAGGCCGGAGAGCCCGTTCCACAAGAAAATTCATCGAACAGGCTCTCCGGCCTGTTCCACAAGAAAACTCATCTCTTGTGGAATGGGCCGAAGAGCCCGTTCTTGACAATCGGTGCCGAGTGGGTGAAACCCCCACAAAATCAACGGATGCGACGATCGCACCGCCCGCTCCTCCGCGCACCAAAATCGCTCCCGCACCCAGAAATTCGCGATTTATGTAAAGTTTTGTAACTCATGCAGAAGTTTTGCGTAAAAATCGCGAATCCAGACAGATAGAGAAATAGAGGGCTATGCAGGAGGATGCGATCGCACCGCGCCAGCCAATCTCGGCAAATTACCTGAACTCCGGCGGCCTGCATCGCTGGTGGGAAACAATTTTTCTGAGTACCCTTGGAACAAGAGATGCCTACTAAGGATGAAATTGACGATCGGCTCAAACAGCTAGCTATAGCCGCTAAACATTACCCGGCTAAAACTTTAGGGCGACAGCAAGCTGTGACCAAATTCATCATGGAAGTTGAAACATATAAAATTGTTAAGTGTCCCCAAAATAAAAAATTTCCCCCACAAGTTTATCGGGAAATTTGTGCAGAATCCCGACAGATATTTATGTTGCGGATTTGCCGGGAAATTCACAACTATCGACCTGAGAATAAAGTCAGCCAGTGGCTCAACTTCTTGATGAATAAATGTTTTCAGGAAGCTACTCCTAAAGTTATAAGTCGCCGAGAACTATCAACTGTATACTACGGAGATATGGAGCTAATTTTCAATCAAATGGAAAAACAGCAACTGCAAAATGAATCCTATCAAATCGGACTTGCTTTGCTCGATATGATTGCCGACGATCCGGACGATGTTTTTCAAAGCGAAGTAATGAAAAAGTACCCGCACGTCAACTTTAAATTGTTGCTGGTTAAGAAAATAATAGAAGATGAAAGTTTGCAGGATATATCCAATGAGTTAGGAGTAGGCGTTTCTAGTTTGAGCAGTTTTTACCAGAGAAGTTTGGAGAAATTTGCACCCAGATTCAGAGAATACTTGTAGAACATTATGTACCAAAAGCAGGGAGTAATCATGAATAACGCAGAAGTTGATTTTGTTTTGACAATACCGATCGCCCCAGCAGCGCACCTGAACGCTCAAACGCTGTCCCAGCAACAAACAGATCCCAAAAAAGCCAAACAGGTTTATCTGAATGCTGTGGTGGTGCAGGCAGTGAATTTTTACTTTCAGTGCATGGAAATAGAGACAGATTTGGCCGCCAGCAGTATTTGGCATCCTGTTGTTCAGAAATTCATGGATGTTGCGGATTTGGATCTCAAAAATATTGGCAAGTTGGAGTGCCGCCCGGTAAGCCCCGGTGAAGATTTTGTCGCGATTCCGGCAGAAGTGCGATCGGACAGAATTGGTTGCGTCGCGGTGGAGATTGTCCCCTCGCAGCAAGAGGTGAAGTTGCTGGGATTTGTCAAAAAGGGATCTCGGGCAAAATTTCCAATTAGCGAGTTGGAGCCGATCGAAAACCTGCTAGAATACTTGGATCGACTCAAGACAGAACACTTTGACGAACTCAAACCAGTGCATCTGAGTCAGTGGTTGCACAATGTTTTCGATATCGGCTGGCAGACAGCAGAACAACTGTTTGAATCAAAACCCGAATTGCAGTTTGCTTTCAGAAGTACCCAACTTTTAGAAAACAGCGCTCTAGCCAATGTCCGCCTGCCCGTCAAACGAGGCAAATCAATCAACTTAGAGTGGGGAAAAGAGCAAGTGGCTTTATTTGTGGAATTGACCGCACATCAGAAATCGGAAATTGATATTTCTGTAGAGGTTTGTCCTACAAAAAATCAAACTTTTTTGCCCAACAATTTGCAGTTAATGGTACTCGACGAGCAAGGTGAAACTCTGATGCAGGCTAGAGCAAATTCAACGGAAAATTTGCTGTTTGAGTTGATCGGAGAACCCGGAGAATATTTTACCGTCAAATTGGTTTTGGGAGATTTCAGCGTCACTGAACAATTTTTGATTTAACCGTCACCTATCAATAGGATGTGTGAGTCATGGACAAGTTAATTGTTCTCAAATTAGACGGAGATTGCCAAACAAAAGGTTTTCGTCATAGTTTACAAATTGCCGAAAACAATAATTTTTCATCGACGCATATCACAGGGAAAGAAAACTTGCCACCCAACCCGGAATTGGCGGCTTTTGAAGAGGAACACTGGCAGCAAAAATATCGAACCTTGGGGTCGCATTCCCGCGGCCGCCAGCAAAAAAATGTGCATTTAATTTACCCCTTCTTGCACAAAAATGCCAAAAAGAATACCGCTGTGAAGTCGGCGAAAGGATTGTCTTTTCGGATTAAACCTAAAAAGATTAGCAACAGACATTCTTTGAATGATTGCAAAGAATCTGGGGAAAAATTAGCTCAGATGCTGAATGATTGGCTGAATTGTCCAGAGTTTGCCAGGGTTGACAGATTGATCGGGGATAATTTAAATAAAGATGAAGAGGCAAGAGTGCTGATTTGTACCGACGACAAGCACTTGCAAAAACTGCCCTGGCATCGGTGGAATTTGTTTGCCGAAAGATTTCCCAAGGCTGAAGTTTCGCTGAGCAAATTAAATTATATAACCTCGGAAAAACTGCAAAAACCAGTCCGCAAATATCGCGTAAAAATTTTAGTAATCCTGGGAAACAGCGATGGTATTAATGTCGCCGAAGACAGGAAAAGTTTCAATAATTTGTCTGCCGATGCTGAAGTGAAGTTTCTAGTAGAACCGAAACGGGAAGAAATTAACGATCGACTTTGGGAAGAATGTTGGGATATTATATTTTTTGCGGGACACGGCGAAACTGAAGATGATACAGGAAAAATTTATATTAATGAAACCGACTGTTTGACTATTGATGAGTTGTGGTACGGCCTGAAAAAAGCGGTGAATAACGGTTTGCAACTGGCAATTTTTAACTGCTGCGACGGCTTGGGTTTGGCTACAAAATTAGATGATTTCCAAATGATTCCGCAAATGATTTTAATGCGGGAGTTGGTGCCGGATGCTGTAGCCCAAGAATTTTTAAAGTGTTTCCTTAAAGAGTTTGTGGCTGGGAAGTCTTTGTACGCAGCGGCGAGAGAAGCGCGACAGCGGTTGGAGACTATGGAGCGTCGGTTTCCTTGTGCTAGTTGGTTGCCTGTAATTTGGCAGCATCCCGCCGCAGTGCCTCCGGTTTGGAGCGATTTTTTGATTCAGCCGGATGCGCCTGCAATTGTCAAATCTCTTCCCGATGTTTGTCCTCCCGCACCGAAGCCGCCTGTGAAGGTGGTTTCGAGTTTGGTGTCGGTAATATTGGCGAGTACGGCTTGTACTTGGGCCGTGATGGGAGGGCGCTATTTCGGGGCGATGCAGGCGTGGGAATTGGCGGCGTTCGATCGACTCATGGGCCAGCGCGAACCTGAATTAATCGACAATCGCTTGTTGATTGTAGGGGTGACTGATAGCGATACTGTCAAGTATGGCTATCCTCAAAATGATGCTACTTTAGCGAAGGCGTTGGCCAAATTGCAGCAGTTTAAACCTTTAGCAATTGGTTTGAATATGCACCGCTATCAAGCCCAACCTCCAGGGCGCAAAGATTTAATAGACATTTTAAAAAAAAATACCAATCTGATTACTGTATGCGCCTACGATGCTGCCAAAATTTACGAACCACCGCCGGAATTTTCTCAGGATCAATTAAACAACCAAGTGGGTTTCAGCAATTTAGTTAAGGAGGAACAACCTAACGAGAAAGGCGAGAGCATTCGCATTCAACCTTTATCCTATCACCCTAATCTTTCCAATTTTACCGACAATTGTAAAAGTCCGACCAGTTTCAGTTTGCTGTTAGCTTTGCGGTTTTTGGAAAATCAAGGTTATAAAATCGAGAAAACTGCCAATGAAGAGTGGGTAATTGGGGGTGTTAAATTTCCGAGATTGGCTGTTCGTACAGGAGGATATCAAAATATAGAGGCGGGAGTAAATCAAATATTGCTCAACTACCGGGCCAACCCGAAACCTGCTTTAAAAGTGACGCTTCAGCAAGTTTTGGAGGGGAAAATCAACGCCGATATAGTCAGAGGTAAAATAGTGATAATCGGTCACGCTTCGGAAGCTGCCAGAGATAATTCTGATACTGCTTACGGTAAAATGCCGGGAGTGTGGATTCAAGCGCACATGGTAAGTCAAATTCTCAGCGCTGTCATTGACAAAAGACCGCTGTTGTGGGTTTTGCCTCAGTGGCAAGGGATGCAGTGGGGAGATGCTATTGTTGTGTGGCTGGCGGCTTTGACTGGCGGGCTGTTGGCTTGGCGCGGGCGATCGCTCTTAGTGCTGGCAGCGGGCGGAGGTTTGGTAATTTTTGTCTTGTATCAAGCTGCGATCGTCCTGTTGAGTTTTGGCGGCTGGATGCCGTTAATTCCTTCTGTTATAGCTTTAATTTGTACGGGTTGTATTTGGTTTGTGTACGACGATTGTTATGCGTTCAAAAAATAATTGAAAATAGTTTTATTTTAGCAGTTTTATGTATCAAGTACGATGGTATTTATTGTGTGTTTTAATTTGGGCGATCGGCTCTGCATCGGCGATTGCCAATTCTCCGATTAAAGTATCAACAACAACTAAGACAAATCCCCCTTCTAATACCAAGCCTGGAGGAGGACTCGACCCAACGAACTTGTCTTGCAAAAAAACCGATCGCCCGCTTACTGCTTTGAGTCCCCGCAATAATTTCCGATCGACTACTTCCGAGCATCCTACTTTTTGGTTCTACATTCCATATTCCCCTGAAGATATCAAAAAGGGAGAATTTGTGTTGCTGACTTTTGACGAAAAAACTTTAATTTACGAGACTGCTTTCGAGCCACCTAAAACTCCGGGGATTGTCAGCATTAGTTTGCCGCCATCTCCAGAGTATGCTTTGGAAGAGGGGAAGTCTTATCGCTGGTACTTGAGATTGTACTGCAAAAACAGTAGGCGCTCTGGATCGGATTTGGCGGTAGATGGATGGCTGAATCGGGTAGCGGCGACTGCGGAAACTGAGCGTTCGATCGATGCCGGCGCACCTGATATTTGGTACGATTCGCTGACTCGTTTGGGCAATTTGCTGCTAGTTTCGCCGGATGAAAAATCAAGAAATGATTGGAATAAGTTGTTAGAGTCGATCGGGGAAAAAGAGTTAGCTAAAGAGCAGTTAGTGGGGCCAGTTGTGTTAGTTAAAGAGTAAAGAAAGATTCGGCGGTTGAAACCGCGTCTACAGAAACAAAGTCGGCCTACGCCGACTGGTTTGTAAAGAATCTCCAAAACCCGGATTTCGCATGATATCGTTTCCGGCTGCATTGTCAGGTGATAAATTAGAGGGCAATTCATGAATGATTTTTACAAGTCGCAACCTATCTCGGCGCAATTTTTAGTTGTTAGATTCACAGCCAACAGTCAACAGCCAACAGCCAACAGTCAACAGCCAACAGTCAACAGCCAACAGCCAACAGTCAACAGCCAACAGCCAACAGTCAACCGCCAACAGCCAACAGCCAACAGTCAACCGCCAACAGTCAACAGCCAACATCATGTTTGAGTGCAACCGGAATTGATATGAAACGTAGATGATGACTGCTACACTTTGTCTTTCGCGGGCGGAACTAAACCGGTTTTATTCAAACCTGCATCAATATCCCTGAGCAATTTCAAATCATCTTCGGGTAAAGAATTAACAGGCGAGTATTTTTCGAGAAAGCAGAATGCTTGCCGAAATTGACGGGGGTTGCAGTCGATCGCACTATCGAAGTGACAAGGTACAATTTTGTCAAAATCCCAACTCGCGACTCGATCGGCCCAATCGAGAGTTTCCCTCGGCGCGCGGTTGAGAATCCAAGCCTGCAACACCGGGGCTACCAGCGGCCGCCCTCCACCGCGCAAAGCCTCGAACGATCGCACCCAATCGGTTTTCCACTGGAACGGATACAACCCAAAATAAGCTTTTCGAGAGCGTTCTGGCGCTTTGAATGCGTCAGCCAACACTCCCCCCCAGGGCGGCACTTCCAGCACGCTAGGGCGAAAGTACGTGGCAAACAAGGCGATTCTCTGCCATCCCTT
The DNA here is from genome assembly GCF_015207285.1 of Tychonema sp. LEGE 07203. GTDB lineage: Bacteria > Cyanobacteriota > Cyanobacteriia > Cyanobacteriales > Microcoleaceae > Microcoleus. Next base: position 12,178 of record NZ_JADEXD010000132.1, on the reverse strand, counting down.
GCGCCTGTTTTGGTGGGTGTCTGCTACCAAGTCCGAGGCGCTGTCTTTGGCGTGAAATAGCAGCGGGTAGGGGTCGAATTGGACGATCGCGGGCGGATTTTCGGGAATGGAAATTACTGAGTCAGTTACGATCAGGGTGCGCGATCGCCTGTGAAACAAGGCAACTTCGGCAAAGGAGCCCAAACCGAGGTCGATCGGGCCGAGGATTGCCCAGTCAAATTCACCTGCTAAGGGCGTGCTGCTGCTGTCGCAGGGCAGTACAGAGGTGCGTTTCGCGGGCAAACCCAGCCAACTCAGGGGCAAATTCAGCGGGAAACTCCAGTGCCCGGGGGCGACAAACACCAGGGCTGCGGGAAAACACTTTGCAAAGGGGCCGACAAAAACTTTGTGTTCGATGCCCGAAACTGTTGTCAGCAAAATATACTTAACTTCGCCGTGCTCTGCGACTAACTCGTTTAGCAAGCGGATGCACTCGGGAGTCGGTGCGACGGGGGCGTAGACTAGGAGGCCTTGAGGTTCTAGTTTAATTACTGTCATCCGCACCGGCACAATTACGTAGAAAATGCCTTGGAGTTGGTCAAAAGTCCAGATGGTGTCTTTGACTATTTCTTTGCGGATGGTGCGCCGCTTGCTGTAGGGATAGATTGGGACAAGAGGCCACAAGGGCCAGGAAAAGTCCCTGGAGTTTGCTGCTTCTGATGTTGGTGTGCTTTCGCCGTGTGCCACTTGGCGCTCCCTTTCCGAGTTTTTGTGCGATCGAACTGTTTTTATATTATTTCAGGCTGGGGCGCGGATTGGTTGAGTTGAATTTTAGATCCCGAATTCGGTGAAGAAAATTTTTCTTAGTTTGGTTTCAGTTTCGTTGCCGGGATTCTATTAGTTGAAAGTTATCATCCAAAACAGACAAACCGGGCGAAGGGAATGTTTCAGTCCCGTTGCCGGGATTCTATTAATTGAAAGAGTTCGGAATTACCATCGGGAACCTATACCTACGTGTTTCAGTTTCGTTGACGGGATTCTATTAATTGAAAGTTCGATCGCTCCTTAATCAAGAGTTCGCTCGCCTCCACGTTTCAGTCCCGTTGCCGGGATTCTATTAATTGAAAGTGGATCATTTTCTAATAAATTCCCGCTTGATTTATTGTTTCAGTCCCGTTGCCGGGATTCTATTAATTGAAAGATTGATTATTTGCCATCAATTTCCATTAAGAGAATTCAATCGTTTCAGTCCCGTTGCCGGGATTCTATTAATTGAAAGCGAGCTAAGAACAGCGATTAAAACATATTGGGAGCGTTTCAGTCCCGTTGCCGGGATTCTATTAATTGAAAGTTGGGGGCGATGCTACCAACGCTGCAGCAAGCAATTGTATCGTTTCAGTCCCGTTGCCGGGATTCTATTAATTGAAAGGATGCTCAGGGCGAATGGGCCCGGTTTTTGTGGTATGTTTCAGTCCCGTTGCCGGGATTCTATTAATTGAAAGAATTTGGTTAATTTGTTTGCTGTAGGTAATTGGCTACGTTTCAGTCCCGTTGCCGGGATTCTATTAATTGAAAGTAAATCAAAAAAAGCGGGAGTTGGCGCTGGCGATCGAAGTTTCAGTCCCGTTGCCGGGATTCTATTAATTGAAAGATTGCATATCAAAGACAATCTTCTGACTACGAGAAAGAACGTTTCAGTCCCGTTGCCGGGATTCTATTAATTGAAAGCCTGTGCTCTAGTTGAAAGCTATTCTCGTACTACTTTGGTTTCAGTCCCGTTGCCGGGATTCTATTAATTGAAAGAACGAACCGCGCCCAGAACCAAAAGACGAAGCCGAAGTTTCAGTCCCGTTGCCGGGATTCTATTAATTGAAAGTTTCATTTACTTAGATGACGGCGGCGAGATTGCAGTGTTTCAGTCCCGTTGCCGGGATTCTATTAATTGAAAGCCAGCAAAACTTTGACAGCTTAGGATTGATGCTAGAGTTTCAGTCCCGTTGCCGGGATTCTATTAATTGAAAGATGCATTATCCAGCCACGCGATACCAGTCGGCAGGAAGTTTCAGTCCCGTTGCCGGGATTCTATTAATTGAAAGTGGATATATGGAGTCATTGCTGCCTATGGTCTTCGGGTTTCAGTCCCGTTGCCGGGATTCTATTAATTGAAAGCCGAGTTGTCTAGCTACATTTATCAAGTTTTCTCTTTCGTGTTTCAGTCCCGTTGCCGGGATTCTATTAATTGAAAGTTTGCGGCGACTTTCATCGTGTAACGCACGAATTGTTTCAGTCCCGTTGCCGGGATTCTATTAATTGAAAGCGTCTTTGTGCCACTTTAAGGCACTAAAGAATCTTTGATGTTTCAGTCCCGTTGCCGGGATTCTATTAATTGAAAGATGCGTCCCACAAAACGCATATTGTTCAATAATTTTAGTTTCAGTCCCGTTGCCGGGATTCTATTAATTGAAAGCTGACCCTGTTACTTGTGTTTCTTTTATTAATGCTAAGTTTCAGTCCCGTTGCCGGGATTCTATTAATTGAAAGTTGGGGCGCTTGCCTTATGAAAAGAATGCTCGAATTGTTTCAGTCCCGTTGCCGGGATTCTATTAATTGAAAGTTTCCCCCAGTCAGTCCACCACCTAGAGTCCTTACTGGTTTCAGTCCCGTTGCCGGGATTCTATTAATTGAAAGTGAGCGCCTTTTTTATCTCCTCATCTGCTCTTCGCACGTTTCAGTCCCGTTGCCGGGATTCTATTAATTGAAAGGTCTAAATCTCCTTCTTCAAGCCAGTAAGCAATGTATTGTTTCAGTCCCGTTGCCGGGATTCTATTAATTGAAAGCAGATTGGAGAGTCAGTTGCATCAATTGGGCTTAAGTTTCAGTCCCGTTGCCGGGATTCTATTAATTGAAAGGTCGATCGCACAGTCTCACCCCAAAGCATTAATTTTAGTGTTTCAGTCCCGTTGCCGGGATTCTATTAATTGAAAGAAAAAGTTCATAGTCGAACCGGAGCCAGACAGTACAAGTTTCAGTCCCGTTGCCGGGATTCTATTAATTGAAAGAGTTAATCAATAAATACAACAATATTACAGTTGTAAAGTTTCAGTCCCGTTGCCGGGATTCTATTAATTGAAAGTTTTAAAGATTCTTCAGCATCAATGATTGATTCAGCGCTAAAGTTTCAGTCCCGTTGCCGGGATTCTATTAATTGAAAGTGTTGAGGCATTTTGTGAAAAAAACCCAAGTGCAAAGTTTCAGTCCCGTTGCCGGGATTCTATTAATTGAAAGGTCGATCTGACTTTCTTTCCAGATTCTAAAATCGTGGTTTCAGTCCCGTTGCCGGGATTCTATTAATTGAAAGTGTTACGCGCATCTCATGCAGTTTTTAAAGTTCCAGTTTCAGTCCCGTTGCCGGGATTCTATTAATTGAAAGTTTTAGCGCCTCCAACTGTTTGAGCGCCCGTTAATGTGTTTCAGTCCCGTTGCCGGGATTCTATTAATTGAAAGACCTGCAATACTCCGAAGGTGCTGTATTGCTTCAAAAGGTTTCAGTCCCGTTGCCGGGATTCTATTAATTGAAAGATCGCGCCGATGGGTGCGTGATGTGAGGATGTGGGACATGTTTCAGTCCCGTTGCCGGGATTCTATTAATTGAAAGATTTGGGTGGCAAATTTACGATCGCCCAAATTAACCGTTTCAGTCCCGTTGCCGGGATTCTATTAATTGAAAGTGGTGCCGCAACATCTGGCTTTGGAATTACTATATCCCGTTTCAGTCCCGTTGCCGGGATTCTATTAATTGAAAGCTAGCGTCCCATTGAACGGCCAATAGGTTGTCAAGTTTCAGTCCCGTTGCCGGGATTCTATTAATTGAAAGCGGGTTCGGGTGTAGACACTGCGGGTTCGGGTGTAGAGTTTCAGTCCCGTTGCCGGGATTCTATTAATTGAAAGCTGAAGCAGCAGGCGCATACTTAATCCCTATCCAACGTTTCAGTCCCGTTGCCGGGATTCTATTAATTGAAAGTCACCTTCATTGGCTCGTCATACATTTCCTGATAGGTAGTTTCAGTCCCGTTGCCGGGATTCTATTAATTGAAAGTCAGCCACCGAAACAGCATCCGACTGGAATTATCCAAGGTTTCAGTCCCGTTGCCGGGATTCTATTAATTGAAAGACATGATCGTCTTACCGTTTTCGAGAGGCAGTTATACTGGTTTCAGTCCCGTTGCCGGGATTCTATTAATTGAAAGACCGTGGTGGCCATTGTGCAAGACAAAGGTGCAACAATGTTTCAGTCCCGTTGCCGGGATTCTATTAATTGAAAGTCGAGGTGGAATACTTGCCGACCAAATGGGGCTGGGTAAGTTTCAGTCCCGTTGCCGGGATTCTATTAATTGAAAGAGTCGCGATCGGATTCTTTAGGCGAATTGATTTCTAGTTTCAGTCCCGTTGCCGGGATTCTATTAATTGAAAGTTTTACTTTGAGAGCAGCCGGAAACTCTGAGAAAAGTTTCAGTCCCGTTGCCGGGATTCTATTAATTGAAAGCAGGCGGGGGATTTTTAAATAATGTACTTGGGATTTTGTTTCAGTCCCGTTGCCGGGATTCTATTAATTGAAAGATTGCCTGCATAGCAATTCGCTTGTATCCCCGCACCATGGTTTCAGTCCCGTTGCCGGGATTCTATTAATTGAAAGTTTATGACATTAAAACATGGATTGCAGATAGGTTGGTTTCAGTCCCGTTGCCGGGATTCTATTAATTGAAAGTTAATTGTTGTAAACGTTGTTCCCAAGTCATAATTTATGTTTCAGTCCCGTTGCCGGGATTCTATTAATTGAAAGTTTCCCGAATTCTGACTCGGTGTTGTCAACAGAAATTTGGTTTCAGTCCCGTTGCCGGGATTCTATTAATTGAAAGGTAACTCCAACACCCATCTATATCAGCTCCATATCTAGTTTCAGTCCCGTTGCCGGGATTCTATTAATTGAAAGCTCATTCTATTTAAGGGTTCGGTGCAATTATCACAAGTTTCAGTCCCGTTGCCGGGATTCTATTAATTGAAAGCTAACATTTTTTTTATTGCTATCTCTCTGTTGTCTGGTTTCAGTCCCGTTGCCGGGATTCTATTAATTGAAAGCAGCGATGGCAAGCCCAATGCAACATCAGCCTCTGCGTTTCAGTCCCGTTGCCGGGATTCTATTAATTGAAAGTTTTGCGCCGCTTGTTCGGATTTATCGGTAGCCGTTTTGTTGTTTCAGTCCCGTTGCCGGGATTCTATTAATTGAAAGCTGGAACTTTGCCCACCAATTTTGGAAATCTGCCGATTTTTCGTTTCAGTCCCGTTGCCGGGATTCTATTAATTGAAAGCTTTTTACTGTCACGCGCAAGTTTTGACACCCAACGTAGTGTTTCAGTCCCGTTGCCGGGATTCTATTAATTGAAAGGTTGTTGGTGAATCCTCTGCCGCCCCCAACTCCCAATCGTGTTTCAGTCCCGTTGCCGGGATTCTATTAATTGAAAGAACCCCTCCATCATTGACAATAAATGGCGGGGGACGTTTCAGTCCCGTTGCCGGGATTCTATTAATTGAAAGTCTGCGTCCTGTTCGATGTCGCCAGAGTCTTTTAAATGTTTCAGTCCCGTTGCCGGGATTCTATTAATTGAAAGTCGATTCGCCATTCGCACCCTCAAAAGTCCACCAATGTTTCAGTCCCGTTGCCGGGATTCTATTAATTGAAAGTTCGGTAGTAGCTTCCCAACCTCCCTGGATCACAGGTTGTTTCAGTCCCGTTGCCGGGATTCTATTAATTGAAAGAAAATGCGATCGGTTAATTCTTCAATCTCGAATTGTTTCAGTCCCGTTGCCGGGATTCTATTAATTGAAAGACCTAGAAAAAGAAGGTGCAATGTGCGCCACTGTTCAGGGTTTCAGTCCCGTTGCCGGGATTCTATTAATTGAAAGCTACACCTAAATGGACGGTCAAAGTGGCTCGTAAGGTTTCAGTCCCGTTGCCGGGATTCTATTAATTGAAAGAGCACCTTGCCAGCAAAGGCTGTAATTTCCTCGATAAAGTTTCAGTCCCGTTGCCGGGATTCTATTAATTGAAAGTTTTCCTGGAAAAAAGATTTGGACAGAGATGTAACCGTTTCAGTCCCGTTGCCGGGATTCTATTAATTGAAAGCACTCATCTCTGGTGCAAACTCCATTGCAAAAAATGTTTCAGTCCCGTTGCCGGGATTCTATTAATTGAAAGATTAAAAAGTGCTAGTGATCCTGATAAAGCTCAGGGTTTCAGTCCCGTTGCCGGGATTCTATTAATTGAAAGTAACGCCGGCAACGAGCGGGCAAGAGGCGATTCTATAGTTTCAGTCCCGTTGCCGGGATTCTATTAATTGAAAGTTTTGCTGTTGCGAGCTTCTATTTTTCGAGTGAATAGTTTCAGTCCCGTTGCCGGGATTCTATTAATTGAAAGGTGCACGACGCGGCCAGAATCGCAAAAGTGATGGAGTGTTTCAGTCCCGTTGCCGGGATTCTATTAATTGAAAGTATTGAGTTCTAAGAAGAGACAAATGACAAACTGGAGTTTCAGTCCCGTTGCCGGGATTCTATTAATTGAAAGACTGGTAGTAAACCGAATCAAGGCGCAATCGGATGTTTCAGTCCCGTTGCCGGGATTCTATTAATTGAAAGTAGCAGTTTGTGCCGTCGCGCTCTTTGGCAGTGGATATTGTTTCAGTCCCGTTGCCGGGATTCTATTAATTGAAAGGCTTAGGGAAGCGTAGAGCAAGACTGCCTTTATCTGAGTAGTTTCAGTCCCGTTGCCGGGATTCTATTAATTGAAAGCAAGCCCGATCGCTGGTTGTTTAGTTTGAGAAGCGAAGTTTCAGTCCCGTTGCCGGGATTCTATTAATTGAAAGTCAGGCGGACAACAGCGGAAACATGAAACTCTTTGGTTTGTTTCAGTCCCGTTGCCGGGATTCTATTAATTGAAAGATGCGGTGCTGCCCTCAACGATTCCTCACCCGTTCATGTTTCAGTCCCGTTGCCGGGATTCTATTAATTGAAAGAACGGGGAAGAATGGACGCGGCATCTATATTTTCAAGTTTCAGTCCCGTTGCCGGGATTCTATTAATTGAAAGAAAGCTTTATTGAGTTGTGCAGGTGATAAATCAGGTTTCAGTCCCGTTGCCGGGATTCTATTAATTGAAAGTCTTCCTCTTTGTAACTAGCGTTAAAGTGCCCCCAAATGTTTCAGTCCCGTTGCCGGGATTCTATTAATTGAAAGCATTCCTCTTTTGCTGATACACCGCTACCAATAATGTTTCAGTCCCGTTGCCGGGATTCTATTAATTGAAAGCGAAAAACCGTTCATGGTTGATGACTTGCGAGTGTTGTTTCAGTCCCGTTGCCGGGATTCTATTAATTGAAAGCCAGCGCCTTCAAAGCTTGAGTGTTTGCTCTGTGATCGGGTTTCAGTCCCGTTGCCGGGATTCTATTAATTGAAAGCTTTCATGAGCAATGGAGAATCAGCTAAAGCCCCTAGCTAGTTTCAGTCCCGTTGCCGGGATTCTATTAATTGAAAGCTCCAACGCCTGATTTACCAGGCACAAATGGATTAGGTTTCAGTCCCGTTGCCGGGATTCTATTAATTGAAAGGCAAGCCAGGCTGCTTTGTTCGCTTGAAAAACTTGAGTTTCAGTCCCGTTGCCGGGATTCTATTAATTGAAAGTGGAGTTGTATCGTAATTCCGACTTCTTGGATAAGTTTCAGTCCCGTTGCCGGGATTCTATTAATTGAAAGACATCTACAGGCGATCGCAAAAACTCTCTGGGCTGAAGTTTCAGTCCCGTTGCCGGGATTCTATTAATTGAAAGTGTCCGCGCTTCCTCGTTTAACGCCCTAAATACGAGTTTCAGTCCCGTTGCCGGGATTCTATTAATTGAAAGCCTGCGACCGAAGCGAGGTGACAAACGGTACGGCAATTAGTGTTTCAGTCCCGTTGCCGGGATTCTATTAATTGAAAGTTCTCGCAGTCGCTCATTTTCTATCATCAATTCGCCTATATGTTTCAGTCCCGTTGCCGGGATTCTATTAATTGAAAGTTGGCCTTTTATCAAACTAACGGTAAGCACTTGCGTTGTTTCAGTCCCGTTGCCGGGATTCTATTAATTGAAAGCTGTCTTGCCTTCTAGCCCCCTAGTAAAAATGCGAACCTTGTGTTTCAGTCCCGTTGCCGGGATTCTATTAATTGAAAGTTAATAATGTTGATGGGGAGGGAATATATTGATTGGTTTCAGTCCCGTTGCCGGGATTCTATTAATTGAAAGTCGAAAACTCGGTCATTGGTCGAGATGTGGAAGTTGTGTTTCAGTCCCGTTGCCGGGATTCTATTAATTGAAAGACTGTAAAAACTGTATTCGCAGTGCGTTTAACTTGGTAAGTTTCAGTCCCGTTGCCGGGATTCTATTAATTGAAAGCTAATTTATCTGCCGTGGCTAATTCTGTTTCTGTATTGTTTCAGTCCCGTTGCCGGGATTCTATTAATTGAAAGGCTTGAGAAGCTTCGTCGATCGCGGTAATGAGGATTGTGTTTCAGTCCCGTTGCCGGGATTCTATTAATTGAAAGAAGAGAAGCTGAAGTCAGTTAAATTAGTTTTCAAAGTTTCAGTCCCGTTGCCGGGATTCTATTAATTGAAAGCTGGATCGTCGTCCGTTTCGTCTGTTAAAGGCGGAATTCCTAGGTTTCAGTCCCGTTGCCGGGATTCTATTAATTGAAAGCTCCTCAGACTATACAGACTTATACAAACTTATTACAGTTTCAGTCCCGTTGCCGGGATTCTATTAATTGAAAGTCTGGCTTATCAATTTTGAGCGAAATTCCAAGACGAAGTTTCAGTCCCGTTGCCGGGATTCTATTAATTGAAAGACCGCTCAAACTAAAGCCAGTAATAAAACGATACTTAGGGTTTCAGTCCCGTTGCCGGGATTCTATTAATTGAAAGTATAGAGCTACGTTACCATGTAGCTAGAATAACAAAGTTTCAGTCCCGTTGCCGGGATTCTATTAATTGAAAGACCGTCTAAAAAGTTGACCTGATAACTGACCGACATGTTTCAGTCCCGTTGCCGGGATTCTATTAATTGAAAGTTGAGATATTTTTCTGCTATCTCAGTACCAACACTTAGGTTTCAGTCCCGTTGCCGGGATTCTATTAATTGAAAGTCATCGGCGACGGGGATTATCATCTTGCGAACCGGATTTGCGTTTCAGTCCCGTTGCCGGGATTCTATTAATTGAAAGGTTGTAGGCAGTTCGTAGCTGTTTCTGCAAATCAAGGTTTCAGTCCCGTTGCCGGGATTCTATTAATTGAAAGTGGGGCGCTGCTCTTGAGGCTCAACGAACAGCAAGAGTTTCAGTCCCGTTGCCGGGATTCTATTAATTGAAAGAGTGGGCCGCGTCGGAGAATTGGGCAATGATGGCAATGTTTCAGTCCCGTTGCCGGGATTCTATTAATTGAAAGCGCGGTTAAAGGAAGCGACTTCGACTGTGTGTTGATTGTTTCAGTCCCGTTGCCGGGATTCTATTAATTGAAAGTCTTCCACGCCATTAAAACGAACTTCTGCACTATTCAGTTTCAGTCCCGTTGCCGGGATTCTATTAATTGAAAGCTTGAGTTTGTGCAGTGGACAAAGCAGTGGACAAGTGTTTCAGTCCCGTTGCCGGGATTCTATTAATTGAAAGTTCAATAGTTCGCCTTGCTGAGTGGACATTTGGATGTTTCAGTCCCGTTGCCGGGATTCTATTAATTGAAAGCCCGATCGCCCAAACCCTGTCAGGGAGAGGCTTCTGAAAACGGTTTTCGTCAACCTCATTTTGAGCTTCATTACAGCCCAGCTTATTGCCACAAATTCGCAACAATTCCGACTGCCCAAACGTTGAAACTATTGATTTGTCAAGGTTCTGGCGTTTTTCGTCAACCCCCGCAAGATTTGCCCTCACTTCGGTTCACGAAAATCATCATAGATCGATCGCCATTATCTGTCAATCAATTTCAGATGAAAAATTGTAGAATCGACCCCAGCAGAAAAACCCAATTCCCAGACAGCGATCGGGTTTTTCTATTTGAGGTCGATCGCCCCTACCTATATATAGCGGTTCTCAAGCTTGGTGAGGTATGCCCAATGCCCCATGCCCCATCCCTCCGCAACGCTAGAGCCCCATGCCCAATTGCCCTGTTTGGCCAATGCCCAATGCCCAATGCCCACTCCTAGCACCTCATATGAGAGCTTGAAAGGCTATATATTAATAAACGATCGCCCCTTCCTCCCTAGGTTTCTCACAACCGTAAGTAATTGTCCGCTTCACCGAGCCCGCATCCAAAACATAAATCCGCACCGAATCCTCCACAGGCTTAATCAACTTTTCAATCTGCTGCAGAAGCTTCACAAACTGCACCGCCGTCAAAAAACACTCAAAAACACTGTACTGCGTCCACTTTCCATACCCACACAGCAACTTGTGCAGCCGAGTCCGCCGCTTGTTCGCACCATCCGTATCCGGCAAATCGTAAATCACCAAATAAAACAAAGTCTCTTTCATTTTTTCACCGCAAAACTAAAGGTTTGTAAGGAACACCTTCCTGCAAATGCCTACCCAAAAGCCGAGCCTGCAATTCGATCGCCCGTCGATAAGTACAGCGATACCCAAAAACCGGATGATTAAATTCATCATTCATCTTTCTGTCAAAAGCCTGCAAAAACCGCTTGCGACTGCTGTCAGAAAGCCGGTAAGCCCCCAAACTTTCCGTAAAATCCGCCGGTTCAAACTCCCGCCGATTCAACACCGACAGCACCAAACTATCAGTTACCAAAGGCCGAAACTCCTCCATCAAATCCAGCACCAGCGCAGGTTGCCCCCGACTCACAGCGTGCAAATAACCAATATAAGGATCGAGCCCCGTAACATGAACCCCAGTCGTTACTTGCACCCGCAAAAGTCCGTAACCAAAACTCAACAAAGAATTCACCGGATCCGTAGGCGGGCGTCGATTTCGCCCCGGAAAACACCAAGGTTCTTTCAACATCCGGGCCCAAGCAGCAAAATAATTCTTACCCGCCAAACCTTCAACCCCCATAACCTCTTGTAACGTCTGCTTCTCGGCCACCAATTTCTTATTAGCTTTCAGCGGGTTATCCTTAATATTTTGACGGTACAAAACCGTATGTTGATTTTGAATCTTCGCCGTCACGATCGACTTTACCAAATCCAGCCTTTTCGCCGCATCGCAGTGCAATTGATACTGAGCCAATCTCAGCGCCCCATTCCGAGAATACCCCGGCAGCGCCCCTCCCAAATACTTGCCAAAAATTGAAAGATAATGCACCGGAATTCCCAATTGCAAAGCATAAACCATCGCATCCCCCGTAACTTGAGGATTGCCAATCAAAACCACTTCCTCCACAGTTTGAGCCGGAACAGAATGTTTTTTCCAACTATCATCTTCCTGCCGCAGCGCCAAGGTAAACGCCTCGTAGGTTTTGCTCAAAACCGCATCCGGCTGAGTCACATAAAGTACAGGCATAACTCAAATCATCTCCTGACGCAACTGTTTAACTTCAAACGGCAAACAAATGCCTGACAAACTGCAAGCCTGACATTTTTTAGCATTATCTATCGGCGGCGGAATCGCACCCTCAACAGCTTTTTTCGCCGCCAAAATAGCTGCTTCCGTCATCTGCCGCAACCGCGCCGAAAACTCAACTTTCTCCCGGCGCTTGTTACCGGCATAGAAAATTTCCCCCCACTCAATCCCCCGCCCCAAGCGTTCTTCCAAACACAAAGCAGCAGCGCAAAGTTGAAAATGGTCGTTGAGATACTTGCCCATTTTTCCCTTTTTATATTCCAAAGGAATTAGCAAACCATCGCGCTCTTCCACAGCATCAATAATGCCGCTTACTTTCAGCCGATCGCTCCACACCCACTGCTGGCGGTGAACCAAAATACCGTCTGCTTCCACCGTTCCTTCCTCATCGATATTCCGGTGCAAATGTCGCCCGATTAAGATATGTTCGTTATCCTCCATTTCCCCCAATTCGTATTCCAAATAAAATCGGCGGTGGCAATATTCCCAAGCATTCAGATAAGCCAAAGGCAAAAAATCTTCATTCATCTTGTTTTTACTTTAATTTCACCTGTCC
>NZ_JADEXD010000131.1 GCF_015207285.1 Tychonema sp. LEGE 07203 | reverse complement strand
TGGTAAGGGGGGGGCTTCGGACAATCCCCCCCTTGGTAAGGGGGGACAGGGGGGTGCCTTCGATGCCAAACTCGTCACAGTCGGGAACGTGAAAGTTGCCAACGGCAGCGATTTTGACGAAAATACCGGGCAAATTATCGCGGGCCGCCGCGTACTGTTGCTGAACGAAGACCAAGCGCGGGCTTTACTAGAACGCATTCAAAACAAACCCTGGACTGTCGGCAATATTGAAGAACGGCCAGTCACCCGCAAACCGTCGCCGCCGTTTACGACCTCGACTTTGCAGCAGGAGGCTAACCGCAAGCTGAGGCTGGGTGCGCGGGAAACTATGCGAATCGCCCAAAGTCTCTACGAACGCGGTTTTATCACCTATATGCGGACGGATTCGGTGCATTTGTCCGAACAGGCGATCGTCGCCGCCCGCAGTTGCGTCCAAGAACTTTACGGCAGCGAATACCTCAGCCCGCAACCGCGCAAATACACGACCAAAAGCAAAGGCGCCCAGGAAGCCCACGAAGCTATCCGCCCGGCCGGCAGCACTTTTCGGACTCCGCAGCAAACGGGATTGGATGGCGTGGACTTCCGCCTCTACGATTTAATTTGGAAGCGGACTGTGGCTTCTCAAATGGCCGATTCCCGCCAAACTCACGTTACTGTATTAACTCAGGTAGAAGATGCCGGTTTCCGTTCCAGCGGCAAACGCATTGATTTTCCCGGCTTTTTGCGGGCTTACGTGGAAGGTTCCGACGACCCGGATGCGGCTTTGGAAGACCAAGAGGTGATTTTGCCGGCGCTGAAGGTGGGGGATAAACTTAATTGCAAAGACTTAGAAGCAGTGGGTCACGAAACTCAACCTCCCGCCCGCTATACGGAGGCTTCACTCGTTAAAATGTTGGAAAGCGAAGGTGTGGGCCGTCCGAGTACCTATGCGAGTATTATCGGTACAATTGTCGATCGGGGATACGCGAAATTAATAGCTAACGCCCTAATTCCGACCTTCACCGCTTTCGCCGTCACTACTTTATTGGAAACGCATTTCCCCGATTTAGTAGACACGGGTTTTACTTCGAGAATGGAACAAACCCTCGATGAAATTGCCACCGGCGAAGCCCAATGGCTGCCGTATTTGGACAAGTTTTATCGAGGGGAAACCGGACTGGCAACTCAAGTCAAAGAACAGGAAGATCGAATCGACCCGAAAGTTGCCCGAACTGTGGTACTGAAGAATTTGCAGGCAAAAGTTTGCATCGGCAAATACGGCGCTTACCTGGAATCTGAAAGCGAAGAGGGCCTGGTAAAAGCATCGATTCCGCAAGATTTGACTCCGGCGGATTTAGACCCGGAAAAAGTGGAGTTTCTGTTAAAGCAAAAGACGGAAGGCCCGGAAAAATTGGGTCTTCACCCGGACACTGGGGAACCGATTTATGTGTTGGTTGGCAATTACGGCCCCTACGTTCAGTTGGGGGATGTTTCGGAAACGAACAAGAAACCGAAGCGTTCTTCTTTGCCGAAGGGGACTGATAAGGATAGCGTGACGGTTGATATGGCGGTGAGTTTGTTGACTTTACCTCGGTTGTTGGGGACTCACCCGGAGACGGGGGCGAAGGTGCAGGCTAATTTGGGGATGTACGGGCCTTATGTGGTTCACGACCAGGGTAAGGTTGGTAAGGATTATCGATCGATCAAGCCGCCTGATGATGTTTTGACGATCGAGCTCGATCGGGCATTGGAACTATTATCCCAGCCCAAAGCCGCCCGCGGCCGCGGCAAATCCGCCACACCTTTGAAGGAATTGGGTGCACATCCAGAGTCGGGAGAAGCCATCAATGTTTACGACGGCCGCTACGGCCCTTACGTGAAACACGGGGATATCAATGCGTCTTTGGCTAAGGATGAATCTGTGGAGAATTTCACCTTACAAAAAGCTCTGGATTTGTTAGCAGCGAAGGAAGCAGCGGGCGGCGGCAAATCTAGCAAGTCGAAGAAGTCTAGTAAGACTGCGGCGGCGAAGTCGGAAACTGCAACTGAGAAAAAAGCTGCGAAGAAAACCACTGCGAAGAAAACGACTGCGGCGAAGAAAACCACTACTAAAAAGGCGACGACTGCGACTGCGACTAAGAAGAAGACAACTTGAATCTAGTGTAGTTTTCACTCATCGAGAAACCCGGACGGTGTAGGGGCGGTGCCCCCGTGCCCGCCCGGTTTTTTTGTTGGTAAAATACTGCAAAAATTTAGGTTTGTAGTAAGGACTTCAGTCCTTAAAATTGGGTTTGAATATAGAATTGCATAAAATCTACTGAATGCAATTAAGATATAGACGGTGGCCCGGAACGATAGACTCGAATCACTTTTCCCGTCAATATCTGAGCAATAGATATCGCATCATTAATATTAGCAGTCAGTCTAGCAATATCGTCATCTCGCGTACAGGAAAAAATACCGCAGCGCTTAGGTTCCAGCTTGTGCAGTTGAAAGAAATCGCGCCGGTTGACGGTCAAAACAACCCGATTTTCACTGATGGCAAATGCTAATACATCCTCATCAGGTAGTCCAGCATTTCCTGCTTCTTGAACAGTCAGGACATCATGCCCCAAAGAGCGTAGATTTTGCACGGCTTGCCGGGGAAAGTGTTCGTCTGCATAGATACGCGCCATAGGTTTATTCGATATTTTCAGGTGTATCTAATATTTCGTCTGCCTCGTCTTGCAGTCTAATTGCTTCCTCAATTTCGTCAGGGTAAGCTTCAGCATAAGCCCAAACATTTACTAAATCAGCAGCACTCAGATGGGGATAGCAATCTAGGATAAAAGCATCCGTAGCGCCGTCATTGCGATAGCTGGCGAGTAACCAAACAGGAATGCGAGTTTTGTCTATACAAGCGTCGCCACCCATCACGCCAAGAGTTTTTGTAATCGGGCGACCGCTGTTTTTCAAACTCTGGGTTAAGATGCTGATAGCCTCAGCTTTGTCAATCGGCGTTAAGGCCAAGAGTTGCGCTTCTAATTCTGGGATTGTCATATAAATTTTGGGATTTATGAATTATGTAGCCATTTGATATTGTAGGGCGATCGCACTATTAGTTAAGTTTCTTGCAAAACGTTGTGAATCAATTCTGCTGCTAGCTCTAGCTTATCGCGGTGAGTCAGGGCATCCATGTCAACGGTGACGACTGAGCGGCGGTTGGGTGCGGGTGCGGCTGGGGGTGCGGCGGGCAATTCCAGGGTTTCGTAGAAATAATCGATCGGTTTTTTGTACAGGGCGGCGAAGGCGGGTAACTCCCTCTCGGCGTCTACTTTGCGCTTGCCGTTTTCGATACACGATATGGCTTGTTGGCTCAGGGTTATCCCGTAGCGCAGCTCTAACTGCTCAATAACTTGCTCTTGGGTTAATCCAAGTGCTTCGCGGGTAGCCTTGAGGCGCTTGCCAAGGGAGAACGCCATATCAGGAAATCATGTAAAGGACAATGAAATCCTATATTTTTCCTTAAGAAAGCTCTATCATATAAATCAATAGCTATACGATAATCATGTAAACTTTCAACAATCATCGATCGCCCCAGTCCAGATGTCCGATATCCCACCAGTCAAAGTCTGTTTGTCAATATCTTGAGAAAGGAATTCGCAATCTTATGAAGTATCAAGTTTTTGTTGGTAGTATCGCGCTCTTAAATATTGAGTATATCTCTCCCAGCTAATGCTCAATCAAAGACTCCTGTAACCGATCAATTTGGTGCCACAGGAACGACACCAAATGCCAATGTATGGCGCGAAGAGTACAGAAAGTTTTACGGAATCAGGATCGATAAAGATGGTAATTTAATGACTGATACTACTGAGATAACAGATGAATTTGGTGTTACGGGAAAAACACCAAATGGCAATGAATGGTTAAAAAGAGTCAGTCAGACTTTCTAGCTGTTGTTGCAGATAAGGAAGTAAGAAAACTGAAAGGCGCTCGCACTTTTGTCAACACCTCGATGAAAGTGCGATATCCCTTTTTACAAAATTTGCACTGACTCAGTATTAATTTCAGTTAAATCAGTCAGTTTTATATCATTTGTGCGATCGTCGATCGCACAAACCCACCCTATCCCTGACCTCGCGTTGGTCTAAAATCTCCTGGGTCGCCAGAAAGGCGATATGTGCGATCGGCTTTCACGACAAAACTGCCACAATCCTGAACGATACAAACTCTTGGGCTTCTGTATGGCACAATCAAAATAAAAAGGATGGAGAGGTTTCAGGGTGAAGATTCCAGAAGATGCGCTCATCCCAGACGACAAGATAACCGGCTACCTACTTGTGCAGAAAGCCAGAAATGATAAGTCAAAATTCTTGGCACGGGCTAAATTTACCTCAGAAAACCCAGAAGCACTCAGAGCAGCCATCCAGTCAGTTGTGGGAGTAGGTGAGGCTGTTGAAGACAGGAACAACGAGTATGGAGTCTTTTATCAAGTTATAGGAGAACTCGTTGGTACAAATGGCATAAACCTATTTGTTGTTACAATTTGGCTACAACGACGGATTGATGGAAAATTTCAGTTTGTGACGCTCAAACCTCTTAAGGAGAATTGACATGACCCTAGAGCTATATCAGGAAGTTGCTTTAACCCGTGACTTACCAGAATATCAACTCAGAGCAGGAGATATTGCAACATTGGTTGATTTTGTTGCTCATCCTAGTGGTGGTGAAGAGGGCTGTCTGTTGGAAGTATTTAATGCTGTTGGTGAGTCTCTTGCAGTTATAGCAGTCCCTATTTCTACTGTAGAAGTTCTACGCCCCGATGAAATCTTAACAGTTCGTTCGTTGGCAAAAGCAGGTTAATATTCATTCAACCGTCGGGTTGAATCGTCTTCACTCCAAGCAAAATATTGTGACCATTTTTGAGTTTGCGGATTAAACAACTTAATGCGCGTTTGCGCGCACAAACCCCCAATCAATAACCTCGCGTGTAAAATCTCCTGGGCCGCCAAAAAAGCGATACGGGCGATCGGCAAACTCCCCGTACAACCCAGCCAGCAGCAGGGGAAAAGCTAGCAGCAAGTCGAAGAAGCCAACTAAAACTGCTGCGGTAAAATCGGAAACTGCAACTGAGAAAACTGTGGCGAAGAAAACAACTGCTAAAAAGACGGCGACAGCGACAAAGAAGAAAACCAAGTGAAATTAGTTTAGTTTTCACTCATCCAGAAACCGGGTTTATTAAAAAAACCGAGTTTCTTTATTTATAAAATACTAGACAAGCTGGCAACAATAGATTTGTACTTCCGTCCTTAAAATTCTCTTCTCTTCTCTTCCTTTGTGTCATCAGCGCTGACGGGGTTAGCCGGCCCCTATTTTTTTTGAGACATCTCAACTCAAACAATTGTCAAGCCTAGCTTTTGGGCTGACTTGTCACCAGCCGGCAAAATCAGCCTATTGACTAATTGACAATTGCTCTTCTTTTTTAAATTGTCAGGGATCGAACATATAAGGTTAAAAATTGTATCATAAGCAACAGAAAGCACCCAATCTTTTATGTAGCGCCCTACAATTGAGAAAAGAAACAAGATTAAGAGGCGCGATGGCTATGGATATGAATGAAAACCTAGACTGGGAAGAAGCATTTGAGTACAGAGCGGGCTTAACAGTGGAGTTGAAGTCCCAGCCAGGTGTTTTCGATACGATCGCTTACTATGAAGTGATGATGGTACCGCCCATCTGGTTAGAAAATGACCCCCGTCCCCGGTATCCTCACGAACTGCAAGTCGTTTCGCAGCAACCTACTGTGTCCAATATTTGCCGGATTTCACAGTGTCCTGTTTTAGTCGCGTCTTAGATTTTTTCAGCGGGAATTATCGGCGGTGGCATCCAGCCAGCAATTAAACCGATGCAGTGATTTTCGGATTGAGATTGCTTTAATTTACTTTGTGGCGATGGGTTTAAGATATAGACTACCGCGAGAGTGCGATCGACTCGAATCAATTTTCCCCTCAGAGTCTCAGCAGTAGATATCGCATCATTTATATTAGCAGTCTGTCTAGCAATACCGTTATTTCGCGTCAAGGAAAAAATACCGCAGCGCTTAGGTTCCAGCTTGTGCAGTTGAAATAAATCGCGCTGGAAGTTGTGCTTCTAATTCTTTGATAGTCAGAGAATTTTTGGGATTTATGAAATATGTATGTATTTGCTATTATAGTGCGATCGGCTTTTTTTCAACACCTCGATGAAAGTGCGAGATCCCTTTTTACAAAATTTGCACTGACTCAGTATTAATTTCAGTTAAATTGGTCAGTGGGGTCGTTTTATTCAATCTAAAATCTAAAATATAAGATTAATTAACTCAATCCCACTCGTCCCTAATTTGTTTCTGATACTCTAACGGGTATTGAGTTAGTTTAATGACACCCGCATACTTGGCAAAATTACTGTTTTCTTTAGTTTGAACGATCGGAGTCTCTAACAATTGCTCAAATTTCTGCCAGTCTTCGCAATCAATTAGCACTGCAACTGGACCCATTGCTTCATCAGTCACAAGTTGTTTCCTAATAGGCAGCATCTAGATCCCCTTCAGATTTAATGTTGAACTTTTCCATTATAGCGAGGACTCAAGCGATCGCCCGCCAAAATCTATGCGTCATATCTATCTCTGACTGATAACTCTCTCCCCTTTAGCCTCAACCTCATCAACCTTTAAAGTTTTATCCCGCTGCCAAAACTCATCTAGCAACTTAAAAAAATACTCAAACCCTTCCCTTTCATCCACTGAGTAAAGCATGATAATTTTTGCCCAAGAATTCACTGACATTATCTTAAACCGTTTCTGCAGCCAAGGCTGAAACTCCCCGAAAAACTCTTTTTCCTGTTCGCTTGACTCAATTCCTAATTCTCGCCTCGCTGTTTTATAACCACCCAAAAACACAAACAAATCGCTAACCGAATGTTTTCCAATATACATCCCCGGTCTAGCTTTTATTTTTTGTAGAATCTCAAGCAATCCACTCATTTTTCCCTCTTGTTTGAGCTTGACAATTCCATTTTACAAGCTTTCTAACTCTTCGACAACAAATTGCTCACTCTGACAGTAAAAATCATTAACCCATTCTTCCCTTAACATCCCATCTGTTGATAGGTTGTCAAAGACTAGACCTCGGACTTCAACGCCATAATGTTTACCGTTCACTGTAATCGAGTCTGAAAATCCCAGAGGTTATAGACGTTCGCCGATCGTGGAATCTTCCTCCTGATATCTTGTTCTCAGTCTCAGAATCTTTCCCTCAATGCCTTGTTGTTCTAGCCATTCCATCACAGCTACAGCACAGAGATCGCATTCTTGAATCTTGAATTGACTTACTATCTTTTTAACTTCTTGATAAATTTCTAAATTAGAAAAATTGCTCACCCTTTTACCCTGAGCCTAGACAAACATACAAAACTCTACTACAAAAGGAGTCAGCGGATAATTCGCCTGCATAATATTAAAATTAACTTCACATACAAATCATCCTGACCTCTACCTTTAGAAGTATATTTTTATTGCTGGCTTTCACCCCGGAGCATCTGGATTTTCTACCGCGATCGCAGGGCGCTGGTTACTCAAAAATTAACTTTAATTTAAACTTTGAGTGAAACAAAAATGGTATAAGATGCAATTGTTTGCTTAAAAAACATGGAGCAAACATAAATTACGCACTCCGACCAAAGAAACCGGGTTTTTTCCCGAATCTGCGGGTGGCAACCAGGTATTTTTGCTAAAAAACCCGGTTTCTCGGCGCCCATCGTAAGTCCTAATTTGAAAACAGAGTTAAGCAATAAACCACCAAAACTCAGGAGTTAATCCCTTATGATGCTAGGAACCACCGAAATCCCGCAATTAAAACCGCTTTCCGACTCAGAACTACATAAAATGAACGCCTACTGGCGGGCGGCAAATTATCTATCCGTCGGACAAATCTATCTCCTCGACAACCCGCTACTCAAAGAACCCCTCAAAATCGAACACGTCAAACCCAGACTCCTCGGACATTGGGGGACAACTCCAGGCCTCAACTTCATCTACGTTCACCTCAACCGCATCATCAAAGCGCAAGACTTAAACGCTATCTACATCGCAGGCCCCGGACACGGCGGGCCCGGCTTGGTGGCCAACACCTATCTCGAAGGCACTTACAGCGAGTATTACTCGAACATTTCGGAAGACGAAGAAGGGATGAAACGGCTGTTCAAACAGTTCTCGTTTCCCGGCGGTATCCCCAGCCACGTCGCCCCCGAAACTCCCGGTTCGATTCACGAAGGCGGCGAACTCGGCTACGCCCTCGTCCACGCCTACGGGGCGGCCTTCGATAACCCAGATTTAATCGTGGCGGCTGTTGTCGGCGACGGGGAAGCGGAAACCGGCCCGCTGGCTGCTAGCTGGCATTCTAACAAGTTTCTCAACCCGGTTCGCGACGGGGCTGTGTTGCCGATTTTGCACCTCAACGGCTACAAAATTGCCAATCCGACGGTGTTGGCCCGCATTCCGCAGGAGGAATTGGAAAGTTTGATGGTTGGTTACGGCTACAAACCTTATTGGGTGGAGGGTTCAGATCCGGAGACGATGCACCAGTTGATGGCTGCAACTCTGGATGCGGCGATCGGCGAAATTAAGGCGATTCAGGAAAAAGCGCGGACTGAAGGTTATTCGGGCCGCCCGCAGTGGCCGATGATTGTGATGAAAACTCCTAAAGGCTGGACTGGGCCCAAGGAGGTTGACGGTAAGAAAACAGAGGATTATTGGCGATCGCACCAAGTCCCGCTAGCAGAAATGGCTTCTAAGCCCGGACACGTCCAACTCCTGGAAGATTGGATGAAAAGCTACAAGCCCGAAGAACTATTTGACGATAAGGGCAAACTAATCCCTGAATTGGCGGAACTCGCACCGAAGGGAACTCGGCGGATGGGGGCAAATCCCCACGCTAACGGCGGTTTGCTGCTGCGAGACTTAAAAATGCCAAATTTTGCAGACTACGCCGTAGAGGTGCAAAAGCCAGGGGCTGTGGTGGCAGAAGCAACCCGCATCTGCGGCCGTTTCCTGCGAGACGTGATGAAACTCAATCAGGAAAACGCGAATTTCCGAGTTGTCGGGCCCGACGAGACGGCCTCAAATCGCCTCGATCCGGTGTTTGAAGTGACCGATCGGGTGTGGGCGGCCCAAATTTTGCCGGAAGATGACCACATCTCTGCCGACGGCCGCGTGATGGAAGTCCTCAGCGAACATCTGTGTCAGGGATGGCTGGAAGGCTATTTGCTGACAGGAAGGCACGGATTTTTCTCTTGCTACGAGGCGTTTATTCACATCATTGATTCGATGTTCAACCAACACGCTAAATGGTTGAAAACTACTCGCGATATTCCTTGGCGCAGACCGATCGCCTCTCTCAACTACCTCTTAACATCTCACGTTTGGCGGCAAGACCACAACGGTTTTTCTCACCAAGATCCGGGTTTTATCGACCACGTAATTAACAAGAAAGCGGAAGTGGTGCGGATTTATTTGCCGCCTGATGCGAACACTTTGCTGTCGGTTACTGACCACTGTCTCCGCAGTCGCAATTACGTTAATGTGATTGTTGCAGGGAAGCAGCCGGCTTTGCAGTATTTGGATATGGATGCTGCGATTAAACACTGTACGACTGGCCTCGGTATTTGGGAGTGGGCTAGCAACGATCGAGGCGGCGAACCGGATGTGGTGATGGCTTGCGCGGGCGATATTCCGACACTGGAAACTTTGGCGGCTGTTGACATTCTGCGCCGAGATTATCCCGAGTTAAAAGTGCGGGTGGTAAATGTGGTGGATTTGATGACGCTGCAACCTACTAGCGAACATCCCCACGGTTTGTCCGATCGCGATTTTGATGCTTTGTTCACGAAGGATAAGCCTGTGATTTTTGCTTTTCACGGCTATCCTTGGCTGATTCACCGCTTGACTTACCGCCGGACTAATCACCCGAACATTCACGTTCGCGGTTACAAGGAAGAGGGTACGACTACTACGCCGTTTGATATGGTGGTGATGAACGATCTCGATCGCTTCCATTTAGTTAGTGACGTACTCGATCGGGTTGAGAAACTTAGTTCTGCTGCTGCTTACGGCAAACAAGCTATGCGGGAAAAGCGGATAGAACACAGGCAGTATATCACCAAACACGGCGACGATATGCCGGAAATTCGGAATTGGAAGTGGCCGCACGGGGGCGCAGTTGCGCCGGATGCGCCGAAGGAAACGAAAGATCCGGAGGTGGGAGAAAAGGCCGTGCGATCGGGTGCACCTGGGTAATAGGTTCGTAGTCAGGAGTTTAGTCCTTCTTTAGCTAGATTGATGCGGACTAAAGTCCTCACTACGAACCAGGTTTGTAGTGAGGACTTTAGTCCTTCCATTTTTTCCCTAAGTCCTGTTAGAATGAATCATATTAATTCCGGTTGGATCGGAATTATTTAACCGCAGAGAACGCAGAGAACACAGAGGAAGATTAGAGAGATATCTAGGAAAAGTTGGGATTATTATTGATCGGGAGTTTTTTAAACTCTTTTGCTAAGCTGATAAAATTCAAATACAATCAATATCAAATCCGTAAGTATCAGAATTATTCATCTCTCTCTTCTCTAACTCTGCGCCCTCTGCGCCCTCTGTGGTTAATAAAAAAAATCCTGTTCACCAATGAAATAAAATATCTATATGAGCTTAAAAATCTACTTGGTGCGACACGGTGAAACGACTTACAGCCAAACAGGCGGCTACTGCGGCGATCTCGACGCAGAATTAACACCGGAAGGTTCTATGATGGCCCAACAGTTTGCTGCAACTTACGCAAAATTGCCTTGGAATGCTGTTTATGTCAGTCCCATGAAACGGACGATCGCAACTGCGAAGCCTTTGTGCGATGCTGTGGGAATTGAAATGCAGTTGCGTGACGGATTGAGGGAAATTAAGTACGGCAAGTGGGAGGGTAAAACAGTTGAGTTTGTTCGTGAAAAATATGCCCAAGAGTACATTAATTGGTTGACGGAACCGGCTTGGAATCCACCGACTGAGGGGGAAACTTCCGTGCAAATTGCTAGCCGATCGTCCTTAGTTATCGCAGAAATTCAGGAAAAGTACAATGATGGTAATGTTTTGGTAGTTTCCCACAAGGCGACTATTCGGATTATTCTGTGCAGTTTGTTGGGGATTGATTTGGGAAGTTACCGCAATCGGATTGCCGCTCTAGCAGCTTCTGTTAGTGTTGTCAAGTTTGGTGTGCGCGGGCCGATGCTGGAGGTTTTGGGCGATCGATCGTACATGGATGAAACTCTCCGCAATTTGCCCGGTACTTGACATTGGCGGTAAGGTGCGGGGGCGCATCCTACAGTCTGAAACTAAAGTGCGCCCAAGTAAGACAATCCTAAAATCGTACCTGTTCCCAGAATATGACCGAAACAGAGGCTTCCGACAAGCGCACCCAAGCTCAAACCGCCCACCAGATTCGCTGAGGGCGCGGCTGGGCCTGTGTGAGGATTTTTGATGGTTAAGCTGCCGAAAGCAATGGCTGCAACATTGCAAATAATCATAATTAAACCGATTGCGGGGTTCCACTCTACGGTTCTGGCGGTAACGGTTAGTAAAATTGTTGTCAGCATGGCGATCGACTCCTTAATTTTTAGTCCATGAAAATCAGATGATGAAGATATATCAAACAACAGCAACCCGCGGCTACATCTTGAATTGATTTTTAATAATTTGAAATATTTGTTAACAGAGTGATAGTTAGTGAATAGCTAACAATTAATACGCAGCCAGAAACCGGGTTTTTTAAGAAAATGGTTCCAACGAGCAGAAAACGTAAAAACCCGGTTTCTGAGGTCGGAGTGCGTAAGCCCCCAATTCCCAATGCCCAATTCCCAATCCCCAATTCCCATGAAAATCCTAGTTTTAAATGCAGGTTCTAGCAGTCACAAAAGCTGCTTGTACGAACTAAATGACCGGCTTCCCGATCGCGCGCCGCAACCTCTCTGGGAAGCGCAAATAGACTGGACTCACCGCGAAAATGCCGGGGAGTTGCAAGTCAAAACTGCTGCGGGCAATACGCTTGTGGAAGAATTCGCTTCAGATTCTCGCTCCCAGGCCATTGCTCGGATGCTGGAGACTCTGTGGCAGGGAAAAACTCAAGTTATTAATAGTTTAAAGGACATTGATATTGTCGGTCATCGCGTCGTTCACGGCGGGCGAAAATATCAGCAAAGCACGCTGATTTCGCCGGAAGTCAAAGAGGAAATTTCTCGTTTGGCTGAGTTTGCTCCTGTCCACAATCCGGTTAATTTGGAAGGCATCGAAGCAATCGAAAAAATCCTGCCAAATGTGCCGCAAGTTGCTGTTTTTGATACGGCTTTTCACGCTCAATTGCCGCCCGCTGCGTTTGTTTATCCTGGCCCCTACGAATGGCTGGAAGAGGGGATTCGGCGCTACGGTTTTCACGGCATCAGCCATCAATATTGCACTCTCCGGGCTGCTGAAATTCTGAACCGCGATTCTGCCGATTTGCGGCTGATTAGCTGTCATTTGGGCAACGGATGCTCTCTGGCGGCGGTTCGCGGAGGCAGGAGTATTGACACGACGATGGGTTTTACTCCTTTGGATGGTTTGATGATGGGAAGTCGATCGGGCGCGATCGATCCTGGGATCGTAATTCATCTGTTAAGGCGATCGCACTTTACCGCTGAGGAAGTAGATAATATTTTGAATCGAAATTCTGGTTTGAAGGGGATTTCTGGGGTTTCTAGCGATATGCGGCAAATTTTGGCAGCGATTAAAGATGGTAATTCTCGGGCTCAACTTGCTTTGGATATTTACATCCACCGTTTGCGGGCTGGTATCGGGGCGATGCTGGCGAGTTTGGGCGGGTTGGATGCTTTGATTTTTACGGCTGGTGTTGGGGAAAATTCGGCGGTTGTGCGGGCTGCGGCTTGCGAAGTTTTTGGATTTATCGGGTTAAAATTGGATGGGGAGAAAAATTTGAATTCGCCAGTGGATGATGATGTGGCGGCGGTTGATTCTGCGGTGCGGGTTTTGGTGATTCACACTCAGGAAGATTGGGAGATTGCGCGCGAATGTTGGGATATTTCTCGCGAATGATTCGGTAGTGAAGACTCGGAGCATCTCACGTTTGCAAAAAGTATTGTTTTAACAGTCCGAACACTACAAATACAAAACACAGATGCTTCGATTACCAATTATATCAGGTTCGGCTAAATATAGCCTTTCTATGCTCTCATATAAGGTACTATGCGGCATAGAGCATAGGGCATAGAGCATAGGGCATAGGACATAGGGCATAGGGCATACCTCACCACGCTTGATAACCGCTATATAGCAATCCTCGCATCATTTTCAATAACTGGTTAAGAGGCTAAGAGCCTAAGAATCGATGTCACTCTTGAAGAGCCTCGCGAAAAGGGAGGTAGAGCCTCGCCTATCTGCGTTACCAGGAAGAGCCTGGTAACGAGTAAACGAGTAATGCGTAATGGGTAATGCGTAACGAGTAATGAATAATTGGCAGGGCACCAGCTTTTAAGCCGCAAGCTTTGCGGTTATTGTCAATTACCTTTTTCTTTCATTACCGATTACCAATCACCACGGACTTCCAATCATCACAAAAGCAGACCAATAATAAGGATGCGACAACTTCAAATCAGCAAACCCTTGCAAAGAAGACGGCAATTCCACCCCCTCGCCCCGACTCGAACCCCGCAACTTCCCGCCCTCAAAACGCACATTACCCCGCAACATCGCAATTTGCGCTTCTCGCAGCGCCGCAGCCTTAATTGGCGCAGTCTTCAAATGCTGGTAAAACTCATTCATCAATCCCAAAGTACCCTCATCCGAAACATACCACAAACTCCCCAAAGCCGTTTGCACCCCCGCTTGCAGCGCCAAACCCCCAAAACCCAACTCCGCACTTTCATCACCCACAGCAGTGCGACAAGCACTTAAAACTAACAAATTCACCTGCGGATTATTCAATCTCAAATTCTGCAACTCATTCAATCTCAGCCGACTATCCCACAACTGAATAAAAGAATTACTCGGAGCCCCCGGACGAAATTCGCCGTGAGTAGCTAAGTGAATAATTCCAAAAGGCCGGCTTTGATGCTGTTGTTTCAAATTTTCTAAAGTGAAACCCTCATTCAGAAAACTTGCTCCCGGCCACTCTCGCGAAATAGCAGCTATTTCTGCAGGAACTGCAGGTAAAGGATTCAACTCTGAAAATTCCGACGCGCCCATTGCTAAAACTTGAGAATTTCTGAGATCGACGTAGCGACTATCTGTTAAGTTAATGCTGGGCATCAAACTGAGACTGTATTTTTCCACCAAAAATTGCTTTCCATCGTGCAAGGCAGCAAAGGGCATTCCTCTCAAACCCCGATCGACAACAAAGGAAATAGTATCCGTTTCGCACTTTTGCAAATCCTCCTCCAAAGGCGCAACCATCCACTTGTAAAGCTTTTGGGCTGATGGTAGATAACTCGTAGTAGTCCGCGCCCCAGGCTTAGTAATCTCACCCCTGAATTCAGTTACAACTTTCAGCAATTCTTCCCGGTTTGCTTCCGACACCGTTTTGTGAACCACTGCACCGCAAGAAGTTACTAACATTAAATCTAATTTTTCGGCTCGCGAAAACAGATAAATCAAGCTGGGTTTCGTGCCCGTTTCTGCACCCGCAGATGCTAACTTTTTCTTGATGTCGTCTGGGGATAGCAACTCGTCGGTGGTGTCAATGCCGAAATATTCTCGGAATTCTTGGCTGAAAGATTTTTCCAGCAGAGGTAAAGCTGCCGATATTTTGCCGACATCCAAATTCCTGCCGATTTCACTGCGAAATGCTGACTGAATAACTGAATCTCTGATATTTGAATCGATCGCATTTCTCAGTCCTCTGGGAGATTGGATTCTTTCCGGCGGTATCCTTTCTCCGGGTTTTCCTATAACTCGCGATATTCTGTTTTGATTCCGTTGCTGTTGGCGGTTAAGGGGTTCGTTTGGTTCGGGAAAAATCGATCGCCCTCGATCGGGAAATCTATCCCTGAGTGATGGCGGTGGCTGATTGGGATTGTCGGGATTGTTCGGATTGTTGGGATTATTCGGGTTGTTCGGATTGTTGGGATTGTCGGGATTATTTGGATTGTTGGGATTGTCGGGATTATTTGGATTGTTGGGATTGTTGGGATTGTTGGGATTGTTGGGATTATTTGGATTATTTGGATTATTTGGATTGTTGGGATTGTTGGGATTATTTGGATTGTTGGGATTGTTGGGATTATTTGGATTGTTGGGATTGTTGGGATTGTCGGGATTGTTAGGATTGTCGGGATTGTTGGGATTAGTCGGTTGGTTGGTAGTGACGATCGCACTATTGCCCTGAGTGTAAGAATTGATGAAAGATTGCCCCTGAGCAATAGTGCCATCCGCATTGCTGGCGATCGCCCCAGCAGTCCCGTTAACCGTCGCATCTCCCACCGCAAAAGGTATCGGCGGATTGACATCCCCGCCGCCGTGGGCGATCCTGACTGTACCCGGTCGATCGCCACCAAGCGTTGAGACACTCACAGTGCGGTTTTGGTCAAAAGTACCAGTCACTCGCACCAAACCCGGAGTTGCGATATCAACTTTAGCGCCCGGAGCATAGACCGATACAATGCTAATATCATTTTGAGCGTTAATATTGACTGCAGGATTGCGGCCGCGCCCCGAAAGATTAACATCTATTTCCCCAGTTCCGATCTGCCCTCCCGCTAAAATATCCACAATTGATGAAGCATTAATATTGCCAGTGCTGACATTTCCCCTGCTGCTAACTAAATCAACTACAACTCCCTGCAAATTTCCCGCACTGACATCGCCAGACGCTGTGAAGCTGACACCGTTAGCTGCAGTAACATTTGCAGTCTGAATGCTTCCAGCATTACTATTAACTAAAACATCACTTCCCTGTAAAATTCCTGAATTTATATTGCCCAAAGCGGTGAAATTTACATTGCTGGTGGCGGTAGCACTGGTAACTCCAATCGTCCCCGCACGGCTGTTAATATTAACAGCCACACCCCGCAAATTTTCTGAATTCACATTTCCCGCAGCTCTTAAATTGATATTTCCAGTTGACGAAGTATTGCCGATCGCAATATTTCCCCCATCACTGTTAACATCAACTGCCGCCCCCTGCAAATTCCCAATATTTAAGTCGCTAGAAGCTCTCAAAGCAACGCTGGCGGCGGCAGCATCAATCGATGCCACATTAATATTAGTTTGGGCGTCCAAATTGACTGTGGGAATCGCAGGATTAACTGGATTTGTGGCAGGATTAACAGCGATCGCCCCCGTGTTGATTTGTTGTCCTGCTAAAATTCTGACATCTCCCGCAGTGGCGATCGTACCCGCAGCGACACTTCCGCTGCTGCTGCTGGCCCTGAGAGTAGCAGCCGCGAGGTTCCCTACGGTTAAGTCGCCCGAAGCTGCCAAAGTGAGATTTTCGGTGGCTGTAATATTGGCGGGTGTTGTATTCGGGACAATTGTATTCGGATCTGTCAAAACTCCCAGAGAACCTGAGTTGCTGGTAATATTAACTTGAGAACCCTGCAAATTCCCAAAATTCACATTGCCAAAAGCTGTGAAGGCGATCGCCCCAGAATTCCCAGTGTCGATCGCACCGGTTACAATATTACCCCCAGTCGTATTCAGACTAATATTGCCGTTGATATCATTGGGAGAAATATCATTGGTTAATATAATATTGTTGAGAGCTTGAATATTAATTGTCGAACCAGACGTTAACCTGCCTCCAACTACTACTCCAGCATCCCTGCTTTCGAGGCTAATTTGTCCGCCGTTAATATCTCTAGTTTGCACGTCTCCCGTTGCCGACAAAATCACCGGCCCGGCTGCTAAAATATTTTCCACAGCAATCAAATTTCTGCTAAAAACAGGTTCCGCAGTGAAATTTGTATCCTCACCTAAAATGTCAGGAGAAACATTAACAGAATTTGCCAAATTTGCGACTCCCGCCCGCAGAATCAAAGCCGGACTCCTGGTTAAAATCGCAATATCTGGGTCGGAATTCACATTTTCAGTCTGCAATGCAGTATCAGGGCCAGTAATAGTAATATTTTCACCAACAATACTTCCCCTCGCCTCGATTTTTAGCGAAACACCAGTATAATCTCCGAAAAAAACATCTCCTTCGGAACTGATAATCGGGTCAAATAAACTGACAAAATTTCCCGGCATTCCCGACAGATTCCGCACCGAAAAATTGCCTCCCGCAACAAAGTGAGAATCCCCCGAAATCGTGCCGTTGCTGACTAAACTCAAATTGCCTGCGCTTTGGAATTGCGGGGGAAGAGACAAGCCGCCAGTGGCGTTTTGAGTGAGAATGTCGATCGCGCGATCGGCCCGCACCTCCAAATCCCCCCCAGCCCGCGCCAAAAACGGATTCTGAACGCTATCTCTCACCCGCACCGCATCCCCGGCCAGCAAACTCAAATCCCCCGCAGTTTGCAGCCTAGCCCCCGCTAACGTCAGATTTCCCGCAGCCCGTAAAATCGCACTTCCCGCATTTACCTGCGGAAGCAAAAATAGACCAGTTCCGGTTTCCGTAGGGGCGGTGCCCCCGTGCCCGCCCTCCGTTGTATTCCCAGCAGAAATCGCCACATCCCCAGAATTCACCACCAAACCAGAACCCACAAGCCGCACGCTACCGTCATCTGCAACCGCAACACCCGTCGCCTGATTTTGCCCCGAACCTGTCAGCAACTGCGGCAAAGAAACAGGATTTAAAGTTTGTTCAACACCCCCAAAATTCCCGCCCGCTGGTATTTCCAAACTCAATAAAAGCCCCGATTGACTGATACGCAAAACATTCTCCCCCGGAACCGCAGCAACAGTAATTTGCCCGCCCGGAGCCGACAACTGCCCCGTACTAACAACCGTACCGCCCAACAAAGATAAACTCTTGCCCGGAGTCACAGCCAAATTACCAGCATTAACAATACTCCCCGGTTGAGTCCCACCAAAATAAAAAGCATTGGGCGCACCAACTAACGCGCTAAAATTATTTGTACCCGCAGCATTAAACCAATTAGAACCAAAACCGACATTCGTCGCAGTAGTCGCAGTGAAAGCCCCCGGCACATTCAAACTCGCCTGCGGCCCGAACACAATCCCCGCAGGATTAATCAGAAACAGATTAGAATTGCCGCCCGTGACAGTAATTAAGCCATTAATTAACGAAGCGTCGCCGCCAGCAATGCGAGCTAATATATTTTGAATAGCCGAATTAGTCAGAAAATTAGCAATTTGACCTTGATTTAAGCCGAATTGCCCAAAACTGTGAAAAAGATTCGCCCCGTCTCCCGACAAACTGCCGCCATTGATATCGTAGCGGTTGCCAGTGCGGGTAACAGCAGTGCCAGTACCGTCCGCAGCCGGGACTACGGGCTGTGCTTGCGCCAAAGTATTAAAAATTAACAAAGAAAACGGACAAATAAATAACCCGACCTTTTTAATCTTTAAGTTAGTGTTTTTCATGGCAGCTAAAGTCGATCGCTATTTCCCTCAATTATCGCACCTGCCAACAAATTACCTCTAAAATAAAAAATTAATTATAGCAGTTCTCACTCTCGATGAGGTATAGAT
>NZ_JADEXD010000130.1 GCF_015207285.1 Tychonema sp. LEGE 07203 | reverse complement strand
GCATTACAGTGTTGTGGTATCAAACTCGCAGGATAAGTTTATAATAGGTCGGCGTATAATACCATTTTAGATTTGAGATTTGAAATTTGAGAATTGCGAATCACTGATTATATAAGGGTTTGGATCGCGGGCTTACGGTCGGATTCTTTTGGGAAACTAATTTAAATGACCAAGCCCAAAAACAGGTACAAACCCTGAAGCGGCCCGGTAGTAGACGCTCCCAACATTTTAGACTCCTGTTCAACCTCCGAGATTCATTTCTGAAATCTGAAATCTGAAATCTAAAATCTAAAATGGACTGATACACTTATCAGCCGAGTCCGCCACTGCCAATTCGAGCTTTCTTCTAGGCTGATGCAGACTTCTAATAATTGTAAAGATTTCAGGATAGCACTCAGTTGAAGCAAAATCCTTTAAAAAATATGAGAAATTTTTGGAGTCCGGCTGTTTTGGGATTTGCGATCGCCATTGTGAATAATTCTTTGATACCCGATGTTTGGGCATTTCAGCCTCCACCTGCTGTCGCTGTTGTCGATCGACCAACAAAAGCACAGGGCGCGGATATAGCGGGCCAGTTGACGAGAAAAACACAAAATCCAGAAACCACAAACCAGCCGGCTGTTTCCAGTTTCCCGAGTCTGTTTTGGGAACTCAACAAGTTATCTAAAATTTCCTATTCCCAATTGCTCGAAGTGCTCGCCAGAGGAGCCAACTCAGACAATACCCCGAGAGAAAACGCTGCACAACCGGAAGATATAGCACGTTTTGAAAAAATTGTACAGTATGCAAAACAGCAAAATTTGCCCGATCGCCCGATCGGAGAAATCGTCCAGGCGATCGCCGATAATTTTCTAGGAAAGCCCTACGCCGAGAATTTGCTGGACAAATCCGGCGAAGAAAAATTGATCGTAACTTTGAATAAATTTGATTGCGTTTTGTTTGTCGAAACCGTTTTAGCAATTTCGCGAGGCGTAGCAATCAAAGATTCCAACTATCAAAACTTTGTAAATCGCCTAGAACAACAGCGGTATGTCAACGGTAAAATGAACGGTTATTGCAGCCGCCTGCACTATTTTTCAGAGTGGATTAACGACAATCAAAAACGGAAAATAGTAGAAAACATCACCGCTCAATTGGGCGGAGTGCCCATGAATAAAACACTAAATTTCATGAGCCAGCACCGCAGCAGTTACCCGCAAATGGCGAAAGACGAAGCAACTTATCAGTGCATAGTCAGCCAAGAAGCAGACTTAGCCAAAACTGCGGTTAATTACATCCCGACAAATCGGATAAAAAGTATTTATTCTCAATTAAAACCCGGAGATATTGTGGCGGTAGCCACGGATGTTAAAGGATTGGATGTCACCCATACGGGTTTTGTGTACAGGAATGCAGACGGGAATCTGGGTTTAATTCACGCTTCGCCGGCTGGGGCGGTTACGGTTGCTTACGACTTGCAAAGATATATTAGCAGAGTCGAAAGCGCGATCGGCATAGTAGTCGCTAGGGCGATCGATCCCAGATAAAGATATGTGAGGTTATCAACAGAAAAAACTAAACCCCTTACTAAAAACCTGTTATGATTTTTGGTATTTTTGCCTGATTTTATGCTTCAGAAAAACCACCAAAACCCACTCCACAATATATCCCAAAATATAGCCGATAAAATCCTCGCAAGCAAAGCTGTTAAGCTGTCGCGCAAATAAATATTGCATATTCAGGGTGATGCTCAGAGCAACGGCCCACTCATTGTGAAGATTGTTTTTTACATAAAATTTAAATGCCACAACAGCTTAATTGCCTCTTTCTTCTGCAAAAAAGATGATTTCATGCTTTGCAGCGATCGGCATTTCATCCTGATTTCATAATTGCGTGCGATTCTAGAGAAGTCAACCAATTTGGAGTATCTCAGGTAGCAACATTTTCTTTCGCTACTCTATCTCTAGTCTCAATGAAGTGAGCGTTCTTCAACTTCTTTGCCAAGATAGAATCTTCATTTCTTCTATTTAAAGTCCTTGCTATTGGCAGGTTCCAAAATGTTTCTTCCACCGCTGTTCAAAACTATGTAATTCGGTTCCACCGCTATCCTGCTGACGCAAGGATTCTAAGTCAAATCATCCATTCTCTCAACCACTATTCACTATTTCATCTGGCAAACTACATGAACAATAATTTTATTGCAAATTATTTTGATTGGGATCACCGGACTCCACGCAAACGCCATCGTTTGGCTAATCGGGTATTGAATAAATTGCGCTTGAACGGTCAAGTTATTCCAAAATCGCCTGACATGGCAACCATAGAAGCTCGAATGAATATTTTTCATTTGGCAAGCCAAACAGCAGCATACAAAGTAGCTGGTGATGTTGTCGAAGTCGGTTGTAATGCTGGCGAAAGCTCCATCGTGATCAAAAAAGTTCTGAATGAGTATGCGCCGGAGAAACAATTTCATGTGTTTGACAGCTTTGAAGGGCTTCCAAAACTACAAGAAGACGATCTTAAAGATGGAATATACGCTCAAGGTTCGATGACAGCTAAACTCGACAAATTCAAAAAGAATTTTTCCGATGTTGGACTGGATCTACCACATATTCATAAAGGATGGTTCGAGGATACTGTTCCTTCCTGTCTTCCAGATAGGATCAGCTTTGCAATTGTGGACGGCGATATATATAGCTCTACTAAATATGTACTGCCCCATGTTTACGAGCGTTTAACGCCAGGAGCTATTTGCTTATTTGGCATTTATTATGATGAAAAGGTGTTTGCACGTCCACATACTGCTGAGCCATTCAAATCGCCTGGTGTAAAACGTGCTTGTGATGAGTTTTTTGCAGACAAGCCTGAAAAAGTGTCTGTACTCTATGCTTGTGAGTATTCCAACGGCTATTTTCGCAAGCTGTAGAAACAGAGCAGTTTTATAGGAATAATAATCGGGTGTTTCTATCGTTAGAGAGTTTCATCACTTCGTAAATAGGGAACTCCTCGGAATTGGGCTATCGGCAATAAATCTGGTTTATTGCCGATAGCCAATACCTATAATGACGCCAATCAGTCCATTGCACTCCTGAGCGGGCTGGGTGCTTGTGGCACACTAGGCTACTTAAAAATAAAGGACGAAACTCCTTACTAAAAACCCCATTAATTGACGATTTCGTTGCGAGATACCTTACTCTTTCTAGCAGGATTTGGCGTTAATTCCGCAGGTGAGGCTTGAACAGTTCCCCAATCGTTCAAAAAGCTTTTCAGCAAAACCTCTTGCTGAGTGCGGAATTCCTCGACATTTGCCCCGCGATTCATAATTACAAACCATACTGTTTCCTGTTTTTGAGTTGGTAGCGCTCCGCCCAAAGCGCTAACATTATCCAACGTGCCAGATTTAACTACTGCTAATTTTGGCAGCGGTCGTTCAGAGAGGATTCCTTCATCTTTTCCAACTACAGTTAACACATCAGCAACTGTCATGCTGTAAGGTTTAAGATAGCGTTCTAAAGCTATAAATAACGCACAAGCAGCGCGGGGAGAAATACGGTTATCTTCGCTCAATCCCGAACCGTTGACGAGTTGAATTTCTGCGGGAGGAACCCCCGTTGCTGCTGCTGCTTTTTGTGCAACTGTTTTCGCGCCGCCGACACTATCAGCCAGCATATCTGCCATGAGATTATTGCTGTACTGATTCATTTTTTTGATTAGTTCGGTGAGGGGCAAAGAATAGTGTTTAGCTAAAGGCACGCTGGTGGGAGGTGCTGGGATAACTTTGACAGCACCGTCAATTGTTATTTGAGGTTTCGGCGTGTTGGGAGGCAGTGTTTGATACTGGGCGGCGGCTTCGCTCGGCCAGTTTTGACTGTTGAATGCTTGTTTGAGCAATTCTCCTGATTTGAGGGGGTCAAGTTCAAAATTCATGTAAAATTTATCGACAATAATCAAATTGCCAGTGATGCGCTTGATGCCTTTTTGATTTAAGGTGTTACCGAGGGCGATCGCCTCTTCCCAAACAAACAACGGATCTTCGCTACCCTGAATAATTAAAGATCCTTTTAATACGCCGTTTTCGATCGTCCCGTCGGTACTAATTAAAGTAATAAATTGATGTTCCGGCCCGAATTGTTGGAGGGCTACCAGAGATGTTGCTACTTTGGTAATGGATGCGGCTGACAGAGGAACAGTACCTTGATGGTTGGCTAACAAAGTATTGCCGGATTGCATCCAGATTCCTTGGTCTTCTTTGGCAGAACCTCCGGCTGTCAATCCGTTGAGATATTGCTGAATTTTGGTATTTGTGGCGGTTTCGGGATTGTTGACAGAGACTGTTAACGGCTGACTCGGTTCAACCGGCGGCGGGGAAGATTCGGCTACAGGAGTGGGAGTTGCAAGTTGGGGTGATTCCGTAGCGGCGCATCCGGCGATAATTGCGAGAATGGCGATCGAACTTACAGCAGTCAAGTAGCGGTTTTTCAGCATTACCTTAAATTTTTCCATCAAATTGACCATTCATCCTGCGGCACACCCGATGGCAAGTTTAGCACTCTTGCCGCGCGTTTTGCAGCATCCGCATCTGCGTTACCAGAATTGTGAACCGCTGACCCATGAATGGTGCTAGTGTCGATCGAGCAAGTATGGCAAAAACTGCCATGCCCGATTGCCGGAAAAACCAATAATATTAAATTCGTCATTCCTGACAGCTAGTTATATTAACCGCCATGCAATTAAAGCTGCTGTTTTACCTTTAGCCGCGATCGGTTCGCAAGGTTCCACCGTTAGATGTTGTGACATCCCTTGATAAACAGCATCAGAAATAGTAATTTTACCACCAGGCGTGGCACTTTCTAAGCGTTTTGCTGTATTGACAACATCACCAATCACCGTATAAGTCCGAACGTCTGCACCGCCAAACAGCCCTTCAATAACGCTCCCGCAATGTACTCCGCATCCCGCACCAATTCCATATAATTCAAGCATTTCTAAAGCAGCTTCACTCATAGATTTAGCCGCAGCAATTCCCTGCTGTGGCGTAGCATAAATCGCCATAATTTCATTGCCTGTAAAAGTTATTATTAAAGGCTGAAACTTGGCAGCCGCTGGTTCAACACAACGGTAATACTCATTGAGAACCTCTGCAACTGTCTCAGGAGAAGTTTTTTCGCACCAACTTGTAAAACCGCGAATATCCATAAATAAAATCCTGCGATCGCACTTTTGAAAAGCCAAGCCTGCTGGATTATTCAGCGCCGTGTCTACTACATGACTTCCCATTCCCCATTCTGCCATGTTTCCCAGTAGTTGAGCTGTTTCTTGTAACAGTTTTCTTTGTTTCAAAATCTGTACCGACTGCACCCCCAAAAGCAAACCGATAAACACCATACTCCAAGTAAGAAACCAGTGCGTTGCCGTCCGCGAAAATGTCACTATCAATTCTAAACTAGGAATTAAATATTGAGACTCAATCCCAATCACAACATAAAAAGCTACCACCATCAGAGCCCGTACCACACTTTCCGGTGGAATTAGCCAATCATCAATACCCTTAGCCCAATGGAATCGCAATCCTTGCAAAGTAGCAATCATCAGAGAAAATAACCAAAAGACAACATGACTAGGACTTTGGAAAAAATCTAGCCCGTCTATCGGCAGATCGATCGGCGTATAGATACCAACGCAGATCGGGTTTCCCCAAAAACGGTGGCATTTCGAGTTCGACAAATACCAAGCCTAAACAAGCATTGCTAATATCAGTAAATATTCAGTTGGATCTGTGATAAAGTTTAACAAACCATCTAATCTTAAATCCGATCAACCCTTCAGAATTGAAAAATGACCGCTGTTACTTAATACTTCACTAAAAAATGTACTGGTGCGACTTCCTTCTAGCAGACTTTTCCATACACTTTTTGAATTAAGACTTGATTGTGCCGTTTCAATACTTCTATTTTTCATCTTAATAAAGGTCAGCAGCCAGAGAATTATTGTATACCAGTTCCCAAAAAAAGATGCAACTGTAGAGAGAATTAAAACCACGATATTCATCAGTCATTCCGAAAAAAAATCTATTAGCTATTTTCCTCCGTTGTTGGCTGGCGGGGTTTCCGAAAAATACCAGTCATATTGATTCCTGTTACCAGCAGCAAAATCGCACCAATACCCACAAAAGTCACATAGATTGGCATCAAAAAATCTCCCAAATATTCTCCTTGGTGGATATTCAGAAAAAATTCTCCTACCTCTTTCGGCATCTTAAACCAACTTCTGCCAACTCGGTAGATTACACCTGTGACTGTACTCACTGCTAAAGGCAAGACAATAATCGGTGTAGCAATACGATGAACCTTACGACAATCAAGTTTAGCACCTGGTATTTCAGGGCGTGCGCCACCAAAAAATTTGGTCATCGTCAAACCAGTAACTATCAGCCCAATCACTCCCAAAGCCAGCAAAAGCACATAAAATGGTCTGAGTTCCTTTCCGAGATAGCTTCCTTGGTGAATATTCATAAAAATCTCGGCAGCATCACCTTCTATGCCCAACAAATCTTCTCCCAGCCGATAGGCAACTCCCGTTATGGCTGTTAATAGTAAAGGGATGAAAATAATCGGTGCAACTTGGCGGTGAAGTTTGCGAAAGCTAGCGCTAGCCATCTATTGATTATCCTATTTTTTAGATATTTTGTTGTTAACAAATTAGATGGTCTTGGATGCACGGGCAGGCAGAAACCGGGTTTTTTGCAAAAATCTTTTGTTGTCACTCGCAGATTGGGTGAAAAACCCGGTTTCTTGGCTTAAAGTGGCTAATTCATGTTGCAAAGTAACAGTTTTAATGCAAATATTATCATTATGAAAAAATGAAATCAGCCTGGTTGATACTTCCAGCATTAACTCCTTTTAAGACTGCTAAATATTGACCCGTACTTGCTATCTGCAACAGAGTATCGGTAGCATAAATACCAGTTCCTTGAGTGATATTAATGTTAGAAAATCTTAACCCATCTTCCAGCTCAAGTATGTCTGCGCCTTTTTGAAAGTCCGTGATGATATCAGCGAGATCGAGAATATTTGTAGCCGATCGCCCTTCTAACTCAAATAAATCCGAACCCATACCACCGGTCAGAATATCTTTACCCCTCCCTCCATCGATAATATCATTGCCTGCGCCGCCATCAAGGGTATCTTGACCCTTGCCACCTTCTAACTCGTCGTTGCCACTGTTGCCGATCAAAATATCATTTCCCCTGCGTCCTTCTAAAACAACATTGTTCCCAGCAATTCCTGTTAAGATGTCGTTACCATTTGTACCTTCAATTTCAATCTGATAAAAATTATCGCCCCTTTCGTATCCCTGAGAAATCATGGGAAAATTGCCCGTAACTGGGCTAGAATTGGAAGAAGTTACAGGTTGATTGACAGAAAAACCCATCTCGTAACCGCTTTCACCGCTTTCGCCACTTTCGCCAAATTCGCCGCTTTCGCCAAATTCGCCAAATTCGCCACTTTCGCCACTTTCCCAAATTGAGAGTTGGTATCTCTCCGATGACGCTATATTTACATCGATCGAATTATCTTTAGTTAGATATGACTGTCCGATACTTGTCCAAATTTTAGTTTCGTTACTCATTGTCAGATTCTTGTTGTTTAACTTATCTATAGCAATCCTAAATGATTTTCTTGTACCTGTAGGGACTAAGGCTAAGCCGTGTCATGGACACGGCATCTTGAGTGTCCCGGAGGATGGATTTTGGGGAAATCACATTTATGTTCGCCGCCTGGATAATGATTTAGGATTGCTATATTTGGTCAGTTAGCTAAAACCCTAGGGTCTATTTGTAAAGCTGCATTTCAGGCTGTGCAGACAGATAGCGCACAATTTTGCACTTAATCGTCATCCCAAGGCTCCCTGTTTTGGGGAGAGCGGATGTTAATTACTGAGCCGTTCGAGCGAGTAACAGAAAAAGCATCGAATTCACCGTCGTCCATCTCGCCAACAACTCTGATTGTTTCACCTCTTGATACATTAATATTGCGCCACGAGCGGGGGCCAGCATCGACTTTAATTCCACCGCTACCGTCGTCGATAATCCACTCATTTTCATCAGCTTCTCCAAAACCGACTACTTTTCCAGAGATGGTAGTTGGTGTTCTCGACGGTCGCAAATCGCGGATTCGAGTTATAGCTTGTGCAAAGGCAGAACTGGCCGCTACTGAAAGAATCGTTGTAACTGCGAGCAAACTAAAAATATTTTTCCGTTTCATGAGTTGTTATTTCCTGGCAATCAGTGCTATGGCAATCCTAAATGATTTTCTTGTACCTGTAGGGACTAAGGCTAAGCCGTGTCCTGGACACGGCATCTTGAGTGTCCCGGAGGATGGATTTTGGGGAAATCACATTTATGTTCGCCGCCCGTGATAATGATTTAGGATTGCTATATTAGGATTGTGACAAATAAAAGTAAAGAACTCGGAAAGACATAAAATTTATTTAAACGTCTCTAAGACTTCCTCAACCTAAACATCAGCCCATTTTCGCAGCAAATTAGCAATGCTTTTGGATAGCAAGTCAAACTCCGCTGTCTTTCCTGACTTCTGAGAAAGCGTATCGCGAACCGTATCCAAATCAAAGAGAATTTCTCGATTGTGAGCATCCCGAACTAAACTCTGCACCCAAGTTACCGCCGCTAGTCTTTCACCTTCGGTGACTGGTTCTACACGATGTAAAGTTGTAGTAGGATAAACAACCATTGAACCAGCATCAAGTTTAAAAGCTTGTTCGCCTTGGGCACTTTCAATCACTAATTCCCCGCCCGTATAAGTTGCAGAATCGCTGAGAAATAGAGTGAGAGACAAATCCGATCGCATTAGTTTTTCGTCTCCCATAATCGCATTATCAATATGTGTGCCGTAGTGCATCCCTCCGTGATAGCGACTAAACATAATGGGACGCATGGCTTTGGGGCGCGCCGCTATTTGGAATAAAGAATTGCGTTTTAGTGCTTGATTGACTAAATTTCTGAGTTCCTGAGTTGGAGCAGCATCATTTTTGAGTTGAGAATTATTTTTTACTTGTCGGGCGTACCAACCTGCTGTTAACTTGCCATCGACAAATTCAGCATCTTTTAGGCGATCGACAGTTAATTCTAATTCCTCTGAAGTCAGAATATTGGCTATACAGATAATCATTTTGGACACTCCTACAGGTTGCTAATGGACTCGCATTGTAGCAATAAGGTAATGTCTGTGCAAACAATTTTTAGATATTTTTGGTTCTTTCCGAGTTCTTTACTTTTTTCTGGGATAGTACGAGTAATCACCCAAAATATTTTTTTTTGAAAGATGCAAAATAAAACTAAGATTTGGCTCGGCATTGGAGCTTGCGTTTTAACCTCTGTAGCTGCTAGTGCGATCGCATCCCAGAATGATAGCAGTGTCAATCAATTTTCCCCTGTTTCTCTTTTAAGTAATGCTGCTAATTCATCGACGAGCAACAGCAAGCCGGTTCAACCGATCGTCTTAATGAGTAGCAGTGGTGGCGAACAAGGGGAAAGAGGGGAAAGAGGGGAAAAAGGGGAAAAAGGGGAAAAAGGGGAAAAAGGGGAAATTGGAGAAATTGGGGAAAGAGGAGAAATTGGAGAAATTGGAGAAATTGGAGAAATTGGAGAAATTGGAGAAATTGGAGAAATTGG
The DNA here is from genome assembly GCF_015207285.1 of Tychonema sp. LEGE 07203. GTDB lineage: Bacteria > Cyanobacteriota > Cyanobacteriia > Cyanobacteriales > Microcoleaceae > Microcoleus. The sequence goes on along the minus strand of NZ_JADEXD010000130.1, from coordinate 9,078 downwards.
AGAATCCGGGGAGAGTTAAGGTTTTCTATTAATATAAACTCTTAAGCTACTGAGGAGAATTTTACTTGAAAACAGCTACCTACTCCTAGCTGACTGGTAACGCTAATTTCTCCTCGGTGGCTTTGGACAATTGCTTGGGCGATCGCCAATCCCATCCCCAAACCCCCTGCACGGCGATTTCTCGCTCGATCTGCTCTCCAAAATCTGTTGAAAACTAACTTGACATCTTCTGGAGCAATGCCGATGCCAGTATCCTCTACACTAACAATTGTCGATCGGTTCTTTCTGCTCAGAGAAACAGTCACAATTCCGCCCGCTGGTGTGTAATGAATTGCGTTTCCAATCAAGTTGCAAAACAAACGAGAGAGCTGTGCAGCATCTCCCATTACAGAGGTATTAATAGCTAAATTTGACTTGAGAATAATTTGCTTTTCTTGAGCTTGCAGCTCCCACAAATCTAGTAAATCTTCTAATAATTCGTCTAGCGGAACTGCTATCGACTCGCGGACGATCGTGGCAGCTGGTGCATCCATTCTAGTTAACAAAAGTAAGTCTTCAACTAACTGAGTCATCTGTTTAGTAGCAGAGGCGATCGCCGCCATTTTCTTAACATCTGCTGCATGAATTCTCTCAGGATGACTCTGCATGACTTCCACTGAAGTTTTAATCGCCGTCAGCGGACTTCTCAACTCGTGAGAAGCATCAGCAGTGAATTGTTTTAATTGCTGAAAACTCTCCTCGATTGGCTTGAGAGATTGCTTTGTCAGCCACAAACCACCAACCGCCGTCAAGCTCAGACAAATAATACTCCCATAACCCAATTTCCAGCGGAGCCTGCTGAGAACTTCTTCGACTTCTTTAGTAGATTCGCTGGTGCGAATATAACCTTTTAATTCTTGACTTTTATCATCAGAAAAAATGTAAACTGGAATTGTCGCCGACCGAGTTTTCCCGTCCTGTATGGTTTGGAAACCCGATTTTATCGGTACAGGCGGTAAAGTCTTGCCCGAATTTCCTAGCATTTCTCCTGCTCGATCAAACCATTCTACAGCTTGATCCGGTTCCCGCAGATTTTGCCAGGGAATGTCTAAGTCTCCGTCTTTATCTAACTGGGGCGTTACTTTTTCGAGATCGAGTGTAATCTGAAAATCATCATTGCTCTGTTCGCTTTGTTTGTCAGATTCATCGTCTTTTTCTGGATTTTCTGAAAAATGCTGCTTTTCGATCGCAACTAAACTGTGAGAAGCTGCTTGAGCCAAAACCTCCAAGCGCTGGTCTAATTCTTGATAAAGACTGCTGTAAAAAAAATCATAAACAGCAATAGCCGAAGCTCCTAAAATAGCTACCATCACTGTTAAGTAAGATAGCAATAAACGCCATCCCAAAGCTTGAAATTGGGGATTAGAGGTTTTGGTTGAGCCGATAACCCATGCCATAAATAGTCTCAATAAAATTAGCTGGTGCGCCTGCTGCTTTCAGTTTTTGTCGCAAACCCCGGAGATGAACTTTTACGGTTTCTTCTCCTGGGGAGTCTTCAAAAGCCCATATACGATCTAGGATAGCACTCCGTGTTAAAACGCGCCCTCCTGTTCGCAGGAATAATTCTAGCAAGCTGTACTCCTTTGGTGTAAATTTTAGCAAATTATCGCGATAAGTAACTTTGCAGGTGTTCGGGTTTAAACGCAGATTTTCCCACTCTAATACTGGTGGCAAAGTTGTACTTCCCCGCCGCAGCAAGGCTCTAATTCTTGCTGATAATTCTGGCAAATCGAAGGGTTTAACGACATAATCATCAGCTCCGGCATCTAGTCCTATGACTTTATCATTGCTGGTGTCTCTGGCTGTTAGCACGATCACGGGGGTTTTTAAACCTTGTCGGCGCAAGCGCTGACAGAGGGTGATTCCATCTATTTTTGGCAGCATCACATCTAGCAGAATTAAGTCGTAGGTAAAAGTTTCTGCAAAGTTCCAACCTTGTTGACCGTCGGCGGCTATATCTACGGCATAATGTTGGTCGGTAAGGGCTTCTGCTAATGCTTGGGCAATGCGATCGTCGTCTTCTACTAACAGAATCTTCATAGCTCATTGCTAAAATATTGTTGATTGTTGATTGTGCTGTCGGATAGTTTTTTTTCGGAATGATTAAACCGCTCTTGCCACAGAGTCCGCAGAGTCTCCAGAAGAGAGAGATGAATAATTTGGATGTCAACGGATTTGAGATCGTTGCTAATTTTTTAATCTCAAATTTAATATCTAATGGGGACTAATGATCGATCGCAGCTAGGGGTTCCCAACTTATGAGATATTCAAACAAAGATTGCTATAGTCCACCAGGTTGGGATGAAGACCATCTGCCCTTCGGCGCGATCGACACCAATCATTAGCCCGATCGCACGATTTGTCAAAAATATCTAAATAGGGGATTCCCCGCTCCAAACAAGCCACTCTGGTTGCTTCTTTATATCGATACTGGTCAGCTTGACATCCTCACCGACCGTCGCGGACGGTGATTGCCAAACCTTATGATTTGAGTTTCTGTTTCATAGCAATTGGCTCTACCGACAAGGAATTTTATGGTTTGACATTCACTCTCGCGCACTAACCCCGCTAGCAAGCGCGGTTTGATGTGTCGAAAACCTCAAAGAAGTTCTGTCTACTGTTTTGATTCTAGGGATGTTTGCCATTGCCCTGTTCTCTTTGGCGGGTCTACAGATTTTTCTTCCCCGTTGCGAACAATGGCAAACTTTGGTGAAGCAGGTTGATGTCTCCATCGTCGCGGGTGGGTCGCAACCACTGGAATTATACCAAAATATCAATATTAAAGTCGTCTTACAAGGACGGGGTTTCCACCCACATTTCCTGATGAACGGTTTGGCTTAAGTGGAGTAGATTGCAGGTTAGATCGGCACTTTACAATTATGAGTTAGCTCTGGGGCATAAAATTCAAAACCTTTAATTGTAGCATAGATTTTTTTGGCAAAAGGTCTAATATTATAATCTTCAGCGCCTGGGGCGATCGCCCCAGGCCGATCGCAAAATTCTCGATCGACTGGTTTATAGGAGACAAGCTGAAAACCCTGTGACTTCAGTCCAGGGATGAAAGGTCACGGGAGACTTTAGTCTCAAGCGTAAGCTTCCTGTTTAATCATTGTAAACTTTTTTGACTCATCGAACAATCTTATGTCAAACGATACAACATCATAACGGGAGGTAACGCCATGTTAGTTTTTGAGTTTAAATCTTACGGCAAGCAGAATCAGTACAACGCAGTAGATGAAGCAATTCGTACCGCTCAATTCATCCGCAATAGCTGTTTGCGCTATTGGATGGATCGTAAAAAAGTGAGAAAGTGAGTCGGCACGACTTGAATAAATACTGCGCTGTACTTGCGGCTACGTTCCCTTTTGCCTCGGAACTAAACTCAATGGCTCGACAATCGAGCGCAGAACGAGCATGGTCTGCTATCTCCCGGTTTTACGACAATTGCAAGAAGAATGTCCCAGGTAAAAAAGGATATCCAAGTTTTCAGAAAGATTGCCGTTCCGTGGAATACAAAACTAGCGGATGGAAGCTAGCCGACGATCTCAAATCAATCAATTTTACCGACAAGAAAGGGATTGGGCGATTAAAGCTCAAAGGTACACGCGACTTGCACTTCTACCAAATCAATCAAATAAAAAGGGTGAGATTGGTTAAACGGGCTTCGGGCGTGTACGTCTAATTCTGTGTGGATACTGATAGAAAGGAAAACACAGAACCGAATGGTAATACAATCGGATTAGATGTGGGATTAAAAGAATATTACACCGACTCGAACGGAACTACGGTAGAAAATCCGAGGTTTCTGAGAAAAGGTGAGAAAATTATTAAACGCGCTCAACGTCGCGTATCCAGAAAAGTTAAAGGTTCAAATAACAGGGGCAAAGCTAGGCAGATTCTAGGCAAACGCCACCTCAAAATAAGTAGACAGCGCTCATACCATGCAATAAAACTTGCAAGGTGCGTAATCTCATCAAACGATGTAGTCGTCTACGAAGATTTGAGGATTAAAAACATGGTGAAAAATCATTGCTTAGCTAAGTCTATCAACGACGCTTCTTGGTATCAATTTCGTGTTTGGCTTGAATACTTTGGAAAAGTATTTGAGCGCGTGACGGTGGCGGTAAATCCGCAATATACCAGCCAAGAATGCTCTAGCTGCAGTGTAATTGTCAAGAAAACGCTATCTACAAGAACGCAGGTTTGTAAGTGCGGTTGTTTTTAGATCGTGACGAAAATGCAGCTAGAAACATCCTAAGTCGGGGATTAGGTACGGAGCGGGCATATCGGAACCTTTGGCCTTGAGCCAAGCAACGCTCTCTTGAGAGTTAACCTCTACAGTTATTGGAGAAATTCTGCATCAGCAAGTCGGCTCGTAGATTAAAGAATCTCCGTGCGTTCACGCCGGAGAGTGTCAACCAGCCATACTCCCCATACTCAGCGGTACCATTTCCCCGTGCATCGTCAGGCCTAATAACATCGGCTCATTAACTCGAATCAACTCTCCTGTAAGCGCGCAGCGTTCGTCCTGCTGTGCTGTGGCATTAATGCTAGCTCGAATATCCGACAGACAAAACATCTGGCGATACTCTCCAGACTTCTGCTGGACGTAATTCCAGAGCAAATCTCGAATCAAAGCTTGATAGCCTTGATTCCCCGCGAGCTCTTTGAGTCTCTCCTTGAGCTCTCTTTCTAGTCGAATGCTGGTGACTTCCATTTCGGTGGTTGACGTTCTAGGTAAGGTATGCATAATTTTTCTCCGTGACAGGTGGACATATCTGTAATATCAGTGTAGTATGTTTAAAGCTAGATTTAAAGGTCTCCGATCGCTTTGTGCCTGCTGTGAAATTTTTTCCCACCTACTCCACCTGTCAACCGAAGCGCGATCGCCCCAGAGCTCGCCCTGAGTCGTCGCGGCACGTTTTGAGGACGGGTTCGGCAACCGTCACCTCAACCTCGCGGCCCCGCAAGGGATTGATTAAACCCGGCTATAGTGGATTAGGACAAAATGTAGAAATTAATTGCAGCGAGGTAGACAGGGACGGTCTGCAAGTGGCACAGCCACACCTAGATACGCGAAGCGGGAGGTACAGCTAAAGAAACTGTACCGACATAAGATGAAAATTTGCACGAACGCAGTTTTTTTTGCCCCCGCTTGTCTGGTAACAGAAGCGGGGGTATTCGATCTCAATTCCGGTTGCACTCATACCGGAATTGTTGACTGTTGACGGGCGGGTGGAAAAACTGAATGGTTGAGTGTTAACTGTTGATTCGATTTTATTATTCCGATGCAACCGGAAACGAGATGATTGGATATTTAAGCAATTTGGAAAGGCTTGGGGAACTGAGAAAAAACCAAATCTAAAATCTCCAATTATTCAGTCTCACAATGCTGGCAAAAAAACCAAAATCTAAAATCTAAAATTATTCAATTCTTCAATCTCAAATCTAAATAAGGAGGAGCCAGCCGTGAGCGTAGTAACTGATGTATTGAGGCAATCTGTGGTGGTGTTTTCCCAGAATTACCTACCGATGAGCCGTGTCAACATCAAACGGGCGATCGTACTTTTGGTAACAGGCAAGGCCCAAGCTCTAGATTACAGCACCGGCAATGGCTGGCTGGTGCGATCGCCCAGCACCAGCATCCACGTACCCGAACACATCCGCTTGACTTTTGGCAACAGCGAACGCCTTTGGAAAGTGCCGCCGGTCAATCGCCGGGAAGTTCTGCGCCGCGATGCTCATTCTTGCCAATACTGCGGTAGCAACCGGCATTTGACGCTGGATCGCGTGATTCCTCGATCGAAGGGCGGCCCGCACACTTGGGACAATGTGGTGACTGCTTGCGAAGGGTGCAACTCACGCACCGGGCGATCGAACTCCGATAGAAGCTGGAATGCCTCTGCGAACTAAGCCGAAGTCTCCTATGCACCCCACTGTGGCTTTTTCCGAAATGTTTTGGCACGAATACCAAATTGGGGAATAGGAAATTAGTCAGTTGTCAGTTGTTGGTTGTTAGTTGTTGGTTGTTAGTTGTTGGTTGTTAGTTGTTGGTTGTTGGTTGTTGATTGGTAATTGGTAATAGGAAAAGATTATCGATCGAGATCGAGATACAAAATATTTTATTTCTCGATCTAGAAAGTTTCTCTCCGCCCAATGGCTCATCCTTCCTATGTGCTTTTAGGGGTATCTGGATTTCCCGATTCCGAATGACTACTAACAACTGACTACTAACAACTGACTACTGACTAATGACTACTGACTACTGACTACTAACAACTGACTACTGACTACTGACAAATTTCAATTTTAAGGCTGTCAATATGCTGAAGTTGACTTACACTGAAACGGGCTTTAACCTAGAGCGTTTGGCTCAATCTCCCGAACAGTTAGTGGCGCTGCGAGTTGTGCTGGCTATGCGAGTTGGTCAAAGCATCAGCGTCGAACCGAGCACTGCGGCATTTTTGCTGCCGGCAGATTTGCCGGCGCTGTCTCTGCTGGAATCTGAGGCCCGCCGAGATGACAGCGAGGCGATCGATCTTTGTGTTGCTGATGCTGATTTTGTGGAGGTGACTCTGCGCGGTACGTGGATTGGAGGCGCGTCTGAGGGGGCCCAGGGGGTGTTTGCGACTGTTTTGGGCGATCGGGCGGAGCGATTGCTGCTCAAACTCTGGCTCGAAACTCAGGCTGCTGCGGAGGTTGTCGGGGAAGTCGGCGATTAATATCGGAAGATGAAGGATGAAGGAAGAAGGAAGAAGGAAGAAGGAAGAAGGAAGAAGGAAGAAGTCATTAGTCATTAGTCATTAGTCATCAGTCATTAGTCATTGGTCATTAGTTATTAGTCATTAGTCATTAGTCATTGGTCAGATGATGAAGTCATTAGTCATTAGTCATTGGTCATTAGTTATTAGTCATTAGTGATTTGTTATTAGTGATTGGTGATTGGTCAGATGTTGAAATCAATATTTTTGGAGCATCTGAATATTTGTAAAAACACTTCTTTTGACTCCTTCTTTCTTCCTCTTTCCTCCTGTCTCCTTCTTTCTTCCTCCTGTCTCCTTCTTTCTTCCTCCTGTCTCCTTCTTTCTTCCTCCTGTCTCAAATTTCTAGCTGGGCTGCTTTCCGACAGAGATGCTCCCGCTGCGATCATGGTGTATAAATGATGTTGAAGTAAATGCCGTTATCTTGGAGGTTGTCGCCTTTATCGCTAATTTTCACCAAAGGAAAAGCGTAATCTACGCGCAGGTTCACCTGCGGTATCGGTTGCCAGATTACCCCCAAACCCACACCACCTAAAAATCTCTGATTCGTTAATTTATTAGGATTGTTGGGAGTATTCCACACCGTACCCGCATCCAAAAAAGGAGCTAATTGAAGTTTGGGACTTCCCGAAGCATCCCGCTGCAAAGTAATCCGATCCTCGACCGAAACTCGGAAGCCGTTATCGCCAGAACGGACATTTTGGCGGTAGCCGCGCAAAGATTGCCCGCCGCCAATTACAAATTGCTGGGAAGGTAACAAACTATTAGCTGACAACTGCAAATCTGACTGCAAAATTAATAAATGTTTGTCATTCAATCGCTGTACTCGCTGCACTTGACCCAGCCAACTCAAAAATTGTCCGTCGGGCACAGAACCTTCGTTTTGAGTAGCATCAAACAAGCTAGTGCCGATCGTAAATTGCGATCGCAAGGCCCAAGCACCCTGGGGGTCGCGCCGAATGTAGTCCTGTCCCAGCTTAATTGCAGTGGTAGTGCTGACACCCTTGGAGTCCGGGCCGATGCCAAAAGGAAACGGTTCGCCGGCGAGAAAAGTTCTGCTTGTCTGATAAGTAACACCGGCAGACAAGGCAAATTCTTCCCTCGGCGTTCTCCGCAGCGGCTGGCGGTAACTAACTTCAAATAAATGCGATTTTCCTGAAATATCAAAAGTGTCAAAAGGTGCTTGTACAATACTGTTGCGATTCGGTGCCGCCCTCAATTGCAAAGTGCCGTTCATCGCATTTAGCGGGATGCGATAGCTAAAATCGAACACATCAGAATCGCCGAGAGCTCGGTAATAAGCCGCCGCCAGTTCGTCGCCATTTCCTGTTACATTGCGGTGCCGCAAACTCACCCCCAACCTTTCGGAACCGACGCTCGGAGGCGAGTAATTGTCAAAGCTGAAACTAGATTGAAACGGATTAGCTTCCGTGACTCTGACGATCAGAATGCTCTCGCCTTCATTATCTCCCGCCCGCAGGCTGGCTTCTACATTGTCAAATAAAGGATCGACCCGCAGCAGCCGCAGTTGGTCTTCTAATGAAGATGTGCTTAAAGGTCTTCCGGCACCTAGTCGAATCCGGCTGCGGATGTAACTTTGATGGACTCTTTTATTTCCTTCTACCTTAATTAGAGCCAACTTGCCTTCGAGAACTTGAATTTGGACTGTCCCTGCGGTGATAGTTTGGGGCGGCAAGACTGCTCTGGTAGTGATGTAGCCGCGATTGAGGTAAATTTCGGTAATTTTGTCGGCGATTTGTTGGATCTGTTCTAGGGTGACAGAACGGCCTTCTAACGGCTTGATTAAGGCATTGATTTCGTCAGCGCTTAAAATTGTGCTGCCAACTACTTGAATTTTCTGCACCTGAATGATCGTATTCGGCAGCGGCTGCGGAACTGGTGACGGGGGTTGGGGCGCAACTGTTGGCGGTGTTTGGGGAGCTTGTGGGGAAGGCTGCGGGGCTGGTTGCAGAAATCGATCGCGATTTGGATCTGGTTGAGTCGGGGGCGGTGGCAGGTTTTGAGGTGCCTGGGGTTGGTTCTGGGCTAAAACAGGATGGCAATCTAGGGGGTTATGACATTTTGGCTGGCTGTCAACCAGATTTTTTGGTTCGGCGGCGATACCCGCACCACAAGCAGTTTCACCGATTGTGGAACGGGCATCTTGCCTGTTCTCGATTGTGGAACAGGCATCTTGCCTGTTTTCGGCGGGGTTCAATTGTGTTTCTAGTTCAGGGTTGCTTTCGGGAAAATCGGGGAGTTGATTTAAGTTTGTTGC
>NZ_JADEXD010000129.1 GCF_015207285.1 Tychonema sp. LEGE 07203 | reverse complement strand
GACTCAGGGTGAAACTATCGGGAGCGCAGTGGAATATTGAGAGTGTTTCCTCTATTCTTTCTCTTCGGTGTGCTTATCTTAATGGTCAACTCTCCAGTTGATGTATTTGCAAAACTGAGATGCACCCGAATAACCGCCCGTTCTTCCTCCAAAACACTAGCAGTCAGGGCCACAATCGCCGTTGCTTGCCCGCCCGTTGTAGTTTTAATCTGTTTCGTTGCTTCGTACCCGTCCATCACGGGCATTCTCATATCCATCCAAATCAAATGCGGCTGCCACTCCATAAAAATATCCACCGCTTCTTTACCGTTATTCGCTTCTTTGAGTTCAAATCCGAGCGGACTCAGAAGTTTTACCAAAAGTTGGCGGTTCAGGGGCTTGTCGTCCACAATTAGCAAGCGGTAACGCGGCTGATTCGGTGCGAGGGCAATAACTCGGCGTGTAGTTTTTTTGCTTTCAATATCAGCAGCTTCAACCAGATGAACTTGGATGTCAAACTGAAATATTGTACCCTTTCCAAGTTCGCTGCTAACATTAATTTCACCTCCCATTAATTGCACGAACTGGCGGCTGATCGCTAAACCTAAACCCGTTCCTTCCTGAGAATCTTTACCTGTTTTTGTCTGCACGAATGCTTCAAACAACTGAGGGATTTCCTCAGCAGCAACGCCTGCACCGCTATCTTGAACTTCAAAATGCAGCCAGTAGCGACCGGGCAATTTGTCAGTGCTGTTTTTGTGTAGCTTTCCCCTTCCTCCTTTAACTTGCAACGAGACTCCCCCTTCGGAAGTAAATTTAATCGCATTGTTGAGCAAATTAATTAAGACTTGGCGCAATTTCACTTCATCGGTGCAAATGTAATGGGGAACTCGCGCGTCCCGCTCGAAGATTAATTGCAAGCTTTTTTCCTCAGCTTTGAGCGCGAACATATCTTCTAAATCGTCTAGCAATCGGTACAAATCGAAGTTTTTTTCATAAATTGTAGTGCGTCCGGCTTCGATTTTTGACAAATCTAAAACTTGGTTGATTAAAGACAGCAAATGTTCGCCGCTCCGCAGGATAATTCCGACATCTTCTTGATTTTCGGGAGATAGAGATTTACTGCGGATCATGACTTGAGCAAAGCCGATGACTGCATTCAGGGGCGATCGCAATTCGTGACTCATGTTGGCGAGAAAGGTGCTCTTAGCTTTGTTTGCTGCTTCGGCCGCTTCTTTCGCCTGCTGCATTTTAATTTCCGCTTCTTTACTATCAGTAATATCTTTAATAAAACCTTCGTAATAAAGTAAGTTTCCGGCCGCATCGCAGACAGAGCGACAATTTTCAGAAATCCAGATGATGCTGCCATCTTTGCGGTAAATTTCCGATTCAAAGTTAGCCAGTATTCCGTACTCGTCCATCAGTGCAGTAAATTCGTCGTGGCGGTTGGGATTTACATAAAGCTGATTGTTGAAATTCGGCTGCGCTGCGATTAATTCTTCGGGCGATTCGTAACCGTAGAGGTTAGCTAAAGCGGGGTTAGCGCTGATGTATTTCCCGTCAGCAGCAGTCTGAAAAATGCCGTTCAAAGCATTTTCATAAATGTTGCGGTACTTTTCTTCGGCTTCCCGGAGGGCGTTTTCTGCTTTTTGGCGATCGGTAATATCGCTAGAAATCGACAAAAAACAAGCTTCTCCGTCAATATCGATGGTTTCAATCGACAGCAGCGCCGTTCTTTCTGTACCGCTTTTATTGCGAAACCTCAGCTCGTAATTGTGAATAGCTGTTTTATTTTTCAACATTTGAATCATGCGATCGCGCTCTGCTAAAGTCGCCCAAAAATTTAATTCTACCGCTGTTTTTCCAATGATTTCTTCGTGACTGTAGCCCATCATCTGACAAAAGCTGTCATTAACTTCAAGGTGGCTGCCGTCACTAATTCTCGTAATCGTAATCGCATTTGGACTGGAACGAAAAGCTTTAGAAAACTTTTCTTTTGCCTTAGCAAGATCGGCGGTACGTTCGGCAACTTGCACGGCTAAATTTTGATTGTATTTGGTTGACAGTTTTTGGGCCTGTTTGTGTTCAGTAATATCTTGAAAAGCGCACATCCCGTAGATGATATTTCCTTGGGCGTTGTAAATAGGAGTTCCCCAAACTTGCAGGGGAACAGTTTTGTCAGTCAAGCATATTTCAATGTCATCAACAGTTACACTTTTGCCCTGCAAAGCATTTAAAATTGGGTCGCGCTCCGCTGGGTAAATTTCCTGAGTACCAGCCAAACAAACTCGGTAGAATTTGCGTAAGTCTTCGGAGTTTGCTGCTATGATTCCTTGACCTAAAAGTTTCTCTCCAGTCGGATTAACGTAGTGAGGTTGACCGTTTCGATCTACAATAAAAATGCCTAGCGGTACTGCATTTAGAAATTGTTTGACTCGGCTTTCATTTTCTGAAATCGAAGTAAAAGAATGCTGCAATTGCTCTGCCATGCTGTTAAAAGCAACGGCAAGTTCTCCAAGTTCATCTTCGCGATTCAGGGCGAGCTTTGTATCCCATTCATTTCCTGCCAAAGCTTTCGCCGCCGCATTCAATTTTAAAATCGGCCGTACTACCCATTTAGCAGTAAGAATCCCCAGAATTGTCGCGACGATCAAAGCTGCAACCGACAGTAAAAAAGTAGTGCGCGTGTTGGCGTTAATTTGCTCCATAAAGTCGGACTCTGGCACAACTACGACAATCAGCCAATCCAACCCCCGATCGTCTTTAAAAGGAGCTACTTCCATAAAATTGCGCTTCCCGTCAACATCAAAAGTAAGCTGTTGAGAGTTCTTGATTTTATCTAAGCTGCCGTAGGTTTTTTCTAAATGCTGTCCGGTTTGGCGAATTACGGGATTCTGGCTTTCTGAAGCTTTGATGCGTTTTGCTTCTTTACCTTCCACCGCGAATTCTTCACCCGTGGTTGAAGTGGCAATTAACATCCCGGAGCGCTCCATTACAAAAGTTTGCCCCGATTTGCCAATTTTCAGGCTGACGAGAAATTCTTTAATCCGGGAAAACAGCAAATCGCTGCTAGCTACTCCTAACAATTTGCCAGCGTCATCGTAGATAGGCAAAGCAGCGGTAATTGCCAGTTCTCTTGTTAAAAAATCTGTATAAATTGAAGTCCAGATAGGTTTTTTGGCGGCGGCTGCTGCTATGTACCAAGGGCGAATTCGCGGGTCGTAAATATCGGAAGAAATTTGTACTAATTCAACGCGGTTTCCCTGAGAATCAGAAGTATATCGAGCTAATTTGTTGCCTGTTGAGCTGTCGGCAGCAGATATGAGAGTTCGATCTTTAGTGCGAATCGCTCCGGAGTGTTCTCCATTTTCTGTGGCTACGTAAATGATGCTGATCGAATCAAAATATTGAATTTGTTCGAGAAAATGAAGTTCTAGTTGTTTTTTATTTTCTAGGTTCAATTGCCCCAATTTTAGACCTTGAACGTTGAGGTGATTGACGATGTGGGGAATTGACATATAGTTTTCCATGCGGTCTTTGATGCGATCGCTAATTTCTTCCCGCAACTGAGCGGCCACATCGTTAACCGCCCGCTGACCGTTTTGGAACGACAGCCAACCTACAACTCCTACCGTGCCGATAATTTGCACTAAAAAAGGCACTACGAGCACGGTTTGTAACGGAACTTTGCCGAGAATTTTGGCAGCAAAGCGATTGAGCGGTTTAGGAAACATATTCATCCTCAGAGTAATTAGTTAGTAGTCAGTAGTCATTAGTCATTAGTCATTAGTCATTAGTCATTAGTTATTAGTCAGTTGGTAGGGGCGGTGCCCCGTGCCCGCCCTCTTAGTAATCATTAGTCATTAGTCATTGGGAAGATTTTCGATCGCAATTTTTGTTATTTTTTTGCTTTTTTAGGCTGCAATCTATTGATAATAGTAGAGTCGGTCTATTTAAATTAATATAGCGTATTTTGGCTGATTGTTTTCGCAACTGCTGATACAGATAACTTTGTGCGATCGACCTAAATCGAAATCATCTTATCGGAAGTAGAGTAATATGGTTGATTTAGTGCTTTCAATCGGTTTCAGCAATGTATCAATGTCCTAACTACCGAGAATGTTGCTATAAGCTGTCGCGCAAATAAACATTGCATATTCAGGGCGGGTTCTCCTGCCCAACCCCTACTCCCCACAAGACTTTTATTTTTTTACATAAAATTTCAATGCCGCAACAGCTTATATTGCACAATTGTCAATAAGGCTTTTATGGACGGGCTCCCCTGCCCATCCCACAAGAAATTCACTTGTTGTGGAACAGGCATCATGCCTGTTTTTGAGAATGGTTTCGGATGTGAGTTTGAACAAACAGTAGCGAGTACGCGCACCCTAAACACCTGTATTTACCTGCGATTCAACTCCACCCTTTCGCCGTAGCGCAACAGCATATCCAAACTCTCCAAACGATTTTGCCAAGTTTGTACTTGATAGCTATTCTCTCCAGAATGCCAGCGCATCGAAGACTGAAACTGAGATTGAAAACTCGCCAATAATCTTTTAGCAGTTGCTAAAGTTTCGGTAGAAGGATTGGCAGCCAATTTGGTAAAAGCTTGCGCCAATTCATCCGATCGACTTTGGAGAACTTTCAGTTCAGATTCCGACACCTGCAACTGATTGTTAGCCAACAAAAAACTCCATTCCTGCTTGAGAGCAGTATAGCGCGAAGCTGCGGCTGCAAACGGCTGCCGGTAAGGAATCGGTTCTGCTGCAGAAGTAGAGCGCACCGGCGGGCCTTGAGTGCGGTTAAAAAAGCCTTGCATGGCGCTGCTGATACTTTCCACCGCAAAAATAGCATAGCCCCCCGTCGGCAAATCGCGCAAAGCTTGAATTTGGTCGATCGCCACAACTGGCGGGAGAGTCAACAACTTAACCGACGGAGAAATCAAAGCCGAACCGAGCATTTGTTCCTTCGCCAGCGGTTCGGTGATGCGCTGAAGTCGGTTAGTATCCAAAGCATAAGTCATCGGCACAATCAAATCTACAATACCCTGACGGGCCCAAACTTCCCAATTTTGTTGAATTTTGTAAATCCGCTGACTTGCAGGGTGCGGAAACACCGCCACCGAGAGAATTGTGCGCGGATAGTTCTGCCGCAAAAGCTGAGAAACTTCAGCTACAAAACTATTAATTTGATTGGTTTTAAATTCAACCCACTGCCGCCACAAACTGCCGTCTTTGGGAGAAATATTCACCGGATCTGCACCAGTCAACTGCCTGAATTGCTGCCTTGCCGCAATACCGTAGCCGTAGGTAAAACCCGCACTGTCATTTTGAAAAGGATACCGAATATAGTCTAAATGCACGCCATCTACTTTATAGCGGTTGGTAATTTCGCCGATAATTTGCAGCAAATAACTGCGCGCTTCCGGGTTGGCCGGATCGAGATAAAATTTGCCGTCATTCGGATTTTGGGTGCGTCCTTTATTGTCGATATTTGCCCAAGTTGGATGAGCCGAAAGTACCGGACCGGGATAAGAACTGGGCTTGCCAATTAAAGTATTGTGGCGCTTGTTTCCGGTGGCAAAAATCCAAACCCAAGCGTGCAGTTCCATGCCTCGCTCGCGGGCTAATTTAACTGCAGATTCCAGGGGGTCCCAGCCAACTGTGAGGGGGTTTTGTTGCGGTGCAACTTGACTGGGATAAATCGGATATCCGGCATTTAAAGTTTCAAAGAAAACGGTATTGATACCGGCGGCGGCAAGCCGATCGAACACTGCAGCCAAACCTTGTTCCGATCGAGCTGCGACGATCGTACCGCGATCGAGCCAAACCGCCCGAATTTCCGCCCCGACGCGCTGCCCTTCCTGCGGGTAATTTTGCCACAGCAGCTCTCGCGCTTGCACCCACTGCTGTCTGGCCTCGGCGTATTTTTGCTGTTGCAGGAGTTGGTCAAAGGTTTGCAAAACCTGTCGGGCGTTGGCGATCGCCCGGGTTTTCGTTGCTTGCACAACAGGCGGGCGACTGGCTGCCGGAGCGCCAGCACTGTTGCTTCCAGCCACCAGTTGAGGGGGGGTAGGAGCAGCGAGATTGACGGCGGTATTGCCTGAATTAGATGCTGTCAGAGCGCTTTCAAACCTACCGAGGAGGTTGGTGAGTTCTTGGCGCATCAAGTAGGCTTCAATGCTGACGATCGGCTTGTTGGAATTTGCCTGCACGTCCAAACCCGCCGGCGCTGACTGGTCCGAAGGATCTGTAAAAGTTGCGGGTACGGGGTCGGGAAGCGAGGTAGAAGGAGAAAGCCTGCTCAGCGGGGTACTGCGCGGCGAAGGGGGTTTGTTTCGAGGGACTCGGTTGGGGGGGATTGGCAGCGGGGGGGCGGCCGCTGTTGGCTGCGCTGAGGAGGCTGCGATTGTGCCTCCCCAGCGGGCGATCGAGGCCCGCAGCCAAGCTGTGTCTGTCTTTGCCGAACCGTCGCTACCCCAGCGCCAGCCGAGATAGGTAGCGCGATCGGTGGCGATCGCTGCGGAGGAACCGGAACTATTTTTCCAAGTCGCGACTGTTTGGCTGTTCGCGTCGGCGGGAATCAGGACACCGCCTTGAACTGAGGCGTTTTGTTGTGCCGGGGGCATCCAATTGCTAGAACTGGTGCAGGCGAGATCCCGACAGCGCGATCGCGGTTCCGGTTCCGCCCGCTGGGTTAAGGGAAAAGCCCAATAGGCCCCAAGCAGCGATCGTAAAGATTGGCGGACTAAAGCTGGGGAACTGCGGCCGACTGGGCCCGAAGCAATCAAGCGGCCGCCTTGGGATGCCCAAGCTTCTAAAACTTTAATTTGTGCGGGAGTCAAAGTTTCAATATTGGGCAAAAACAGGACGTTTACTCCTGCTAAATCCGCCACATTTTTAATTTCTTCGAGATTGATTGGTTTGTAAGCAATGCCGCTTTCCCAGAGGCGCGTGGTAATCTTCACCCAGTCGGGAGAATTTTCGGAACTGCGAACAACTCCCAGAACTACTTCTGCGAAACTGGGTGAGGGAAATAGGATGAATATATTTAGTAATGTACTCGCTAGAGTTCCAATTAAGACTCTTTGCCAGAAAGTGAAAAAGCGAATTTTTTGAGCCTGGGAGCAGGCATCAGGCATTTGATGAGGCTTTTTGATTTGTTGCATAAATATGAGAATTACCCACCACACCGCAGAAGAGAAAAATTCAATAACAATTAAGAGCGATCGATCCGCACCATACAATTTTTTATCCTGTGCTGCAACCTGAATCAGGACAATATGCGATCTATCGATTTGAGATTTGGGATTTGGGATTTTAGATTAAAATCTGGGTGTATTCCTCATGACAGTTGACTGTTGACTGCTGGCTGTTGACTGTTGACTGTTGACTGTTGACTGTTGACTGTTGACTGTTTGGACATTTGGGCATTTGGGCATTTGAACAATACCGATGCAACCGAAAACAATTTGAGATTAAAATCTGCGTGCATTTGGGTTGAACAACCAAAAATAAAATTTAGATGCGGGACAGCTTACAGCCCGCAGCCAACAGCCAACTGTCAACTGCCAACAGCCAACAGCCAACAATTTTCTAAGTTGCAGCTTCATTCACCGGGAATCGATCGATCAACTGCATCGCCCGAAAAGCATTTCGGCGCAAAGCATCGGAAACATGAGGAACGTGAGGAATCTGAGACAAGAAATCCAAAGTCCGGCGCAAAATCCGCACCACATCCCCTTCATCCAAACTCGTATGGCTAATCAGTTCCAGCCATTCCACACCCAGAGCCCACTGTTCCACCAAAGTCACTAAATCCCGTTCCAGCCAAATCGGGATCGCAGCTTCGTGCTTGCGCTGCACTTGAAACAACCTGCGCCGCAGCCCTTTTTGCAGGTTGTCCAAAGGTGCCAAAACTTCCGGCGACAGCGAGTAGTGAGTCCAACTGTCGGGCCTGGAAACTTCCGTCACCAAAGCAGCGCAAGCAGCAGCGAGGTGGTGGGGGTCGAGTTCGTCAAATTCCGCCGACATCAGCGACAAACCCAGCCACAGTTCGTTATCGCCGCGAATGGCGGCGCAGGCTTGACCCAAGATGGTTGGTACCAACCTGTCGGAGGTCTCGTCTCGGTTTCCATCTGCCGAAATTACTCTTTCCAAACAGCCGAAATTCAGCAAAATGTCGATTAAGTTGAGAAATTCTTCCCAGTAGCGGGCTTGCTGCTTTTCTAAGTCTTGTTCGCTTTTGCGGATTTCTTTTTTGAATTCTTCCCGGCGGCGCTGGCGCTTGAGCAAAGTACCGGGATTGCCCCATTCTAGAACTGGGTGAGTTTCTAGTTTAGCTTCTAGGGCTGCGATTTTTTGCTGTTGCTCGATCGCCTCCGGGCTCGGTTCGGGTGCGGGCAATTCTGGGATTAATTGAGCAATTGAAATAGTTTCTTCGCTTCCCAAGCGGCACTGGCCGAGTCTGAGGGTCATTTCCGGCGGGGGGTTCAAGGTATCTGCAGCGCTCAAACGGGGTAGTTCGGCGTGCAGGGCGGCGACATCGCTAATGGCGACGATATACCAGCGGTTATCTTTGCCCAAGCAGACCAAATTTGGTGCTTGGCCCGAACCTGCGATTTTGGCAACCAGTACGGCGGGCACGGGAGTTGCGTGCGATCGTTTAGCTGTCGGAACGTGCTTGCCCTTGAGGCTCAAAACCGTGCCGAGCACTGCAAAAGCTACAGCTACGGACATCTCCTTGATTCGAGCTTCTTCTGCTTGCTGCAATAGAGTTTTGAGCAAACGTTTGTCTTCTTTGAGTCTTCCCTGCAATTTTTCGTAATGGGCGAGGTGTTTTTCCATGCTAGAGACATTGCCTCCGGCTGCCAGGGACTCTTCGAGCACTGCCAATTCTGTTTGCAGCCGGTCTAATTCTGCTTGCTGCGGCTGCAAGTACAAGGTTGACAGGTATTGACCGAAACTCCGCTCTACCAACTCTTGAGCTTGATCGATCGTGTGAGTTTGCAGCAAATTCAGCACCATCCCGTAGCTGGGCGTAAATTGACTGGCGAGGGGGTCGGCTTTGGCTGTTGCCAAATAGGAGGCTTCTTTTGCGCCTTCAAAGCGCGTCTGAACTGCGACCACGTGCCCGAGCTTGTCCATCCCCCGCCGACCGGCCCGACCGGCCATTTGCAGGAATTCTGAAGCGTTTAGCAGTCGGTGTCCTTTGTCGGTGCGCTTGGACAGGGTGGAAATGACCGTAGTGCGGGCGGGCATATTAATCCCGGCTGCGAGGGTTTCGGTGGCAAATACAACTTTAATCAAACCTCTACCGAAGAGTTCTTCTACTAAGCCTTTCCAAGCGGGCAAAATGCCTGCGTGGTGGGCTGCGATGCCTTTTAATAGTGCTTCTTTTTGACCGAAACGTTCTGCTTCTGGGTTTCGCTGTAAAAAATTGTCAATGATGTGTTTGAGTTCGGCTGTTTCGGCTTCGTTAACCAGGGATAAATTTCCGACTTCTGCGACTGCTCGATCGCACCCGCGACGGCTGAAGATGAAGTAAATTGCTGGTAGCATATCTCGATCGTCCAACCGACACAAAACATCGGTCAAACTCGGAGTGGGAATGCTGCCTCTTTCTGCTTTTTGCTTCTTTTTGGGGACTAGCCGGACATTTGCTCTTTTGCCGGTTTCGTCTAGCAGCGGGAATATGCCTTTTTGATTGGCGAAGTGGAATTGCAGCGGCACTGGCCGAAAGTCTGAGTAGACGAGCTCTGTGGGCCCGTGGACTTTGTCGATCCAGTCTGTGAGTTGCCCGCTATTGGCGACGGTGGCTGAGAGCGCCAGCAGTTGAATTTCGCTGGAACAGTAGATGATCGATTCTTCCCAGACTGTACCGCGCTGGCGATCGTTCATGTAGTGACATTCGTCGAGCACCACTGTTTCGACTCCCGCGAGCGAAGTACCCACAGCTCCGATTGGCGTACCGTAGAGCATATTCCGAAATATTTCGGTAGTCATTACCAAAATCGGCGCATCTCGATTGACGGAGATGTCGCCCGTCAGCAAACCTACCATCTCCTCTCCAAATTGTCTGCGGAAGTCGCGCAGCTTTTGGTTGGAGAGAGCTTTCAGGGGAGTGGTGTAGAATACGCGCCGCCCCCTAGAGAGTGCTTGATGGATGGCGTATTCGCCGATTAACGTTTTCCCCGAGCCCGTGGGAGCGCACACGACAACAGATTTACCTGCATCGAGGGCGGCGATGGCCTCTCTTTGAAAGTTATCTAGCTCGAAGGGAAATATGGTCTTCAGATCCAGCTCTGGGCGGTTCTGGGAATTATCTGGCACAAGAATTATTATGAGGTTTCAGGGTGATTTTGCTTAAATCTTGCTGAAAGCAAGTCAGCAGAGGACTGTATTGATTTTAGACCTTGCGAGTGCCGATCGGCACTCAAAGGAAGAAGAGAGAGGGCACGGCCCGGTTTATTCGATCGCAAATGCCGCAAATTCCTGCCGCAAATTCACATTTTCCAGCAAATGCCGCGGCGGTTGGAAACCGCTACTACACAGACGAAACCTGCCGACGCCGGTTGGGAAATTCACATTTTCCAGCAAATGTCGCGGCGGTTGGAAACCGCCCCAAATTCATGCCCCAAATTCATGCCACAAATTTACTCTTTGCACGCAAATGCTCCGGCGGTTGGAAACCGCTCCTACACAGACGAAACCTGCCGGCGCAGGTTGATAAATTCACATTTTGCAGCAAATGCTCCGGCGGTTGTTGGAAACCGCTCCTACACAAGACCTCTTGCAAAAGTCCTTTTAATCAATTTTTGGGATGGGCACGCGAGCCCGTCCTAACCTAACTATTTTTGCAAGAAGTCTACAGACGAAACCTGCCGATGCCGGTTGATAAATTCACATTTACCAGTCCACGTAGGTGGACTTTGTTTGTGTAGTCGCGGTTTCTAACCGCCCCAAATTAACGCCCCAAATTCTGCAAATTAATGTCGCAAATTCACGCCCCAAATTAATGCCGCAAATTCACGCCCCAAATTAACTAATTAAGGTTGAATGAAAATGCCGATCGCATTGTGGACTCTCGCAGCAGTAGACGGCGGGCGATCGAGCAAACTCCCTCCCAAATACAAACTCGTCGAACTTCCCCCATCCAAATTTAAAGCCTCCACAGCACCCATTTGCTGCAATATCTGCGCCAGTTCCGCAAAATTTGGGCCCGCCCCGCCCGCGCGATTGTGCACCGCTACAATCAGCAAATTCCCCGCAGCGGTTCGCCCGATCGCACTCCGAATCGCCGTCTGTCGAACATAGGCATCGCTAAACCCTTCCGCCTTAGCATCCAAAACAACTCGACTGTTTTGTACCAACACAGGCCCGCCGCCTAGAATGTAAGGAAAACGGTTAAAATCTGCCGGAATTGTGTTAGTTTCCAAACGCAATAAAGTGCCAGCAGTTAATTGAGATGCAGGGGAAAAATTGGAACGCAAAGCCAAAACATAACCGTTTGCTGGAATCGGGAAATTTGTTGTTCCCTGCGCGCCACCGGGAGATTGGCTGACAACTCTATCGCCCGCAACTGTCACAACTATTTCATTATCAGAAAACGGAGTATAAGTTGTGCCCCAATCAAGATTGTAGCGACCGATTCCTGATGTCACGTAGGCACTATTTAACTGGGAAACAGACAAACGTTGATTTGCAGGAGTTATCAAAGTTTCTTGCAAAGTCAAACGGTCGATCGCAAATTCTCCCCGATCGTTCCAGGCGATCGCCCCCCGATTCAAAATTGGCCCGGAAAGCCATTTATTTTCCCGCCGAATCGCGCCTAAAGCTAATCGATTGATGCGATTAAAAAATCCAGCATTAATTGCAGCCGCAGTTCCCGAAAGTTCTGCTGTTTGCAATAGAGGTGCAGTACCTCGATCTGTCGGCGGATTGCTGAGAATCGGTCTAATTTTGACACCGGATTGGCGGGGATTAATTTCTAACCCAACTACGGGAAAACGAGCGGTTCCTAAATTTTGATATTGCTGCCGCCACCGCACGCCCGGAGCCCAAAGAATGTTTTTTTCTACTAGGGAATCCGGGCGAATGTCGATTACTAATCGATTGGGATTTCCTAAACTGAAAACTTGCGGCCGCCAACCTAATGGAATTTGTACCTTGACTTTGGTTTGATTCCCCGCAGGTTCGATTTTTAACGATCGCACTTGTTGGCTGGTTGCAAAAGCGCGATCGATCGAAGTGCGATCGATCTTGGCATCGATGGCGATCGACCATTCTTGAGTGGCGATCGGTGCAGAGGGCGCTAGCGGCTGACTGAGCGCGGGTTTAGTCGGGTCGTCTGGTGTTTCGAGGTTTCGGGCTGGGGGCGCGGTCTGCTGCCCGATAGCGGGCTTTGTGGGGTCGTCGGGAGTGTCTCGCGGTGGGGTTGTTGGGGACGGGCTCGGCGTATCGACGAAGTTTACTTGCCACGGGGCGGGGCGATCGAGATCGAGCACTGTGCGATCGCCCCATTCTCTCGCTGCTTGCCGAATGCCGGTAATATTGGCAGTTGGAAAAGTAATTTTTAGAACATTGCCCTCAGCAGATATCTGCCAGCCTGCAAGTTTAGCAAAATCTGTAACATCCAAGTAACGATACGGGCCTGTTGCCCTGGCTGTCAAACTTTTAGCGCCGGTGAAAGATACGGAAAACCACTGCACCGGTTGTTTGTTACTGTCGGCGGTATTGAGCAAATCCACTCCCGCACTTTGCATCAAGCCAACATCAGCAATCCAAGTTCGGAAATTTGCCGAAGTGCTGTTTGTTGGCTGCACAGTCCAAGCTAAGGGCAGAATCCGGCCGTTGAGAGACACTTGGCGGCCTTGTTTAATTCTGGCAACTGGCAGTACAGATTGAGCCATCAGTAATTGAGTCGGTTTTAACCCAGATGTTGCACCATTCTCAATCAGCTTTTTCAGGGCGGGCTGGAAGCCCACCCCACAAGAAAATTCACTCTTTGTGGGGTGGGCATCTTGCCCGTTGCTGAGAATGGTGCAAGATGTGGATTTTAACTGACTTTCGCTAGGAGAGGGGAGTTGAAACGAATGGCGGGCTGTGGAAGCATGAATCAGTGCAGCCTTCCCTTCCTCCGGTGTTTTCTCACTCTTGGCTGCTTGGGCTGTGGCGGCCAGATTCCCGACTGAGACGATCGCCAGTATCGGCGCAATCAAAACTGACAACATCCAGGGCCAAACACTCGATCGACTTCTGTTAGCTGCTACTAGGCGTTTTTGTCTGCTGTGCATTTTTTTTGCTTCTGGAAACCTAAAACCATTAACGGTCAAAAATGCCTGCCACACAGCACAACGGTGAAAATTTCTAATTTTATTCGATACGATAAGAAGACTGGGCGCTTGAAACCGCGCCCGTACAGAATCTCACGCACTAGAGAGGGAGATTTCAACCGCCATCTGCATCTATCTAGCACATTCAGGAAAAACAAGCACAAAAAACTCGCCTCGCGCAGCTATCCTTCTTCGTGAATCGCCCGCAATTTATCGGCCCTGCAAAGCAGCAATTTTCCCAAGAAGCACTTCTATAGCGGTTCGAGATCGTGGTGAGGTATGCCCGCGGAGGCCACGGAGGCCTATGCCCCATGCCCTATGCCCCATGCCCTATACCCAGCGGCACCTCCTATGAGAGCTCGAAATGCTATACACATACAGAAGCGTATTCTACGAGACATCTCCGAGGCGATGCGATCGAGATAATTTAAAATCTGCAAACAGGGTTTCAGTCTTAAGTGCAGGCAGCATCTACGTAAATTTTTATCAAATCAGCTTGCTATGTGCTGTTTTAAGGTTTACTAAGATCCCACCGCTCGGCAGCCTTCTCTCTCCGAGTTATAAAAACAAATCAACCACACAATCACCGAAATAACATTCAATCATGGGTAACACGATCGATCCAAACAGCAACGTGCATCAGACTCAGCGAGGAACTCCCTATGCCGGCCAAAGCTGGTTAGTCGAAGAAAGAGATGCCTGCGGTGTGGGCTTTATTGCCAACCAAAACGGTAAAGCTACTCACTCGCTGATTCAAAAAGCTCTGCCAGCCTTAACTTGTCTGGAACACCGCGGCGGTTGCAGCGCCGACTCTGATTCCGGCGACGGTGCGGGTTTGATGACGGCGATTCCTTGGGAATTGCTGGATACTTGGTTTGCCGAACAGGGAATTGTGCCCCCAGCGCGGGAAAACTGCGGCGTGGGAATGCTGTTTCTGTCTCAAGATAAATTTCAAGCGACTATAGCGCGGCAGGTGGTTGAGGAAGTTTTGATGCAGCGCGGGCTGAAACTTTTGGGATGGCGCAAAGTTCCCATTGTACCATCGGTTTTGGGCGAGCAAGCGCTAGAAAATCAACCTCAAATCGAACAAGTAATTGTCAGTTCACCGCACTTAGCCGGAGACGAACTCGACAGACAGCTATTTCTGGCCCGCCGCACGATCGGACACGAGCTTTCCCATCGCCCCAACTTCACCCGCCGAGACTTTTATACTTGCTCTTTTTCCTGCCGCACGATCGTCTATAAAGGCATGGTGCGATCGGCCGTACTAGCAGAATTTTACCCAGACCTGAAAAATCCCGCTTATAAAAGCTCCTTCGCCGTCTATCACCGCCGCTTCAGCACCAACACCATGCCCCGCTGGCACCTCGCCCAGCCGATGCGCTTGCTGGGACACAACGGCGAAATTAACACGCTTTTGGGCAATATTACCTGGATGAAGGCGCGACAAGCCAATTTATCTCACCCGAATTGGAGTCAAGCCGACATTGACACGTTCAACCCAATCGTCAATCCCGAAAGCAGCGATTCGGCCAACTTGGACAACGTGATGGAATTGTTGGTGCACTCCGGCCGCACCCCCCTGGAATCCCTGACAATTCTGGTGCCCGAAGCTTACAAAAATCAGCCGGATTTGGCTGACTATCCAGAAATTGTCGATTTTTACGAATATTACAGCGGCATTCAAGAACCTTGGGACGGCCCGGCCTTGCTGGTATTCAGCGACGGCAAACAAGTAGGTGCTACGCTCGATCGCAACGGTTTGCGTCCGGCCCGCTACTGCATTACTAAAGACGGTTTGGTAATTGTCGCCTCCGAAGCCGGAGTTGTCGATATTCCCGAAGCAGATATTGTCGAAAAAGGCCGTTTGGGGCCAGGACACACGATCGCAGTTGACCTGCAAACCCACGAAATTCTCAAAAATTGGCAGCTAAAACAGCGAATTGCTAAGCGCCACCCCTACGGCGAATGGCTGAAACAAAACCGCGAAACCTTGGAACCGCAACCTTTTGCGGAAACGGCAACCCTCGACTCGCAAACCCTGTTAGCCACCCAAACAGCTTTCGGCTACACCGCCGAAGATTTGGACATGGTGATTGTGGAGATGGCGAGCTCTGGGAAGGAACCGACTTTCTGCATGGGCGATGACGCTCCTTTGGCCGTACTCTCAGAAAAGCCTCAGTTGCTGTACAACTATTTCAAACAGCGGTTCGCTCAAGTCACAAATCCGCCGATCGACCCCCTGCGCGAAGGGATGGTGATGTCACTCACAATGAATGTCGGTTTGCGGGGCAATTTATTGCAAACAATCCCGGAAAATGCCAAGCTGCTGAAAATTGATTCCCCGGTACTCAACGACGCTGAACTATCTTTCTTGAAAGACCAAAAGTCTTTCCCCGCCACCGAATTGTCCACTCTTTACAAAATTTCTGCCGGCCCTGCTGGTTTGAAAAATGCAGTAGATCAACTTTGTCAAGAGGCGGCTGAAGCGGTGCGCGAGGGTTCGAGAATTCTGATTTTGAGCGATCGAGTCTTGAAGGAAGAAGGAAGTTCGGCAACGAGCAATGTACGGGATGTAACGGATGTAAGTCCGATGTCCGTCGGAAGAGGGGAGAAGACAGAAGGAAGAGGGGAGAGGGGAGAAGGCGGATATGCTGTGGGTTTGAGTGCTGAATGTACTTACATTCCGCCGTTGCTGGCAGTTGGTGCGATTCACCACCACTTAATTAGCGTTGGGCTGCGGATGCAAACTTCGCTAGTTGTCGATACCGCCCAATGTTGGAGCACTCACCACTTCGCTTGTTTGATGGGTTACGGTGCGGTGGCTATTTGCCCTTACTTGGCATTGGAAAGCGTGCGCGGTTGGTGGTTTGACACCAAAACTCAAAACCTGATGGAACACGGCAAAGTTCCCAAAATTACCGTCACTGAAGCTCAAGCTAAATACCGCACAGCGGTGGAAAACGGCTTGCTGAAGATTTTGTCGAAAATGGGGATTTCGCTGCTGTCTAGCTATCAAGGAGGGCAAATCTTTGAGGCGATCGGCATTGGCGGCGATCTGCTCGATTTGGGTTTCAAAGGCACGGTTTCTCGGATCGGCGGTTTGAGCGTGGCGGAATTGGCTAACGAGGTAATGTCTTTCCACTCTCAGGCTTTCCCGGAATTGCACCTCAAAAAGCTGGAAAATTACGGCTTCGTGCAGTACCGCCGGGGCGGTGAATATCACATGAACAGCCCGGAAATGGCGAAGGCTTTGCACAAGGCTGTGACTACTTTTAATGAAGGAAGAAGGAAGAAGGAAGAAGGAAGTTCGGCAACGGATTCTGTAACGGATGTAACGGATGTAACGGATGTTAGGAAGAAGGAAGAAGGAAGCAACGGTAACGGCAATGGGGCCGAACCAAAAATGAGACCAATTGGTCTCAAAAATTCTGAAACGGCTTACGATCACTACGAGGTTTACAAGCAACTGCTCGAAAACCGCCCGGTAACGGCTTTGCGGGATTTGTTGGATTTGAAAAGCGATCGCCCTTCCATTCCCCTTGAAGATGTAGAATCTGTAGCAGATATTGTCAAGCGCTTCGCCACCGGCGGTATGTCCCTCGGCGCTTTGTCCCCGGAAGCCCACGAAACTCTCGCCATTGCGATGAACCGCATCGGCGGCAAATCCAACTCCGGCGAAGGTGGGGAAGATCCGGTGCGCTACAAAGTGCTAAACGATGTGAGCGATGCAGGTTTCTCACAAACTCTACCTCACTTGAAAGGTTTGCAGAACGGCGATACAGCTTCTTCTTCCATCAAACAAGTAGCTTCGGGACGCTTCGGGGTGACTCCCGAGTACCTGATGAACGCCAAACAAATCGAAATTAAAATCGCACAAGGTGCGAAACCGGGTGAAGGCGGTCAGTTGCCGGGGCCGAAAGTGAGCGAGTACATTGCTTATTTGCGCCGATCGAAACCGGGTGTCACTTTGATTTCGCCTCCTCCTCACCACGACATTTATTCGATCGAAGATTTGGCGCAGTTGATTTTTGACTTGCACCAAATCAATCCAAAAGCAGGAGTTTCGGTGAAGTTGGTGTCGGAAGTCGGCATCGGGACTGTAGCCGCCGGTGTTGCGAAGGCAAATGCTGATGTGATTCAAATTTCCGGTCACGACGGCGGTACCGGTGCGTCTCCACTGAGTTCGATCAAGCACGCAGGTTCTCCGTGGGAACTCGGATTGACTGAAGTTCACCGGGTGTTGATGGAAAATAAGTTGCGCGATCGAGTTTTGCTCCGCGTTGACGGCGGCTTTAAAAGCGGCTGGGACGTGATTGTAGGCGCTTTGATGGGCGGCGAAGAGTACGGGTTCGGCACGGTGGCAATGATTGCTGAAGGCTGTATTATGGCTCGCGTTTGCCACATGAATAGTTGTCCTGTGGGGGTGACAACTCAACAGGAACATTTGCGGAAACGGTTCCCCGGAACGCCGGAGCACGTGGTTAATTTCTTCTATTTCGTAGCAGAAGAAGTGCGGAGTTTACTGGCGAAATTGGGTTATAAGTCGATCGCAGATATTATCGGCCGCGCGGATTTGCTGACAATGCGCGAAGGGGTGCAATTAACTAAAACTCAAGCGATTAATTTGGATTGTTTGACTAAGTTACCGGATACTAAGGGCGATCGATCTTTCTTGAATCACGGCGACGTACACAGCAACGGGCCTGTGTTGGATGATGATTTGTTGGCGGATGCTGAAATTCAAAGTGCGATCGCCAATCAAACCAGTGTTAGCAAGAGTGTAAAATTGGTGAATACCGATCGCACTGTGGGAGCACGTTTATCAGGTGCGATCGCCAAGCAATACGGTAACACCGGCTTTAGCGGTGAGATCGTCCTCAACTGCACGGGTAGCGCGGGCCAAAGCTTCGGCGCGTTCAATTTGCCGGGAATGACGCTGCGACTGTCAGGCCAAGCTAACGACTACGTTGGTAAGGGGATGCACGGCGGCGAAATTGCGATCGCACCGCCGGCTGGTGCGACTTACGATGCTTCGGAAAATGCGATCGTCGGCAACACTTGTTTGTACGGCGCGACGGGCGGAACTCTGTTGGCTGCGGGCAAAGCTGGCGAACGGTTTGCGGTTCGCAACTCGATGGCGAAAGCAGTCATTGAAGGTGCCGGCGATCACTGCTGCGAGTACATGACTGGCGGTGTAATTGTCGTGTTAGGAAAAGTCGGCCGCAACGTCGGCGCTGGAATGACTGGCGGTTTGGGTTATTTCCTCGATGAAGATGGGACTTTCCCGGCCCACGTCAACGGGGAGATTGTGAAGATGCAGCGGGTTTGTACGGCCGCTGGGGAGGCGCAATTGAAGGAGTTGATCGAGATGCAGCGCGATCGAACCGGCAGCAAAAAAGCCGCAAACATTCTCGCAAATTGGTCGGAATATTTACCTAAATTCTGGCAAATTGTGCCGCCTAGCGAAGCAAATTCACCGGAAGCTTCGGAACAAAAGATTGCTGTGGAAGTGTAATTTTACAGTTGGTTAAATAGATGAGGGGCGACGCGAGTTGCCCCTTTTTTGCATCTACCGGACTTATACCATTTCTCTAAAATCGTGCAACACTCTTCGACCCCCCTAGCCCCCCGCTGCATTGCGGGGAGAACAAGAATACTGTTGCATTCTTTTTTAAAATTGGTATTACACGGATGGATAGTTCACAAAACCTCAAAAAACCCTCTTGCTCCCCCTTAGCAACGGGGGTAAAA
>NZ_JADEXD010000128.1 GCF_015207285.1 Tychonema sp. LEGE 07203 | reverse complement strand
GCAATTGCTCTGGTATATTCTTGCAGCTTTCTTTGTTTTTCTGGATTCATGATTTTTCTCTTAGTGGTAAACATATTTAATTATGGACTAATGAGGGACATAGTATTGGTGAGTATTTCTACTCATCGCATAAGTGTTATGCTCCCATTTTATATTGGATCTATAACGAACTCGGGAACCTGGATTGCAAGCTGGCTTACGCATGAAATAATTAACGAATTAGAAATTTTACTGAGAGTTTAGTTAGTTTTGCAGTTAAGGCGCTCATAAAATGAGAATAGTTGGTAGCATTCGTAGCTGACTATTGCTAAACTGCCACTAGATTGTATGACAAGTTACTTCATTCTGGCAAGTTTTGCACACCCAAAAGGACTAATATTACTTTACGTCATCTGGAGGACAAGTTTTTAGCCTAATGCTG
Organism: Tychonema sp. LEGE 07203; assembly: GCF_015207285.1. GTDB lineage: Bacteria > Cyanobacteriota > Cyanobacteriia > Cyanobacteriales > Microcoleaceae > Microcoleus. The sequence goes on along the minus strand of NZ_JADEXD010000128.1, from coordinate 18,979 downwards.
GCAACCCTTCTTAACTCCTGCTGTCACCTTCTTAGTCTACCGACCAACGCCGGAGCAACTAACACACGCTTGCCAAATGCTCTCCCACAGCTTCGGCTCTGCCAAGGTATTAAGAGAGCGCAATATTGCTTGGCAACTGTGGCTAGAAACTTTGCCCATTACTGTAAGCTGGCTGTTGCACAGTAAGGATTCAGGTGGTGGGTATTGACAAGTGTGATACGGGAAAGTAAAATGTAGCAATTATGAAAAAAAAACTGCCACCCAAACTCAACAGTGAAATCTTAAAACAGTTAGCGACAGAGAAACTGGTAGAGATGATCATTGAGCAGGCAAGGGCTATAGAGCAGTTAAAATCTAGAGTAATAGAACTAGAACAGGAAATAGAGAAACTTAAAATCAGCAGAGATTTAGATAGCACAAGATCATCAAAGCCACCATCGTCTGACCTTCTCAAAAAAAGCGAGAAAAAACTTGAAGCTCAAACAGATGAAAGGGAGACACCAAAACGGAAACCAGGAGGACAACCAGGGCATCCGGGAAAAACGAGGAAGGGGTTTGGTCGGGTAGATAGATTAGAAATATTACGACCGCAAGTGTGCAGGTGTTGTGGTCAAAGCGAATTCAGTGGCGAACCCATCAAAATAGAGAAACAGCAAGTAGCCCAGTTAGTAGAGAGTCCAATAGAAATAGTAGAATATCAAAGATATACGTGTATTTGCAGCGAGTGTGGGGAAACACAAGCAGCAGACTGGTCGCCAGAAATAGTACCGGGACAAGATATCGGAATCAGACTGCAAGCTTTTTTAGGATGGATAAATAATTACGGACATTTATCCTACGAAAAACAACAAGAACTGTTGTGGGCACTGGGAAAAATAGAAATAGGAGTGGGAACTTTAGTAGCCACCAATGAAAGAATAAATGGCGCAGTGACTCAAAGTATTGACCAGCTCAAACAGTGGGTCAAACAAACAAGGCCCAATATCCATGCGGATGAAACGCCTTGGGCAATCAAAGGGGTAAAAGAATGGTTATGGATTTTTGCCAATACCAAATTCGCTTTATTTCATGCTGCTGATACTCGCAAGGAGCGCGGAATTAGAATCTATTTTGGGTTCTTGCTACGAAGGTGTACTTAGTTCAGATGACTATAGCGCCTATAATGGTTATGCTGTCAAAGCTCAACAAAAATGTCTGGCTCATTTACGCCGTCACTTCAAGAAACTAATCAAGCTTCCTGGCTTAAATAACCAGGAGATTGGAGAAAAATTTATTAGCCTGATAGATGAGGGTTTTAAAAACTATGCTTTATTCCAACTTTCCCAAAGCCTTGATGAATTCTTGAGTTGGACGTCCCAGTTTAAACCAAAAGTTGAATTTGCGATTAATTCATGGATTGAGCTAGCCGGAGCGGAAGCCGGGAAACTTTTACGCTCCTTGAGGAAGAAAGCTGATCAATGGTGGTATTTTTTAGACCATCCAGAAATACCGCCTGATAATAATTTAGCAGAACGAACGTTACGTTTAGCCGTCACCAAAAGAAAAATTAGTGGAGGTTCCCGTTCTATGGAACGGTTTCAAGATACTGCCAATTTATTGACGGTTATACAAACTTGTCGCCCCGACAGGACGTTCTGTCATTGAGTTTTTTGACCAAGCTATAAAAGCAATGGTTGACTCGGCTGTGCAGACCCCTTCTTTAATTCCTATAATTGAGACCTGAATCCTTACAAATTATCCATATGAATGTAGCAGAATTAATCGAGCGTTATAATGCTGGCGAACGTAACTTTGCTGGGGTACCTCAATATGGTATTTGTAGTGAATTAACCACAATTAACTTAAGCAACATCATTTTAAGTGGAGCTCAGATCAACTCATTCAGCAGAACTAACTTGCGTGGAGCTCAGTTGGTGGGAATCTCTTCAGTTCGTGGTGGACTGGCAGAGGCTGACTTGTCAGCTGCAGACCTGACAGGAGCCAACCTTACTGAGGCTTGGCTAAATGGAGCTAACCTCAGAGGTGCTAAATTGATTGGAGCTAACTTAACAGGTGCTAAATTGATTGGAGCCGACTTAACAGGTGCTGATTTAAGTCAAGTATTCTTTGTCAAGTAGGTCTTACCAAAATCAAGCTGGATGAAGAATGTCATCGTCAGGTGATTTTGACTAACGCTTTGCTCTGGCAAACCTATCTGCCTGATGGTACGTTTGTTAGCAGTCCAAGGTATCACGAATAAATATGTATCAGGACTTACGCATGGGCAACCAAAAGCCTAGTTTCTGTGTCAATATTTATCGAAAAAGAGATAATTTTTGTCAGAAACAGGTTTTTGCGTAAGTCCTATATATGACAATGACCGAAGTAATCGGAGACCTGTGTTTAGTATCTCATGTCGTATACAGGATCGGCAATAAACGTTCCATCAGGCATGAGCGTATTCCAGAGTAACGCACCTGTGCAATGGATATTAAGAGTGTCAATGGGATGACCCGCAGGTCTAATTCGCGTCAAATTTAATTGGCATAGAGAACTATATTCAAAATTAGCATTAAGAGTATCAGCCCCTTCCAAGTTAGCTTGAATCAAGTTAGCATATTCCAGCCTAGCCCCTGTCAAATTAGTACATTCTAAACAAGCCCGCCTCAATGTAGCTCCGTTTAGATTGGCCCATGTTAGGTCTGCCAATGTCAAATCAGCATCGGGCATATAAGCTCCTATTAATTTAGCTTCTTTTAAGTTAACGTCTCTAAGCCTAGCTCCAGGCCAGTATATTCCACTTAAGATAATATTACTTAGGTCAGCACCGTATAAGACATCAGGATGGTCTGTATTAGCCTCAATCCTCAATCCGGCAAAATTGCGCTCTCCAGCTTGATAGCGTTCTAGTAGTTCATCTGGTGTAATCAGCATAATATTCCTATTTTAGTTGTTGCTTTCGGAAAATCAACCCAATAATTAAGGTATTAATACCGTAGAAATTACGGCCTTGCAATACTTTATAGTATATCCTCCTGAACAAGTAGTAGTGATTGAATCGTAAAAAAAATGATTGAGTACAAAGGATGTCAATACTGTCTCTATTTTCGAGCAGATGGAACTTGTCCTGCATTCGCTCCCGGTTTGATTCCCATAGAAATTGTTTCCTGTCAAATCAAACATATTAAGCCTTTACCAAATCAGAGAAACACAATTGTTTATGTGCATACAGAAAAATCCATAATCTACAGGTATAAAACAGGAAATTATCAATCCTGACCTAAAATTTTTACTATATTAACCTACTTGCCAGATAAATATAAACTTTCTAAGGGAGGGTAGATCTGTTTTCTGTAAGGTTTAGCATTCATCAAGCTGTACAATTATCATTTCGGATCGTTCCATCTGGCATTATAGTATTGCACAAAGTAGCGTCTTCCCATTTTCCGCACAGATTGATTGTATTTGAGTCGTCATATTCAGGATCGGGTCTAGCTCCCATCAGATTAGCATTGCACAGATTTGAACCATCAAATGATGTTTCATCCATAATTGCACCACTAAAGTTAGCTCCAGTAAGATCGGAATTCCAAAACCCAGTTTGATGTAGTTTGGTATTACTTAGATTCGCGCCAATTAGAGTTGCTTTATGAAAACCAGCTTCACCGAGGTCTGCATCGCTGAGGTCGGCTCCAGTGAGGTTAGTATTTTCACAGTTGAGCCTAGATAAAAAACCATTTTTCAAATTAGCTCCACGCTCGGTTGGCATCAGTCGCGTCAGCATAGTGCAAAGTTGCATTTTCTAAGCAGGCATTACTTAGATTGGCTCCACTCAAGTCAGCTCCTTCCAACCAAGCTCCTTTCAAGTTAGCACCACTGAAGTTAGCATTAATCAACTGAGCACCATCCAAGTTAGCCTCGCTCAAGTTAGCATTGCTCAAGTTAGCATTAATCAAGTCAATACAACGCAAGTTAGCATTGGTCGAGTTAGCATTGCTCAAGTCAGCATCACTCAAGTCAGCATAACTCAAGTTAGCATTAATCAGATTGGCATTGGCGAGATTGATATCAAGGAGATTTGCCTTGTTCAAATCGACACCGCTCAAATCAACCCCAGCAAAGTCTGTTTCTCCACTGGTATACCGTCTGAGCAATTCTTCAGCGTTCATACATTATCTAGTCAATTAGTTTAACTTCTGAATTATAGTACAATCATCCTCTGACCAGAATCATACTTTTCAATGGCAGTTTGCTCCTGGTTGGGAGGATATGAAAGAGGTCAATCTTTTTGTGAGTACGTTTGAAATCGACCCGCACGATTTCTACCAGCCGAGTTTGAATTTACAATTACCTGGCTCGATCGGCACAAATTTCAGCGATTTCTACGAACCAAGAGTTCAGGTTGGGAATAATGTGACATGGGCTGATAATTACGATCGGACTTTGGCAGATCCTAATGATGCTACTGCTACTCCCAACGATCGCTCTTTGAGTAAACTTCCACGGCATCGGAATTAATATTACCCAAAATCAGGACTTGCGCGAGAACTCTGTCCTCCGTTGCTTCACAGCCAACAGCCACAATCAAAGGGCTAAAACTGAGGTTTAGGCGTAGGCACCACCCCCTCGCACAAACGCCGATCGCGCGAGCTCACATTAGGATTAGTCCTCAGATAATCACCAACCCAATCGCAGCCCCTCACCAGCAAATCATCAAGATCCAAATTCCACAAAATCACCCGGTTGTCCCGCCCCGCAGAAGCCAGAACCTTCCCATCCGGGATAAAACTCACGCTCATCACACTATCCCTGTGGCTCGTCAAAGTTTTCAGCAAAGTCCCGCTGCGGCTCCACAACTTCACCTTGCGATCGTAACTGCCCGAAGCAACCAACAAACCGTCCGGGCTAAAACTCACGCTAGTCACGCTGTCGCTAGAACCCTTAAGCAGCGTCGCCACCAAAGTCCCGTCCACCTTCCACAGCTTCACCGAATTATCGTAACCGGCCGGAAGCCAGCATTTTGCCATCAGGGCTAAAAGCAACCCCCAAATTTTAGATAATGAATTAGTAATTTAATAGAATACCTAGTATTTTTTCACACTTAGAATAACAAAGAGTTTTGCTTCAAACATAAACTTTTTAATTCTCCTGATTTGAAAAAATACGATACTTTCCCCAAACTGATTTAGGTTCGGTATAGAAACTTCTTGTGCGTAATTCACTATCAAATCTTAAGTATGCGATCGCCCGCAAAATGATATAATAAAATTTAAAGAACAAAGAGGTTGCAGGATGAATGTCAGCAAGTCAGAATTATACATCATTATCGAAGCAGATGAAGATGGCTATTATGTCGGAGAAGTCCCGCAGCTCAAAACCTGTTACAGCCAAAGAAAAACTATTGATGAGTTGATTGCCAATATCAAAGAACTTATTGCACTTTATTTAGAAGAAGAGGGCGATCGAGAATCACCTGAGTTTGTAGCCATTCAAAAAGTGATAATTTAATAATACACCAAAAATCTGCGTAAATCATGTATAGCAACCAATACCAAATTTCCGAACATCAATCAAAATCTCTGTATTCTCTCTTCCTCTGCGTCCTCTGCGCCCTCTGCGGTTAAAAAAATCTTTATTTCACAAATAAAATAACATCAACTTTGATTTAATTATGACATCCCAGCAATCAGATATCAATGACAGCAACCCCGAACTCTGCGATTTAATCTGCGAAAGAATTGCAGCGACTCCGCAGCAGCGCATTACCTTTGCGGAATATATGGATTTGGTACTATATCACCCGCAGTATGGTTATTATAATGGCGATCGCCCGCCGATCGGCAAACAAGGCGATTTTATCACCTCGCCTCACTGGAGTGCTGATTTTGCCGAAGTTTTGGGCGAGCAATTTATGGAAATGTGGGAAATTCTCGGCAAACCTCATCCTTTTACTATCGTAGAAATGGGTGCTGGGCGGGGAACATTTGCCGTACATTTGCTGCAATACCTGCAACGGCAATATCCCGATTTATTTAAAGCTTTAGAATACATTATTGTTGAAATCTCCCCTGTTTTGCTTGCACAACAGCAGCAACAATTAGCAAAATTCAAAACAGTCAAGTGGTGCAATTGGGATGAAATAGCTAATAACTCTATCGTCGGCTGCTTTTTTTCTAACGAATTAGTCGATGCTTTCCCAGTGCATCAGTTTATTGTAAAAAAAGGGCAAATTAGCGAGATTTACGTTGCCACAGCAGAAGAACAAAACAAAGAATCGGAAAGCAAGTTTATTGAAATAGCGGGAGAACTTTCCAACCCTAAGATTGCCGAATATTTTGATTTAGTCGGAATAGACTTGTCAGCGACTGTCTATGCGGATGGTTATCGCAGCGAAGTCAATTTAGCAGCTTTAGACTGGATAAAAACAGTTGCCGAAAAATTGCAGCGGGGATATCTGTTGACGATTGATTACGGCCATCCGGCGCACCGCTATTACAATCCGAGGCGCAGCGAGGGCACCCTGCAATGTTATTACCTGCACCGCTATCACAGCAATCCTTATATTAATGTGGGGCGGCAGGATTTAACGGCTCATGTTAATTTTACGGCGCTGGAAAGGCAGGGTGAATTGTGCGGTTTGGAGGTAATGGGTTTTACTCAGCAGGCTTTGTTTTTGATGGCGTTGGGTTTGGGCGATCGTATTGCTTCTCTATCAACAACTGTATTGGATGTGGCAACGCTGTTGCGGCGCAGGGAGGCTTTGCATAGAGCGATCGATCCGATGGGTTTGGGAGGATTTGGGGTTTTGGTGCAGTCTAAGGGCTTGAGGGAGGAGGAAAAGGGGAGAATATTGAAGGGTTTGATGGTGCCTGATTGATTATTCCAGATTGATGATTAACTAATTTAAGAGTTGAGATTTTTTGAACAGCAGATGAACGCGGATTAACGCTGATGTAATTTTGATTGATTCTGTATCTACCCAAATTATTGTCATGCAATCAATACCGGATGATTGAGTTTGCGCGAAGCATACAAAAGAGATGCTCTCAGATCCCCTGCTTCAAGATAGGGTTTTTTAATTATACCGCACTTAAAAATTAACTGTAAACTCTGCTAAGATAGTTCTAATTCAGCCGATTTTAATCGTTCTTGAATAGACATCCCCTGCAACTTTTGACTCATTTCATATAAATTAACTGGCGGATAATCCCCCTTAAATAGTGGAATTAAAGACTCGACTACAGCAGCAATTCCCTGCGGTGGCACTGCATTCCCAATCTGTCGCCGCACTTCAGTAGTAGAACCTTCAAAAACAAAGTTATCGGGAAATGTTTGCAATCTTGCTCTTTCGCGATTTGTCAAAGAACGGGGTTCTAAATAATGATAACCCCAAGTTCCGCCACCGCCACCAGCAATAATTGTCGATGATGGTTTATCGGGATGAATTCGCCGATAAACGTGACTGATCATGCCTTTGACATAGTATGGACTGTCTTTGGGAATATCCGAAAAATTGCCTCCCGGTTTAATTCGATTTAAAATTTCAACGGTTCGGGTATGAATTTTATGATGTTTGTTATTGTCAATCACAGTTTCTACATTTTTGAGTGCTTCACCCGCAGTTCGATAAGGATTTTTGCGATTTATACCGTATTTTGGCTGAGGATGCACAAAGTTAAATCCTGTATCCATCCGAATGCCAACTAATAACACTCTTTGCCGAAATTGCGGCACTCCGTAATCGGCAAAGTTGTAAAGTTTAGGTTTAACTAAGTAACCTGGTGCGATACTTTCAAAGTCGGAAATTATTTGTTTGATTGCTTGATAATTATTGGCGCTTAATAAACCTTTGACATTTTCTGCGACAAAAGCTTTGGGCTTTTTCTTGTTGACAAAATCTAGAAAATATGTGTATAAATTGCCTCTGGTTCCTTCAAGGCCGGGGCGCTTCCAAATTAGGGAGAAATCTTGACAGGGGAACCCTCCTATACATATTTCAGCTTCGGGAACTTGGGCAATGTCTATATTTTCTATGCTGTCGTTGATGATGACATCGGCGATGTTTCTGCTGAATGTTTTGCAGGCGTATTGATTGGAGTCGATCGCCCAAACTACCTCAAATCCGGCTTGGTGGAATGGCAAATCCATGCCGCCGCAACCAGAAAATAAGGATATGAGTCGCGGTTTTGTTGTCCAGGCGATCGGCTGGAGACGTTCGATTAACATAGGAGTGTAAAGTTAGCCAAGGGCGGGCGGGATGCCCGCACTACAAGAGTGCGATCGTACCACAACACGATCGAATTCGACTCATCAATTGATATTTCACTCTTCGTCATCTAACTCAATCCCGGCTTGACGAAGTTTTTCGGCCAATCTTTGGGCGCGGAGTTTTTCGCGATCGGCCCGTTGTCTTTCTTGCTCAGCCCGCTCCTCAGACCACAGCAATAACTCGCCTTCGGCATTCCACCACCTCAGCCAACAGCCTGTTCTCCCTTCGTGGGTTCCTTCCCAAATACCTAAAAATAAGTCTAATCCCGGTATCCAATAACGTCCGTTTTCATCGGTTTTTTGTAAGTTGTAACGCTCCGATTCTAAAGCGTAAACTTCTAAATGAGCGGTAGTTGCTCGAAAAATGACGTATCTAGGGACTCTGATTACTTGCTCGTAAAAATACCACTTTCCCACCCGCGAGGTAAACTCAACAGAGTATTCTTCTCCGTAGGTTTCTGAAAGAAACTCCATCACGATTTGGGGGATGGTTCCTTCGGTGTGCGGGGTGTAACTGCGGCGTACTTGAGAGACATTTTTTGGATTGACGGGTTTCACGTACATCCAATCTGGTGCTTTGCAAATAATACGCTGTTCGTCGCTGCTTGAACCTGGGAAACTTATGCCGGCACACAAGGCAAAGTTGGAAACTATTAAGGCATCCTGCATTAATTCAGGAAATGCTGTTAGCGGTTGGCGCAAAGCGGAGGCTAACAATGGTTGGCTTTCGTCTTCCACGGGGTCATCTGGTAGTTGAAAATCTTCTGGGAGTAGCGGCCAGGTGATTTTGACTTTTGTTTCTGGGTTTTTAGTTGCTACAGACATAGTTTATCAGAGGTTAAATTTTTTAATGTTTAAATTATATCTTTTGGTTTTTGGGATTAATGTTAATGGTTTAATGACGATGCAGAGGCTTTGGATATGCGTTACCGGGCAGAGCCTGGTAACGAGGAAACCGACCGTTTCTTTTGTTTGTATCGAAGTCTAGATCCCCCCTAGCCCCCCTTAATAAGGGGGGGACAAGAAGTGCCGTCAAAGCCCTTGTCAATCAGGGGGAACAAGAGTGCTGTCAAAGTCAACCCCTACTCCCCTTTTTAAGGGGGATTTAGGGAAATCTAGACTGTGCTAAAACCGAGAGTTCTAAGGGTTGTTAATCTTCTGGTGTAGTTCGCTGGTCATTGCTAGTAGTTCGGATTGGGCGATCGCACTTTGTTCGCCACTCGCCAACCACTTCAATTGTACAGTCTCATTTTCAGCTTCCGCATCACCCAAAACCAAACACCCAACAGCACCGCTGCGATCGGCTCTTTTAAACTGTTTTCCGAACGCACTGCCGCTCAAATCTATCTCGACACTAAACCCAGCAGCCCGCAATTTTTGAGCTAACAAGATTGATTGCTGTTCGGCTTTATCGCCCCTGGATACCAAATAGAAATCTAACTTCGGCGCGGGCAAAGGTTGCAACTTTTGCAGCAGGATAATCAACCTTTCGATTCCCATTGCCCAACCGACTGCCGCCGTATCTGGGCCGCCCAATTCCTTGACTAAACCGTCGTAGCGGCCGCCTCCGCAAACTGTTGCTTGCGCTCCCAAATCGTCGGAGATAATTTCAAATGCGGTGTAGGTATAGTAATCTAAACCGCGCACCAATCGGGGATTTAATTGATAGCTGATTCCTAAGTTTGTGAGCATTTGCTGCACTCGATCGAAGTGATCTCGCGATTCGTCACCCAAATATTCCAAAATACTCGGCGCGCCCTTAACAATCTCTTGAGTGCGCTGATTTTTACTGTCCAAAATCCGCAGCGGATTGCGAGTCAAACGGTCTTGGGAATCGGCGTCTAATTCCTCTTTGTACGGTGTAAAATAATCGATCAATGCTTGGCGATAATTTTGTCTGTCTTGCTTGTTTCCGACTGAATTGATATCGAGGCGCAAATTGGTTAAACCGATCGCTTGCAGGATGTCGCAGGCGATCGCAATTACCTCCACATCCGCCCGTGGATTCGCACTCCCCAACACTTCCACGCCAATTTGATTGAATTGCCGCTGTCTGCCTTCTTGGGCGCGTTCGTAGCGAAACATCGGCCCCGTATACCACAGGCGCTGCACGTCTCCGGCGGCGTACAAACTGTTTTGAATAAAAGAGCGCACTACTCCGGCGGTGCCTTCCGGGCGCAAAGTAGTCGATCGATCGCCCTTATCTTTAAAAGTGTACATTTCCTTGCCCACAACATCGGTAGCTTCGCCGATGCCACGTTCAAATAAAGATGTTTGTTCAAAAATTGGCGTCCGAATTTCTCGATAAGCAGCTTTTTGCAAAATTGTTCTAGCGACTGCTTCTATGTTTTGCCAATATTGAATTTCTGCGGGCAAAATATCCCGCGTTCCCGGTAAAGTTTTAATTGCACTCATTTTTTTAGTCAGTTTTCAGTTGGCAGTTGTTAGTTGTTATTAGTTATTAGTTATTAGTGGTTAGTCAACTGTTAACAGTCAACAGTCAACAGTTAACAGTTAACAGTTAACAGTCAACAGTCAACAGTCAACAGTTAACAGTCAACAATTCCCAATAACTAATGACTTAATAATTCCCAAGCTCCGTAACGATCGCCATAATAAGCCAAAATGCGATCGACCCGCTGGCGATCGACCAAATCGAAGCCTTCAGGATACTGTATCCACAAACCTCCAATTTGGCTGTCGCTGTAATTAAACCGCTGCGACTGCTGCGGAATTAAACCGATTTCCACCCCTTCAACTTGACGCAAATGGGCTGCTACTTCGCGATATACCGTCAGCGGCAATCCCGGCGATTGAATTTGATAGCGGAGTTGTTTTTCTTGTGCCGTTTGCATCATTTCTTTGCCTTTCCCCAACCAAAATCCCTATTTAAGATACTTCTTTATCGATCGGCCCCGGTAGAGGGCAGCAATTAATATTGTCCAAACATACCTTCCCCCACTGCAAGGCCCAGCGTACCAGTGTAACTCGATTGTCAGCGCGAGTCTTGTTCAAGATATTGCTAATGTGGTTGTCAACAGTACGCTTGCTAATTTCTAACTTTTCAGCGATTTTCTCATTAGTCAATCCCGCCGCTACTAACTCTACCACTTGCAATTCTCTGTCCGAAAGGGTGACAGGGGTGCTGGAGACGCTCCCGTTCATAAATTTTTCCTATGTGTGCATATTTACCTATATACAATTCTAGAGGATGAGGGATCGAGTATGAAGAGAAAATTAAATCTGCTGCGGCTGCTTTTTCGCAGTGCAAACACCAACTCGCTTGCATAATCGCGGCTTCGTGGAAAAGAAGGCGCGACACTGCAAGACGCACCAGCAGCAGGCGCGCGGGGTGGCGGATGCTAGCTTTACCTGAATGCACCTGAAATCCGGGCCCAAAAACCCGGAGATGTTGGTACGTAAAACTGCTGATACGCCCGCACTGCACAAGTGCGTTGAGCGTGTAACTGCCGGTATCAGCAAGTCTGATATTATAGGGAGCACCGATTAAAAAAATAGCTGACAATTTTGATCGGATGGCTTAAAAATAATTATTGAGTTGTCTGCTGCTGTGACATCAAAAATCCAAAATCAAAAATAAATATGACTTATCCTCGCGTTTTGTGTCTGGGTGAAATTTTATTTGATTGTTTAGCAGACAAACCAGGAGCATCTCTCGAAGAGGTAGAATCTTGGACGGCATATCCCGGCGGTGCTCCTGCTAATGTTGCCTGTGCTGTGGCTAAATTGGGGACGGCGGCGGGATTTATCGGTGCTGTGGGTGGGGATGAATTGGGGAATTCCCTGGTGCAGGTATTGCAAGAAGTAGGGGTTGATACCGCTGGAGTGCAGCGGCATCCGAGTGCGCCGACGCGGCAAGTTTATGTGTTGCGAAATGAAGCGGGCGATCGATCTTTTGCAGGTTTTGGTAAATTGGATACTGCGGATTTTGCCGACACCCGCCTCCAGGCCGCCCAAATACCCGATGTGCTGTTTGAAAATGCTGATTTTTTAGTATTAGGCACTTTAGAATTAGCTTATCCTGAAAGTCGAAAGGCTATAGAAAGAGCGATCGAACTAGCAGAACGTTACGACGTTACAATTATAGTTGACATCAATTGGCGTGCGGTATTTTGGCAAAATCCAGACGAAGCAAAAGCGCGCATTAGAAAACTATTAAAAAAAGTTGATTTTCTCAAGTTATCCGACGAAGAAGCCGAATGGTTGTTTGGAACTACCGACGCTGGAGCTATTACCTACCGCCTCGATTCTGTAGAAGGTGTTTTGGTGACAGCGGGCGAGAAAGGTTGCGCCTACTGTCTGTCGGAAAATGAAGGAAAAATCCCCGCATTTAAAGTAGATGTTGAGGATACAACAGGTGCAGGAGACGCATTTTTGGCAGGTTTTGTGCGGCAGTTGTGCAAACATGGAATTAAAAAATTAGCAGATCCAGAAATAGTCCCAAAAATTGTCACCTATGCGAGCGCGGTGGGTGCGATGAGTGTCATGAAACCCGGAGCAATTACAGCTCAACCAACCGCCGCTGAAGTTGAAGCTTTCTTGTATTTGTACAAAAATTAGCACGCAAAACCTCTAGAGATTCTCCGCATCGGAATGCAAGTCTTCAAAGTTTTATGAGGACTAAATTCCTCACTACAAACAGGTTTTATCGGGGGTAATTAACCGCAGATCAGATAATTTTTAATTTGGGGTATGATTGCCTCTAACGGCTGCGAAGCATCTACGACAATTGCATCTTCGGGTTTTTCGAGAGTGCCTAACTGACTTGACAGCAAGTCTGCTTTCATGTAATGATTTTCGCGAGTTTTTAACCGGGCTGTTAAGAGTTCAATAGAAGCTTTGAGATAAACTATTTTTATCCGCTGCTGGTCTCGGCAGAGCATTTCGCGGTAAGATGCTTTTAAAGCAGAACAAGCCAACACAACATTTTTATTTTCTAACAACCAGGTGTCTATTTCACTTTGCAGTTGCAAAAGCCACGGAATGCGATCGGCATCTTCTAAAGGAATGCCCAAACTCATTTTTTCGATGTTGGCTGCGGGGTGAAAATCGTCGGCATCGCTGAAATCCCAATTGAGAGATTGCGCCAGCAACTTGCCAACAGTAGTTTTTCCCGAACCGGAGACTCCCATTACGATAACAATCATCACGTCTATTTACCGACTACTTGCAATTCGATCGAGTTGGGCGATCGAGAAACCGGGTTTCCTAAGTTGCCAGATGAATCATACAATTATAAACAATTCAACAAACCGAGTCTATTTCTAATTCTAGCTCAAATTTCTTCCAGAGTGGGTCTAATGAATTCACAACTTTAGCGGCGTTGGGGGTTGATTGAGGCGATCTACTTCTACGCGAACCAATTCTCGATGCTGCGAGATAATTTTAAAAATATCTTCCAAAAGATAGCGCAGACAATAGCCGACAATCCAGTCATTTTCAGTACCAAGCTGATGTTTACTTTGAATTAAGCATAATTTTTTGCAATTCTTCCCGAGTTTTACCGTCGATGATCTCTTTGCCAACATTGGGTTTGGTGACACTAACTCGGACAAAATCGATATCATCTTTTTCGGTAAATTTGCGATCGCCATCGGAGTCTTTTCTAATTGTAATAAAAATTGCGCCACTTTTCTCATCAAATACCCAACTAATTAACTGGGTATCGGGCGGAGTGATTGCCTGAAGCAATTTTCCTTCCAAACTAGATAAATATCCAACGATCGCGTCTGCACGGTCAAGTTTGCCATCAGCATTTGTGTCGCTATCTATGATGTGAAACAACAGCAATTGATTCTGAGGCTGGCTGGATACTTGTTTTGAGGAATTTTGCTTCGGTTGATTTGTTTGTCCATTTTGATTGTTAAGATTTTCTGGCTCTTTTTTACCTGGCAAATATTCAAATTTAGATATTAAGGCTTTTCTGTTTAATAAAATATTAGATTCTCCGTTGGTTTTGTTATAAAAAATCATATTGTAACCGATCGTACCGCTGCCGCTAGATTTTCCATCAAATATTTTTGATGAGATAGGATCGCGTCCATATTCTTTTTCAACACCAGATAGAATAACTGGAATCATCATATATTCTGATTCAGGGTCAACGATTAAATCGCCGTAAGCAATCTGTGGCTGCGGCTTTTCTGCTTTTTTCTGGGCTTGATTTACTGTTTTAGTTGAACTGCATGATATGGTAATAGCAATTAAAGCAAATGTGGTAGCAATTTTGCTAGAAATATTGTGAGCTCTCATGAGTTTTGAAACTTTGTGGGATTAAAGGGCGATCGAATGTCTTGCGGTAACTTAGGGCTGAATACATCTATCTATGGGATTTTTACCCTCGGCTGCACAAATACAACTCACCTACACGGCTTAAAAAATGTTTACCCGATCGACCCTTGACATTTTACTCTCAATATGAGAGGATGAGTATACAAACAGGACTTATACCAAATCCGAGTTTACCATCCCTGTTATAAATATTCCGTCATTGCGAGCGAAGCGAAGCAATCAATCCTTGCATCTCTGCGATTGCTTTGCTTCGCTCGCAATGACAATAAAGGGGATACCTAACCCAGATTTAGTATTGCGCTGTATAACCGAACTTTTACATCACTTGTAGAGTTCTGGTGGACAGCGATCGATCTACAGATAAAATCTGTGGGTAAGTCCTGTATAAAGTGATGGAATAAGCCACGTTAGAGAAGGGAAAGAGATGCAATACAAAACCACCAAAAAACTCAAAACAAATGCACCTAATCTCGATCCGCAACCTCCGTAATGATGCTGCCAAATATCCCGATGTCAAAAACCAAATTGAGATTTGGAAAGAAACTGTCAAGAAAGCGGAATGGCAGAATTTGGAAGATGTTCGCAAAATTTATCGGGATGCCGAAGCAGTAGGAAATTTCACCGTCTTTAATATCAAAGGCAACGAATATCGCCTGATTTCCGGCATCAACTACGATAACCAAACTGTTTTCTACAAATATTTCCTAACCCACGCTGAATACGACAAAGACAAATGGAAAAATGATCCTTACTTTTGACCGAATCACTTATAACAATTTGCTGGCAGAAATATCTCCAAAGGCGATCGAAACTCCAGAAGAATACGATCGCCTCCTGGCAGTTGCAGAAAGGCTAACATTTGCTAAACACCTGACTCCAGAGGAGAAGGCTTTATACAAGTTGTTAGTCATCCTAATTGAAGTTTACGAAACCCAAAACTATCCGATCGACCAATCCGAACCTCACGAGATTTTGCAACACATCATGGAATCTAGCGGCACCCGTCAAGCAGACTTGGTAGGTATCATCGGATCTAGCGGTGTGGTATCTGAAGTTGTGAACGGCAAGCGATCCATTAGCAAGGCGCAAGCTAAGGCCCTCGGCGATTATTTTCAAATTTCATCCAGCTTGTTTATTTAATCGAAAGGTATGCAGCGCACACCTTTCATCAACTACTTTCTAACGCAGGAATTCGCGCGGATCTGTGACGTGTCCAGTCAGCGCCGAAGCCGCCGCCGTGTAAGGCGAAGCTAGATAAACTTGCGCTTCTTTATTCCCCATGCGGCCGGGGAAATTGCGGTTAGTTGTAGACACGCAAATTTCGGGTTCGTTCATCCGCCCAAATGTGTCTTTCGGGCCGCCCAAACAAGCGGCGCAAGAAGGCGCTGCGGGTTCGATGCAGCCGGCTGCTAAGAAGATTTCCGACAGGGTTTGACCGTCGTATTTGGTGACAAACAAATCTTCGTAAACTTTCTGAGTTGCCGGTACTAAATACGTCGGAACTTTGACTTTATTTCCTTTGAGAATGCGGGCTGCATTCAAAAAGTCGGAGGTTTTGCCGCCAGTGCAGGAACCGATATAAACTCGATCGATCTTGACATCGCGACAGTTGCGGGCTAAGTCGCGGTTGTCGGGGGAGTGGGGTTTGGCGACGACTGGTTCTAATTTGCTGACATCGTAGGTGCGATCGCTATAAAAACTAGCATCAGCATCAGTGTAAAATGCCTCAAAGGGCACATTAGTCCGGGGATTAACGTAATCAAACGTGGTTTTGTCCGCAGCCACCGTGCCGTTTTTGCCGCCAGCTTCAATCACCATATTGCACAGCGTCATCCGTTCTTCCATCGTCAAACGTTCGACTGTATCGCCGGCAAATTCCATTGTCCGGTAGTTAGCCCCGGCCACGCTGATATCGCCAATAATTTGCAAAATCAAATCTTTTGCTAACAAATAATCGGGCAATTCGCCGTTGAGTACAAAGCGCATCGTCGCCGGCACTTTAATCAACAATTTGCCAGTTCCCATGATAAATGCCGCGTCGGTATTGCCGATACCGGTGGCAAATTGTCCGAAAGCGCCGGCATTGCAGGTGTGGGAATCTGTGCCGAAGAGCACTTCGCCTGGCCGCGTGTGCCCTTCTTGGGCGAGGGCGATGTGGCAAACTCCTTTGTAGTCGGGATTTGCTTTGAAGTCCGATCGATCGGTGATGTCGTAAAAGTATTTTATCCCTTGTTCTGCGGCAAAATCGCGGAGAATATCGACGTTGCGGTTAGCGCGTTCGTCGTTGGTGAAAATGTAGTGGTCGGGAATTAAGACGATTTTGTCTGGATTCCAGACTTTAGCATTTTCGCCGAATTCCCGTTTGAAAACGCCGATGGTGCCCGGCCCGCAGACATCGTGGGTCATCAACACGTCTGTTTCTACCCAAATGTTTTCTCCGGGCTCGACTTTGGTGCGGCCTGATGCTTTGGCTAAGATTTTTTCGGTCAGGGTCATTCCCATAGTTCGATCGCTCTTTTTGGTAAGATGCTACAAATGTATTGTAAGCGAAATATTCCCTGTTACCGAGGATACACAGATAGATTTAGGACTTACGCACTCTTTGGTCATAAACCGAGTTTCTGCGTAAATATCTCGCCCTTGAATCTGAGATTTTTTAGAGAAACCCGGTTTATGAGCGCAATTCCTAAGCCGGGTTTCTCACCTACTCAATACTTTGAATTAATTTAATGTTATTTCTCAGCCATTCATTGACTAAAGCTTGCACCTCAATCTTTTTATGCTCCGCAATTTTCGTCACAAATTCCTCGACATCTGGTTCGAGATAAATGGGATAATGAAAGGTAGCATCAGGATGATAAAACTTGCCTTGTTCTCCTTGGGAAAAGTCATACTCTGATTTCATAATTTTCTCTCTTGATAAGCTTGGGTTTCAGTGAAATTAGCTTTACGGGCTGAAATAATCCGAATTATGCAAGAAGTGCGATCGGTTTGTTCAAAGGTATGGACAACAACCCTTAAAACTCCGGTTTCATCTAAGCCTATGGTAATCCATCTATCTTCATCTTGACTGTGTTCTTCATCATAGATTGTTAATTGAGAACGATCGCGGAAAACAGTTGATGCCAAACGAAAATTTAATTGATGCTTGCGAATATTTTGCTTTTCTTTGGCTGGATTCCAATCAAAGTTATAATCCAAGGCAATTTATTATGGTAAACGAAGGTGGAATTAAATTATAACAGAATACCGCACTTTTACGGTAATTTCTCCCGCACCGCAAGCCAAGTGTTGAGTTCTTCATCTAAAACATATCGATCGGTGTCAGCAAGTGCAGCGATAACTTGCAATCGATTTTTAAGTTGTCTTAACTCGCGGATTTCTGGAATGGGTAGGGTTTGCCAATCAGCCGCCTTTTTTTCCACATCTTCCCGCGACTCTTTGATGTTATCCCAAAACCATTGTATAATTAAGTTAACATCGAGAACAGGATGGTCAGAAATTGCTCCGAGTTTTCCGATCGCCGCAGCCCGCAACATCATTGAGGAAATCGTAAAAGATTCGCCGCTACCTGGTTTTTTCTGTTCTGCGGCTTCAGATAGGCGATCGTAAATTGTAGTTGCTACTTCTGCCCAGGTGCGATCGAACAAAGCGGAAGTATTTTCACCTTTTCGAGCCTTTGCAGAGGCCACATCGGCTAATAACAGCCAGTTAAAGTCTTGCGGTTGGGCGGTTTGACCTGAAAATATGTTGTTCACCCAGATCAGTACAGATTCGGCATTTTGTTCTAGGATGCGATCGAGGGATCTTGTCGTAGGAGATTGAGTCATGATTTATCTACTCCACATATTCGATATCAGCATTATTGGTATCAACTCCTTGCTGCCTAAAGGCTGTAATTCCTAGTTCTAAGCTTTCTGAAGTGGGTTGGAAATGCCCGCTGTGATTGCTGATTGTTAGCAAAATATACGAACCGTTACTACCGACAATCTCGGCTTCTCCCGCAGCCAAGACAGGCTGACCGCGAGTTATAACCGTGTGGTAGATTTCATTGTTAACATCTAAAAACTTTGGAATTACAAGGAGTTCTAGGTTTTTGGTTACTGCCCATTTGACAGTCCCTTCATTAATTATATCGTCAAATCCTGATTCTCCCACTTTAACGGGTCTGATGCCAAACTCATCTGCCGATCGAAGTTCATCATCTAGAGTACCAGGGGATTGATTGGAAAAGCGAGGACTGGGAACATTATTTGAAAATGATTGTGTCACAACAGAATTTAGCGATAATCCACTACTAAGATTAGTGGCTAATGTTGCTGTTGGCAATAAGGGCGATCGTACTTTTAAGGAGTTCCTTGGATTTTCAGCTTGGTTTGATACGGGAATTAAGTGTCAGAAATTTAGGGTGGGGTGAGGG
>NZ_JADEXD010000127.1 GCF_015207285.1 Tychonema sp. LEGE 07203 | reverse complement strand
GTTCAAGATCGGGGCAGCCACGGGGGGCAGCCCCTACAAGAGAATCAAACAGCCCTGGGGCTAGGGGGGGTTCAAACCTCGCCATCAAACCAATACCTCCAACTTTGGCACAACGCCGAAATCCAAGTCAGACAAACCATAGACCAAAAAATATCAGAAATTAACAACATAATCGAACCCAAAGTTTCCTGGCTGCTTTCCCAAATTTTGCCGCTTGGAACACCGATATTTATTGCTAACAGTATGCCCGTGCGAGATGTCGAATTTTTCTGGAAGCCGAACAACTTAGAAATAAAACCATTTGTCAATCGCGGCGCTAACGGCATCGACGGCACACTGTCAACAGCTTTGGGAGTTGCCCACCGCAATCAAAGCAGTATATTGCTAACAGGCGATTTAGCTTTTTTGCACGATACAAACGGTTTTTTGATTCAAAACAAATTTGTCGGTCATCTGACAATTGTTTTAATTAATAACAACGGTGGCGGAATTTTTGAAATGTTGCCCGTTGCCAAATTTGACCCGCCCTTTGAAGAGTTTTTTGCCACGCCGCAGAATATTAACTTTGCTCAGTTGTGTGCAACTTACGGCGTGGAACACGAGATAATCGACGACTGGGAGCTGTTAAAAGAAAAATTAAATTTCCTACCAAATAACGGGATTCGGGTCTTAGAATTGCAAACAGACAGGCGATCGGATGCTAAATGGCGGCAAGATAATCTAAGTAAATTTGCTAAAGGTTCGTAGTGAGGACTGGAGTTAATCAGCGGGCGGGCAAGATGCCCACCCCACAAGCAGAAAATTTACTCTTTGACAGAACAGGCCCGAAAGCCTGTTCTTGAAAATGCTGCAATATTTGAGTTTAAACTGCTGGTTGGGCTAGCAGGGCATCTAATTCTCCATCTCTATCAAGTTTGTGAATGTCATCGCAGCCGCCGAGGTGTTGGTTGTTAACAAAGATTTGGGGCACGCTGCGCTTTCCGTTAGCGCGTAGGGCCATTGCATTTCTGGCTGCTTCATCGCCGTCTATTTTGTATTCGGTGTAATTTACGCCTTTCCACCACAGCAAAGTTTTTGCCCGGATGCAGTAGGGACAGGTTTGCCAAGTGTAAATTTCTACATTGGCTTTGATGCGATCGGGCGATCGGCCCAAAATGGGATTGAGAAAATCAAGCATTTTCGGTACTGGGGTAAAAATTAAACTGATTGACAGATTCAATCATTTTAGCGAAACGCCATCGATCCCGCGTCCTACCAAAGGTTAGCTTGCTATGGAATTGCCCGCAGCATCTTTGGCGCTGTGATTCGCGTCACGCATTGACTAAACTCGGATCACTTACGTACACCCCAAATAATCACCTTCGGAACCTAATTAATATCACCGATCTTTTGAGGAAACCAGAGCATAATTAATATATCGAATTCAACCGCACTGCCATGAACTGCTTGCAACTCCTCCCCGGCGCTATCTCTGAAATCATCGCTTCTGTCAGCGACACGGGCGTTTTGACTTTAGCCGATCGCTACGGTTTGATGGCCGCTACTTTGGACGAGTCCCTCAATGACGAAGATAGAGGCTGTGTCAACCGCCTGCTGCGGGCAGTGCTCAGAGGCAGGGTAAAAATAGTCAACGAACTTTCAGCAGCATTTTAATCGGGATTTGCAGTTTTGTTCTGATGGCAAGATGAGTCAGCGGTAGATAAAGATGTCGGTGGTGAAATTGAATGGCAGCCTCACACCCACCAAAATCACTAAAACTTAAAACACGGCAATTTGAATTCGATTTAAAGTTTTCTCCTACGACTCAACAACGGTTTTTTTCTCCAAGCAGCCTGTACGGGCTGCTTTTTTTTACTGTCGCGCGGGTGGTCAGAAACCGGGTTTTTAGCAAAATACTCGATTCAAACCCTTAATCTCGGAAAAAACCCGGTTTCTTAAGTGTGGGCGGGTGGTCAGAAACCGGGTTTTTAGCAAAATACTCGATTCAAACCCTTAATCTCGGAAAAAACCCGGTTTCTTAAGTCCCTGTACTTTTTTCGGTACTTCCAAGTCCTCTAATCGCCGATTTTGATGTCGTACTGGCGGCAGAGGGCGATTAGTTTTTGTTGGAATCGATCGCGCACGTTATCCGGCGAAACAATGACGCAATCTTCCCCGTACCGCAGCACATCTCGAAACAGCCAGAATAAACTGGATACCCGCTTCACCACATGACGCACGTCTCCCACCATTTCATTTGCCACATCTTCATCCGGCTTGGATTCATAGTTGTCAGCCAATCCTCCTCGAAAGTGCAAGTGTACTTCGAGATAATCTATGCTTTCGCGCCAATTTTCACTGGCTGGTAGCAAGTTAACAATCTTGTCCAAGCGCAAACACCGATTGTGAGCTAATTCCGGGATTTCTCTAGGGTTAGCATCATCGCACCAGATTTCTAGGTACAAGCGCTTGTCGTAGAGGCGAATTTTGGCACTGCGGGCAGTAAATTCGCTCACTTTGTCTTGGCGTGACTGGTAAAACAGTCTGAACGGTTGGTGGTCTGCCTTGAGTTGATTGACTCGCAGCCGCCACGCTTCTGCAGTTTGGCTGACTTTTTCGAGCAATTGTTGCCGCATAGGGGCTTCCAGATTGGCTTTGTCCAAGAGTAAGCCCAGTACAATCTGGGCGGCTTCGACTTCGCCGGAGTCGTTGAGAAATTTGACAGCTTTGTCCAATGATTGTACTTGCACTGAATTGAGGGTAAAGGGTTCGCCCACTTCGATTTGCTGTTGGGCGATCGCCACCAGTAAGCCAGACACGCTGGGTGACTTGCCCCAGAAGATGCCGAGGCGAAGGGCGATCGCCTCTAGTTGCTCTTTGGTTCCCGATGGAATCGAAAGTGTAATTGTCTCTTTTTTGCGAGGCATCAACAAAATTGTAAGTACATACTTGACACATGAGGTTTTAAGTGCCAATATCAATATTAATGTAAATGCAGTCCCGTGTCACGCACTTAAAACCTCAAAAAAATCTGCCATGAATCCACCGATCGCCATGACAGCCTACAGTATTACCCTAAAACCCGTTTACTCTCGTCCTGCTGAGACTCTCCCCCCAGGCATTACCCTACCTCCGAATTGGGATTCCCTCTCCTGGCATCAAGTCGAAACTTATCAAGCCTTGCAAGATCCAAGCATTGACGTGGTATTCAATACAGCGATGACAGGGGACGGTAAAAGTTTAGCAGCTTACCTGGCAGCGATGACAAATCGCACGTACACATTAGCAATGTACCCGACAAACGAACTCGCACGCGATCAGGAAAAACAAGTGAAAAACTACAAATCACAGTTTAAACCGGAAAACGACCCGCAAATTTATCGTTTGAATGCAGCAATTCTGGAAGATTTTATTGCCACAAATAAACTTTCTTCTAAATTAGCAGGATTGGGCGATCGCGCCGACAACTCAGAAATCTTGCTAACAAACCCCGACATCTTTCACTACATCCACGACTTCCGCTATTTGCGGCGCAACAAAGCAGGGCAAGGAGACAACCCCGATCGCCTATTTGCCAAAATTGACGACAGCTACAAACTATTCATCTTTGACGAATTCCACATTTTCTCATCTCCCCAAATTGCCAGCGTCATCAATGCCATCCTGTTAATTAAACACACGCTTCCCGGCAAAAAATTTTTATTCCTTTCTGCTACGCCCAATGATTTATTGGAAGAGGGGTTTTCCAAAGCTGGGTTAAAATATCGCATCATAGATCCAGTCAAGCAGGGAGGTTATCGATTTGCAGCAGGCGACAACTGGCGGCAGATTAGTTATCCGATTAACTTGACTTTTCCGCAAAAGTTAGAACCAAACCTGCGTTCCAGTTATAACTGGATTCTCGAAAATGCCGAAACAACTATTTTGAAATTCTTTCAAGATCATCCTGGGAGTAAAGGCGCAATTATCCTGAACTCGATCGCGGCAGTTAAAACCTTAATTCCCAAATTCAAGGCAATTTTTGAGCCGCTGGGATTGAAAGTCCGAGAAAATACTGGATTGACTGGCGAGACAGAAAAATCTAAATCGGTTGAAGATGCTGACTTACTTTTGGGAACATCGACAATTGATGTGGGAGTTGATTTTCGGATTAATTTTTTAGTATTTGAGGCGGCAGATGCCGGGAATTTTATTCAGCGTTTCGGGAGGTTGGGGAGACATCCAGGTTTTGAAACTTATCAAGCTTATGCTTTGCTGCCCAACTTTATTGTCGAGAGGCTGTTTGAGGTTGAAAACCACCCGCTGCAAGATGGCGAAACGCGCGATCGCATTAGTTTATCCGACGCTATCCGCCAGCATTACGGCTATGTCAATGAGTTTCGACAGTATCCCAAACGCTGGGGTTCAATTCAGTCAGCTTGCGTGCATTTAGAGTTAGAAAGAAATTATCAGATGAAAACCAAGTATCCCGAAGCAGCGGATAATTTTGCAGCGGATATTGAGCAAGCTTTGGGAGTTACGATTAAACAGATGCGAGGGCAGCTTTTCCGCTGCATGGAAAAAGAGAAAAAGAAAATTATTGAGGAGGCTAGAAGTTTTCGGGGAATCAGCCAGTTAAATTGCGGGATTTACGACACGACTAATCCAGACGAACCTGAGAAAGAACGGTTTAAAACTTACAATCTTCCCAGTTTGCTGAGCAACTTTCATTTTGAGGTGATGGCAAGTGCCGACTTTATGAATCGAGCCCAAAAAGCCGGGTTAGCAACCAGCCGTTTTGAGAAAGCTTTGTGTTATTTGAGATTAACTGGATATCGGGAATTGCGAGAAGATTGGCAGTTTTATTGTTCGCGAGATGACCTCAGCGAGATTGCTAAATCCGGCAAAGTACAAATTATCAAAGGTTTGGAAGTGACAGGGGGAACTAATGAGATTAGCCGCAAATTATCTAATCGAGGGTTGGTGTGTTTTGTTTCCGATCGCGATCGGGCCACTTTACGCGCTAAGTGCGGATTGCCAATTCATTTCCAGGCTTACGCTTTGAGCGATCGATTTGATGGCAAGCCAAATTACACCATAGCATTTGGGCGATCGGCTTTGTTGCTGGAGACGCTGATTTGGCACTGGAAGCCGCAGCAGGATGAAGGGTGGATATGCTAAAGATGTACGCTACTGGAGAAAAATTACCGTGACTAGAGATAATTTACTGTCCCGAATCTCGATCGATCCAAATATCTGTTTTGGAAAACCTCGCATTCGCGGCCATCGGATTTGGGTTTCCCTAATCCTTGACTACCTAGCTGGAGGCATGACTGTTGACGAAATTCTAGAAGCATATCCAAGCATAGAAAGAGACGATGTATTCGCTTGTATTGCTTACGCTGCTGAAGTAACGCGAGATTATTATGCCGAGATTCCATTAGGAAAAAAGGAGGAAGCAACAACGTGAAGTTAAAGCTAGATGAAAATGTAGATTTTCGCGTTATCACTTTTTTACGTTTGGCAGGGCATGACGTAGAAACAGTACCAAGTCAAGGTTTGACTTCAGCACCCGATGTGGAACTAATTAATGTTTGCCGTCAAGAGGAAAGATGTTTGGTTACTGCCGATCGCGGATTCGGCAATCGGATGCGGTTCAATCCATCTGAGTATGCGGGGATTGTGGTAATTCGGCTAACATCTCGTGCCAATTTTGCAGAGTGGAGAGAAGCAATAGAAACGTTAATTCTCGGATTGGAACAAGCAGAAGTTTTGGGGAAATTGTGGATTGTTCGACAGGGTACGATTCAGGAATATCAACCCACTGAACCAGAGGAAACAGAAACATGAACGAAGACGATATTCTATATAAATGGCTGCATTCTTCCGATGATGATGACAGTGAAACGCCAGCGAAACACGAACTATTAACAGTTCGACTGTTTAAAGAAGCAATTCGAGAAACCGACGGAAATCAGGGCGATCGCCTTTTAGCATCTTTCGCCGAAAACGTCCTGCCCAACTTGATCCAGCAGCTAGTTGGAGCCACAGCCAAAGGCGGTCAATTTACTGAATATATGCGCGCCAAAGGCAATAACGTCGAGCGCAGCAAACACGATCAGTCCTTTACTTCTCACCTGCTTAACGGCTTATTCCCAACTTACCGAATTCTCAAGAAACTCAAGACAGAAACACCAGAAACTAATCCAGTCAAACGCAACTGCGGCGAAACAGAAATAGCTTTGTTCGTAGCATCGTACATCCTGCACGACTTCGACAAATTCCCCGATTATTCAGAATGGCTGAAAACGGACGATTCAGAGGGAAAATTTGCCAACCGAGATTGGCAAGAAAAACCACCTCACAAAGACGAAGCCCCCAATTTGGGACGCGAGTATGTTGCTCTCAAAATGCAACAACTTGGATTAGATAGTTTGTTAGGTGAAAACTGGGAATATCACATCGACGATATTGTCTGGATGACCAACAATGCCGGAGTTAAATATGATAGCGATCGCGGTTTAGAAATTCGCGGTTTGCAGCCTAAACTCGATGGTAGAATTCGAGGAACTCTAGCCAATTTAGTCAGGCTTTCCGACTTATTCGCCTCAGTTATCAAACATCCCAGCGATGCCGAAACTAGCGGTTTACCTGAAGTTTTGACTTCCCTCAGCAACGGACAACTTAAATTTAGCTATCACTCCCTCTCAGACAATCGCGGAGTGTTGACAAATGTCATCAACAATGCTCTGATGGACGCTCATCCGGGAGAGTTTTATGCACCGCTATTGTACTTGCCAGATGGCGTAGTTTATCTAGCTAAAACCGATGCACCGGCTATCGAAACTGCTGAAATCCCTAACCAAGTAATTGCCAAAATTCGCAACCTGTGTGCCGACAAATTGAAGCTCAAAACAACCGGATTTAGCCGGGACGGAAAAGGCTTTAAATTTGGTGAATTTTACTGGCTGTTTTTTGATATCATCGAGCTCATGCAAGTTAGCATCGAAGCAGCTTGCAAACTCATTCCCAGCACCAAAGCATCCTCCGCCAAAAAGCGCAGCGACAGCTTGCTAAGTTTCCAAAAAAATGGAGATTTGCCCGCCCAATTGAATCTAGAATTTGCCGAAGATTATCGGATTGACAGGCTAGCAGAATTTGGGGATATCCTCAGTCGCGGCATTTGGAATAAATGGCAAGAACAACTGACTAATTCTCAGAAAGAATTGCCCAAAGCCAAACGCCAAAAGCCACCAGAATTAGATTTAACTCAAAAACTTGCCGAACATTTAGGTTTAGCTGATGAAATCCCAGCTTTAAAAGCAATCCAATCTCTGAAAAAAACAGGCGGCGTTCCTCTGGATTGGTATTACCTAGCCGCACAGTATTTTCAGCGCACTAAAGGATTAGATGAAACTCAATTGCGCGCCGTTTTAACCGCTATGGTTGAATGTGCCACCACTCTCATCAAACCCATCGTCGAAAAGTTTGAAATTCCCGACGGCTGGCACGATTTGCGAACCTATGTCAGCCGCATTGTTTCCTTACCAACAGGTGCAGTTGTCAAACCAGAAACCGATCCGTTTTTACTAGAATTGGCGCGCTACAGTGCAGCAAAAATCACAGGGAGAGGGCGCGAAAATGTTTGTGCGATGTCGAGTTCGGCTTACACTGTGACGGAACAAATGGAATCGGCGACTTTATTTGCTCCCCAAGTTTACAGCAACCGCCAAATTTTGTTTAACGCACAAGCTGCCAAGCGTCAGATTTGCTCTATTTGGTCGATCGAGATTATGTTGAGACAAATTTTGATGAATCAAACCAACGCTACAGGAGGTGACTTTGAAGGGCGCAAATACCGCTATCTATATCTTTATCCCGCTTACTTCTTTACTCCAGAAACCAACAAATTTCTCCAAAAAGCTTACAGTTGGATTGCCAGGACGCGATTTGATGCTGACATTCGCAAGCATTTAATTACTGACAAACAAGTTGCCAAATTTACCCTTGACAATTATCAACAAGTTGATTCATTATTGATTCAGGAGAATTTGCCAACAGAAGACGATCGCACTTTCAAAATTAGCTATCCAGACAATCAGCCGCTGACCTTTTTCTTCCTAGCATTGCCACCGGGAAAAGATGCCACAGATACCGAATCTTGGGTAATGCCGGCTTGGTTAGCTTTTGCTTTACCGCTAATCCTCGATGTCAAAACAGTTGCTTCCGAGTCGCCAGTACCGCCCTTTATTAGCGGTGCAGATTTTGAAAAAACCGCTGTGATTGATGGCGAACATCAAGCAATTCGTTCTCTGATTAAGGAAGACAACTATCGCTTAGATGGCATTTTGCCTCGCACATCAGACAAACGTAAATTTTCACCGCTAAATGCTCTAAGTGCCGCTTACTGCATTCACTTAGAAGTCAACCGCAAAAAAGATGGCAATCCCGACTGGGGGAAATTGTCAAATTTAGCACGGGATTTAGAAACCAGTCCGCTTTATGTCTTTCACTACCTGACTAAATGGCTGCGGAAACAAGACAAAATTGAATCCGTACCCATTGCCAAAATCTACCTGTACCTAGACTTTTATTACTACTTTGAACCGGAGGGAAAAACCGTGAATCAAATGCGCGAACTCACAGAACTTTACCGCCGCTTTTATCGGGCAAAAAGTCAATATGCCAAAGCTAATGCCGTGCTGAAACCTATTGACGAAGCTGCTGACGTTATTCTGAAATTTGATAAAGCTTTAGCCAACAATACCGAATCTTTAACAGATATTGTGGCGGGACGTTTATCAAAGCTGATGAATAACGTGCGGCGGCGGGCGGCGGAAGGGAAACCGACACTTGCTTTTGTTGATGGCAAGTGGAAACCTGCTTTGAATTCTGAAGAAGAACGACAAGCAATTTATGATTTTGCTAAGTATTTTGTGGAGGTGATTTTTGATGGAAGTTTGAAGGGCGATCGCGCGCGTTTGGCAGGCACTCAACTCAATTTAATTCGGGATACTTGCGATTACCTTTATCGCTTGGAAGACGACAAGGAACGCAAGGAAAAGAAGCAGGATGAACCTGATGAACTTCCCGAAACAGAATTAGCCTAAATTGTCCGCATCTTTTCAATTACCTTGTACTGGAGAAACCCAACCATGAAATTTCTGAAAACCCTCGATTCCAAATTCTTTCACGATGAAATTCCCGCAAAACCGATGGGAAAATACGCCCACTTCATCACTATCCGAGTTACCGAATCTTACCCGCTGTTTCAGACTGACGGCGAATTGAATAAAGCCAGGGTAAGTGCTGGGATTGCAGACAAAACGCACATCAGCCGTTTAGCGATGTTTAAGCGGAAACAGTCTACACCAGAACGTTTAACGGGACGGGAATTGCTGCGAAATTACAAAATTGGCGACTGGGAAAAGTGCGACTACAACGTCGATTTCAGCAAAACTACTCCTGATTGCATTTTGTACGGTTTTGCGATCGGCGATTCGGGTTCTGAGAAATCCAAAGTAGTTGTAGATACCGCTTATTCCATCACTCCCTTCGACGATTCTCACCAAAACTTTACCCTGAATGCACCGTTTGAAAGCGGAACAATGAGCCGTCAAGGAGAAGTCACCAGCCGCATCAACAGCCAAGACCACATTTTGCCTCAAACTTTTTTCCCCAGCATTGTAACGTTGAAAGACCCCACAGAAACAGGATTTCTCTACGTTTTCAACAACATTCTCCGAACGCGGCACTACGGGGCGCAAACTACCCGCACCGGGCGAGTTCGCAATGAATTAATCGGGGTAATTTTTGCCGATGGCGAGATTGTTAGCAACCTGCGGTGGACGCAAAAAATCTATGATTTGATGAGCGCTGCTGGCAAAATTAATCCTCCCGATCCTCTGAATGAAGATGATGTTTTGACTAATGCAAACCGAGCAATTTCTCAACTGATGGATGAAGAGTGCATCTCCCACCGCGATTTTATCGGCGAAGCTTTTGACGGATTGTTAGCAGAGGTTAAGTCGATTTCAAGCGATGAAACTCAACTGCAAGAAATGCTGGCTCAAGCTAATACTGAATCAACTGCTTACGCTCAGAAACATATCTTAAAGAGTTCTGAGAAAGGCAAGAAAGGTAAAAAAGCAACTGCTGCAACGGAGTAAATATCGTGCCTTCAATTTACCGCTGTCAAATCGAGTTGCACGATAGCCTTTATTTTGCAACTCGCGAGATAGGGAGACTTTACGAAACAGAGCCTGTAATTCACAATTACGCACTTTGTTACGCCCTCGGTTTGGTGGATAGCGCCATCTATTCTACCACCGTGGCTGAAGAAGATTCCTATCGCTATTTTTGTCCCGAACAAGTTCCTAAATACGAGCAGCATTTAACGGCGCTCAACCAACAGGGGATTTATGTTACTCCGGCGCGTTCTATTTCTCACTCCTCCACCCTCAATACTTGGAAATACGCCAACAACAACTATCACGTTGAGATGGAGAAAACCCAGAAAAACATCCCCGGTTTTGGCAGAACCAAAGAAATTGCTCCTGAAAGCAAATTTGAGTTTTTTGTACTTTCAAAGAAGCCTCTGAAACTGGCGAAATGGATTCGTCTGGGAAAGTGGATGAGCAAAGCTGAGTTAACGACTGAAGAAATGGGCAATGGCGATAATCGCAAAAATGGCGATTTTATTTTTCCTTATTTGCTCAATCCCTTAGATGTGATGTTTTCCCATCAAGTCCTCAGCTACGACGTGGTGAATATGCCGCCAGTAAGTTTGATTCAAAATATCAAAATTCGCGGCGAACATTACCAGTTTGAAAACCTCAGAATTCCAGCTTGTATGGAATATCGCTTTCGGGCTAATTAAATTTCAAAAAGGTTCGCAGTGAGGGCTAAAATTTTCACTATAAACTTACTGAGTTAGGACTTACGCACGGGGGCATAAACCGGGTTTTTACGAAAATCCTTCGTTGTTATACCAAATTCATAAAATAGCGCTACATATCTACCCCCCCCAACCCCCCCTTATTAAGGGGGGGAGTAAAACTTTCTTGGTAGCATAATTTTATGAATTTGGTATTACCTGCAGATTAGGTAAAAAACCCGGTTTCTTTGGCCTTGCACAAATCCTGTGAATTTTCTTTTTTCCATACCAACAAATGAGCTAACAAACTATGCCGCACAGCCTCATCCTCAACCTCCTCCCCCTCTCCCCAGTATCCCCTGGATACCTAACGGGAAGACACCTGCACGCCCTCTTTCTCACCCTTGTGAGCTCGGTTGACAAAGAACTCGGCAACTACCTGCACGAAGCTGCAGCAGATAAAGCCTTCACCCTCAGCCCTTTACAAACTAAAAAATGCCCTTTCAAAAAACACCATTTTTTGCAATGGGAACACTCACAACCAATTCCCGAACATACCCTTTGTTGGTGGCGAATTACTCTTCTCGATGACTCTCTATTTGGGAAATTAACTCAGCTTTGGCTGAATCTTAATCCCTCGAAACCGTGGCATCTGGGCCCTACTGATTTGTTAATTACTAAGATTTTGGGAACGCCACAACTAGATATGCCTTGGGCTAATGCTTGCGATTACTCTCAATTGTACGATCGCGCTTCTGACACTAATCGAGCGATCGCCTTCAGCCTCGCTACTCCGACATCTTTTCGTCAAGGGAAATTTGATTCAGTTTTGCCCACGAGAGAATGCGTTTTTAACAGGCTTCTCACTCGCTGGAACAAGTACAGCGGTATTGAGATTTCTCCGCTGTCGCTGGATGCACTTTTTCCGAGTTTTGTCAATATCAAAACAGAAGTTACAAGTAATTATCACAGCAATTTTATCGGAGTTGTTGGGGAAGTTACTTATCGAATCTTGGGAGATGTGGAGCCGTTGGCTATTAAACAAATTAATGCTTTGGCTGATTTTGCTTTGTACTGCGGGTTGGGGAGAAAAACACCGATGGGCATGGGAATGACGCGCCGAATTTTTGTTAAAAATTCTCAAGATTGAAGCAGAAACTAATATGGTGGAGTCAACGTTTGAGTTAGGTTTATCATTGCTTCGCGAGGACGATCGCAATGACAAACAAGAATTTTAAGCACAAATTATTGAGATTATGAACCACACTGATGATTACATTTCGATCGCATCTTTGAACCAATACTCCTACTGCGCCCACCGCTGCTGGCGGATGCTTTGCGCGGGGGAATTTGCGGAAAATCAGTATACCATAGAAGGGACAAGTTTGCACGAGCGCGTTCACACTATGGGAGAACTTAATCGCGATGAAACTTGGCAAATTCGGGCGATTTGGCTGAAATCGGAACGCTACAGGCTGATTGGTAAGTCGGATTTGATTGAATCGGAGAATGGCGAGATTTATCCGGTTGAATACAAGCGCGGTAAGAAGGGGGAATGGGATAACGACGAGTTGCAAGTGTGCGCGCAAGCTTTGTGTTTGGAAGAGATGACGGGGAAAACAATTCAAACCGGATACGTCTATTACGCGCAGTCGCACCAGCGGCAAAAAGTCGAGATTTCCGAGGATTTGAGACAGGAAGCTGTGGTGACTATTTCGGCTATTCAAATTTTGTTGGAAACTGGAAAAATGCCGCCTGCAAATTACAGTAAACGCTGTCAGGGATGCAGTTTGTACCCTCAATGTTTGCCGCAGGTGACTGACAAAATCCTGCGCTATCAAGAAGCCAGCTAAATTTATAAGTTTCAGTTGGTTTTAACTGAAAACTTGGCTCGATTTTAATCGGGTGTTTATGGTAGGGAAGGGCGGGTTTATTTCACTTGTTGGCGAGTGTTAGAACCGACTCGATCTATGAAACTGGGGTTGATATCAAATCCTCTCTTCATCGGAATGACTCAGATATATATTCTCTCCCTCTGTGTACTCTGTGTACTCTGCGGTTAAATCATTCCAATCCAAACGGAAACGATATGAAACCCCTGGCGGACTTGCCGACTAGCCAAGCATCCCCTGGCGGACAAGCTCACAAATCAAAAGACTACTAATAGATAATTTGAGGACTCAAAAATGGGAACACTTTACATCAATCAAGACGACGCTTTTATCGGCAAGGTTGACGAACGCATTGTGGTCAAGTGCAACAATAAAATGTTGCAGGAAGTGCCTTTAATTCATTTGGAAGCAATTGTTATTTTGGGACGGGCGACTGTTTCCCCAGCGGCGATTGCAGAACTTCTCAAGCACAAAGTTTCCCTGACTTTTATCTCGGAGATAGGGGAATATCTCGGCACGCTAGAACCGGAATTAACCAAAAATATTTTCGTCCGCGATGCTCAATGGAAGGCTGCTGGAGAAACTCCTCAAGCTATTCACGCTGTTCGCGGATTTATTCGAGGTAAGTTGAAAAATTACCGCTACAGTTTGTACAAAACTCAAGGTCATTATTCGGAACTAAATTTGCAACCAGCGATGACTGTAATTCAGAATGTTATCAATAAGCTGAACAAAGTTGACAATATAAATTCTCTGCGCGGGCTGGAAGGTGCGGGAAGTGCGGCTTATTTTGGAGTTTTCAATCAACTAATTCGCGCTGAGGGATTTGTTTTTAAACCCCGACACAGGCCGGCGATCGATTCAGTGAATTCTTTGATGAATTTCGGTTATACTCTCTTGCGTCGCGATGTGCAAAGTGCGATCAATATTGTTGGTTTCGATCCTTATTTAGGATACCTCCACGTTCAGCGCTACGGCCGCGTCGGACTGGCTTTTGATTTGATGGAGGAATTTCGGGCTTTAGTTGTCGATAGTGTGATTTTAAATGCTATCAACAATCGGATATTGACTCCGAATGATTTTACTGTAGAACCTCTGAGCAATGTGGTGCGACTCTCAGAAAGTGGGCGCAAGGAATTTCTGAAGCTGTACGAAAAGAAAAAACAGTCAGAGTTCAAGCATCCTGTTGTGGGGCGCAAGTGCACTTATCGCGAAGCTTTTGAGATTCAAGCGCGACTGTTGGCGAAATATCTGATGGGCCAAATCGACCAATATCCACCTTTGGTTTTGAAATAATTATGCACATTCTGATTTCTTACGATATCCCGGAAGACAAGCGGCGGACTAAAGTTCACAAAATTCTCAAATCCTACGGGCAGTGGATGCAGTACAGTGTGTTTGAGTGTGCGGATTTGAGCGAAACGCAGTATGCTAAGTTGCGATCGCGCTTGGCTAAATTCATCCAGCCTCCAGAGGACAGTATCCTATTTTTTCCGTTGTGCGCTTGCTGTCAGGGTAAAATTGAGCGCATTGGTGGGGTAGTTCCGATCGATCGAACTATTTTCTTTGCGTAAAAATTCGCCAACCTGTAGGTGTAAAATTTGGGGGGTCAAATTTTTAGGCTATAATCTATATAGAGTAAGGGTTTGATGCTCCCTCTCCGAAAATGAGGTTGGCGAAATCGCTAGGACTGTTGCTACATAAGGATTTTAGGTTAAAGTGCGAGCTATGGTATTGACAGAACGGGGACTGAAATGGTATTTTGGGATGAGGTTGGCGAAACTGAACCTTGAAAACCAAATAGAGCAATGGTTTCACACACCGGCGGCCGCAATAAACTCCACTCCCTTCTAGGGATTGAAACAAATCAAACTCGATCTCATATCCGTCCGCATAAGCCGCAATAAACTCCACTCCCTTCTAGGGATTGAAACACGGGGGATTATTACTGGTTCATTTGGCAATGTCCTAATGCCGCAATAAACTCCACTCCCTTCTAGGGATTGAAACTAGGGAATATCTCAGCTAGGAATCGAACCTAGTAGCGCCGCAATAAACTCCACTCCCTTCTAGGGATTGAAACCTACCTAACTACTGACAAGACCATTTACAGTTTTCCGCCGCAATAAACTCCACTCCCTTCTAGGGATTGAAACGAATGTATTGATATCTTCAATTGCTCTAGTATTTCGCCGCAATAAACTCCACTCCCTTCTAGGGATTGAAACTTAAGCTTAGGAGGCGAAGTGCCTTCCTACAAAGCCGCAATAAACTCCACTCCCTTCTAGGGATTGAAACTGGCACGATAGCAAGTGTTAGGCGGTAATGGATACCGAGCCGCAATAAACTCCACTCCCTTCTAGGGATTGAAACTCTTCCTCATCTACTAAGAAAGAGAGAGAAAATTGCCGCAATAAACTCCACTCCCTTCTAGGGATTGAAACCCTACCCCTTTTTTAAATAACAACCGATTCATCTTCTTGAGCCGCAATAAACTCCACTCCCTTCTAGGGATTGAAACGAAACATTAATAGATTTTATGTTTAAATCTAAAGGTTAAAAGCCGCAATAAACTCCACTCCCTTCTAGGGATTGAAACTAAAGCGAGATTGCTTGTCAAGCTACCATTGCAGGGCCGCAATAAACTCCACTCCCTTCTAGGGATTGAAACCCTTTTTTGAATAGCGGGGACTTTGCTGTAATAGCCGCAATAAACTCCACTCCCTTCTAGGGATTGAAACTATATTACAAAACTGACTAACTAGACCTCTACTAGCCGCAATAAACTCCACTCCCTTCTAGGGATTGAAACGAACTGATAATTCTGCGATTCGCAAAGTTAAAAGGCCGCAATAAACTCCACTCCCTTCTAGGGATTGAAACGGAGATGGTGGATTTGGTTCTACTATCTATCAAAGCCGCAATAAACTCCACTCCCTTCTAGGGATTGAAACTGGACTTTACCTATGACTTCTACTATATCTTTTAAAGCCGCAATAAACTCCACTCCCTTCTAGGGATTGAAACTCAGGGATAACTACGCTTATGTGTTGCGCTTCTGCCGCAATAAACTCCACTCCCTTCTAGGGATTGAAACTCAAAAATTGATGCCAGCGGAACCCTAACCCCACCGCCGCAATAAACTCCACTCCCTTCTAGGGATTGAAACTGATGCAGTAAATCGGGTAATCCCCAACAAACCAACGCCGCAATAAACTCCACTCCCTTCTAGGGATTGAAACGAAGAAGAATATTATCTCTAAACTGTTCAAAGTCTTCAGCCGCAATAAACTCCACTCCCTTCTAGGGATTGAAACAATGAGAACTTACTGCAAAAATTACCTAATGACTTGCCGCAATAAACTCCACTCCCTTCTAGGGATTGAAACAAATCATCAAAGATATTAGTCATCCACTTCTTAGGCCGCAATAAACTCCACTCCCTTCTAGGGATTGAAACACAACTAAGAGATAAATTACTCTTAGTTACAGAGCCGCAATAAACTCCACTCCCTTCTAGGGATTGAAACCAATCACACCAAACACTTAAGACTAAGCCTAGAGCCGCAATAAACTCCACTCCCTTCTAGGGATTGAAACTTTGAGTCATCCTAGCGGACGCTACTTTCTGACGGGCCGCAATAAACTCCACTCCCTTCTAGGGATTGAAACGCAACTACACTTATTAGTAGATTTTTAGAGGTCATTCCGCCGCAATAAACTCCACTCCCTTCTAGGGATTGAAACAAAACTATGCACGACAACGCTCGAAACATTCCCGCCGCAATAAACTCCACTCCCTTCTAGGGATTGAAACGACCTGATTGGACCTCCGAAAAGGCGCTGGCCGGCCGCAATAAACTCCACTCCCTTCTAGGGATTGAAACTGTCAGCTAATTTAATTAAATACCCTGGGGCATTGCCGCAATAAACTCCACTCCCTTCTAGGGATTGAAACAGCCATTCTGTAGCGGTTTCAGTAATAGAACCAGCCGCAATAAACTCCACTCCCTTCTAGGGATTGAAACTTCATAGATTTTCAATTTACCCCCCCATAATAAGCCGCAATAAACTCCACTCCCTTCTAGGGATTGAAACTGATAAATCTAATGAATTCAACATGGCTCCCCTGCCGCAATAAACTCCACTCCCTTCTAGGGATTGAAACTTTAGAGAGCAAGCGATCGAGCATTTGTTAGCTTGCGCCGCAATAAACTCCACTCCCTTCTAGGGATTGAAACTTACCCAGTAGCTCCATCATGGTACCAAGCTTAGCTAGCGCCGCAATAAACTCCACTCCCTTCTAGGGATTGAAACTGCCACTTGCTGAACGGCACGGGAGACGGTGAAGCCGCAATAAACTCCACTCCCTTCTAGGGATTGAAACTAGGCAAGGGGGGGCATCACTTAAGATATCTCCGCCGCAATAAACTCCACTCCCTTCTAGGGATTGAAACTTCCCTTACGCTACCCGGCAAAAAGGAGCCTATATGCCGCAATAAACTCCACTCCCTTCTAGGGATTGAAACATTGCGGCAGGCCACACGAGAGGCTATTGAGGTACACCACGGCCGCAATAAACTCCACTCCCTTCTAGGGATTGAAACATCACGCTCTGCCATATTTGGGCGATCGCTTCGGGGGCCGCAATAAACTCCACTCCCTTCTAGGGATTGAAACGGGGCTAATTTACTTATTATTGATGACATCGTAAAGAAGCCGCAATAAACTCCACTCCCTTCTAGGGATTGAAACTAAAACATCAAGCTTACTGGCTGACACTCTGTGTGCCGCAATAAACTCCACTCCCTTCTAGGGATTGAAACTTTAACCTCCTCTATCTTCTCACGGCTCCCGGTGGATAAGAAGCCGCAATAAACTCCACTCCCTTCTAGGGATTGAAACCCCTGATGACATCGCCAAACTGATCGGCAGCAAAGCCGCAATAAACTCCACTCCCTTCTAGGGATTGAAACGAAGTGGCACGAATGGGTGTCAGTATGAATAAGCCGCAATAAACTCCACTCCCTTCTAGGGATTGAAACGCAAAGTTAAAGGCTCAAAAAATAGGACTAAAGCCGCAATAAACTCCACTCCCTTCTAGGGATTGAAACTCAATTTCTCGAATTTGGGGATTTTCTGCAATTGGGCGAGCCGCAATAAACTCCACTCCCTTCTAGGGATTGAAACTCGATCCTTCAGCACCCCAAGCATCAACCACATGCCGCAATAAACTCCACTCCCTTCTAGGGATTGAAACTAAATAGGTAATGATTAATACTTTAAAAGTATAGCTCAAGCCGCAATAAACTCCACTCCCTTCTAGGGATTGAAACGCAGGCAACGATTTTACTTATCCCGATCCGAATGCCGCAATAAACTCCACTCCCTTCTAGGGATTGAAACCACACTTACAAAGCTTGACAGGGATTGACAAAGGCCGCAATAAACTCCACTCCCTTCT
Organism: Tychonema sp. LEGE 07203; assembly: GCF_015207285.1. Taxonomy (GTDB): domain Bacteria; phylum Cyanobacteriota; class Cyanobacteriia; order Cyanobacteriales; family Microcoleaceae; genus Microcoleus. The sequence continues at coordinate 1,221 of NZ_JADEXD010000127.1, read as the reverse complement.
AGGGATTGAAACTACCGCAAGCACTCGAAATTGCTGCTGATATTTTGCCGCAATAAACTCCACTCCCTTCTAGGGATTGAAACAAAATATTCGATAATTTTCGCAACCTCTGCGGCATTAAAGCCGCAATAAACTCCACTCCCTTCTAGGGATTGAAACGAATAAATGCCCTTCACCTAGTGATAAGGGAGATTTGCCGCAATAAACTCCACTCCCTTCTAGGGATTGAAACAAATCCAACAATCGGATTACTACCGTTGCTAGTAGCGCCGCAATAAACTCCACTCCCTTCTAGGGATTGAAACTTCTCATCAAACACAATATAAGACTGTGCGAGAAAGCCGCAATAAACTCCACTCCCTTCTAGGGATTGAAACTACTTCTTTATTTCTATCTTTATTAGGTATTGTTTGCCGCAATAAACTCCACTCCCTTCTAGGGATTGAAACAGGTAGATAACAATTGAATTGTGCTTAGTGTTGCGTGCCGCAATAAACTCCACTCCCTTCTAGGGATTGAAACTCTAATGAGTATGAGAAGAAACCCAGTAGATATCCAAAGCCGCAATAAACTCCACTCCCTTCTAGGGATTGAAACCACCATTTCTTTGTATTAACTTATTACCCCATTTGCCGCAATGCCGCAATAAACTCCACTCCCTTCTAGGGATTGAAACCCAGTTTTTCCACTCTTCAGCAATTTTGATGATTAAAGCCGCAATAAACTCCACTCCCTTCTAGGGATTGAAACCCGGTTGATCGACCTCTGATGCGACTAGAGCTAAGCCGCAATAAACTCCACTCCCTTCTAGGGATTGAAACGAGATACCCAATAGACCCTTCCCCTAAGTTGCTAGCGCCGCAATAAACTCCACTCCCTTCTAGGGATTGAAACTTTTTACGTCCTCTGAAATTTGTCGTTGCCAAACAGGAGCCGCAATAAACTCCACTCCCTTCTAGGGATTGAAACAGATAAACTACGATTGAATTATGAGAAGTGTTTCTTAACTCATGCCGCAATAAACTCCACTCCCTTCTAGGGATTGAAACCTTAATATCGCATAGGCTTAAAAGGATGTCAAGTCTTTTTGCCGCAATAAACTCCACTCCCTTCTAGGGATTGAAACCCCCCGTTGATTCTCCAACCTCGGTAGAGCTTGCGCCGCAATAAACTCCACTCCCTTCTAGGGATTGAAACTGGGAAAGGAGTGGGGGGGGGGGG
>NZ_JADEXD010000126.1 GCF_015207285.1 Tychonema sp. LEGE 07203 | reverse complement strand
GTGCCTGCACCACTCCCGCCTCGTGCGCGACTGTCGCTTTCGTAACCGCCTTCCCCACTGAAGCCCCCGCCACCAGCCCCGGCATAAATACTGCTAATCCCGCCACCGCCACCAAAGCCGCCACCGCCACTGCCACCATAACGGCCACTGCCACCAGAGCCACCAGAGCCACCAAAACCACCACCGCCACCGCCACTGCCAAAGCTGCCATTGCCACCAATTGCCTGGTTATTTGAAAATGTGACGTTATTGGCGGTGACGCTACCACCATTGATGAACAGGGCCCCCCCCATACCGCCGCCACCTCCACCTCCATCGCCGCCCTTGCCCCGACCATTTGCCAGGGTGAGGTTGTTGAATTGAACAGTCCCTTGGTTGACGAAGAAGAGGCGGACATCGCCATTGTCGTTGCTGCCATTTTTGTTGGCATCGCCGCTGATAGTCAGGTTGTTGACTCCAGGGCCTTTGATGGTGAGGCTGTCGTTGACGATTAGTTGTGCCCAAAGGGCAATGGTTCTTGGTACGGCAAAGAAATTTGGGTCGAAGATAATTGTGTCTGCGCCTGCTTGGGCATTAGCCTGTTTGATGGCAAATCGCAGGGAACCGGGATCGCTTTCGTTGTCGTTGGTGTTAGTGACGGTGAAAGTAGCCATGATTTTTGCTCTATACTTTTACTTTGGTTTAAACAATAGGCAACTCAGCTTCTTTAAGAAATGTGGAGTTTCTTTTCAAGAAGCCTGCTTTCTGAGTTCTTCGTAACATATTGATTTTGATTCACAATCTGAGCCAAGCGGTCAAATACCTGTGCGTTCAGCCGAGACACGCTCGTCACCCTGACTTCATAATCTGCGATCGCCCTGAAATATTTTTTGTCTGTTCCTCAAAATTAGCTAATTTTTTTTTGTATCGCACCAGGCTGTTACGTAATTTTACATAGTCCGCAAAGCGATGCGAAATTGTCGATCGAATGCGAGGATTGACAAGTGGCGATGCACCCTAAAGCTACTGTTGCACGAGTTCTGAGAATTAGTACAAGTTCCCCGAAAGCAGACGAAATAATGCGATCGTCCTTTCGGCCCTGTTTCAGATCAACTCCTCTCTTCATCGGAATAGTAAATTCGAGTTCACTGTTGACAGCGAACAATCAACAGTGAACAGTCAGTAGGGGCGGTGCCCCCGTGCCCGCCCTCTTAACAGTCAACATCACCAGGAGTGTAACCGGAAATGATATAACCTGGTATTCTCCATCAATCAACTGAATTTAATATTTAAACTTTTTGCAGTTTATAAAGTTCCTTAAACTTGCGCTGCTGCTCTTTGTGGTCTACGATCGGATCGGGATAATGAAGCAGCCGGCGTTCTATAGGTGAAATATTTCCTGTTAGCAAAAGTTTCGTATCAACTCGGCGCAATTCTGGAACCCAGTGCCGAATATATTCCCCTTCCCGGTCAAATTTCTGAGCTTGACTGGCGGGATTAAATATTCGCAAAGGTTTCGGATCCATCCCGCTAGATGCGCTCCACTGCCAGCCGCCATTGTTAGCAGAAAGGTCGCCGTCAATCAAATTTTGCATGAAGTATTTTTCACCCCACTGCCAGTTAATAATTAAATCTTTCGTGAGGAAACTAGCGACTATCATCCGACAGCGATTGTGCATCCAACCTGTTTGATTTAACTGCCGCATTGCTGCATCGACAATCGGATAACCAGTTTTGCCCCTGCACCAAGCTTGAAAGAGTTTTTCATCGTTCTCCCAAGGAAAGTTTTTGAATGTTTGACGGTAGGGCCCATCTGCTAATTCAGGGAAGTTATACATGGCGTGTTGGTAAAATTCCCGCCAAGCTATTTCCTGTTGCCAAGTGCGGATGCTTGTGCAGGCTTCTTCGCTGCGGCAAGTTTCCATTACTCTCTGGGTAGCTTGCCAAACTGTGCGGATACCAATTGCACCGAATTTGAGGGCGGCGCTGAGTTGGGATGTGCCATTAATTGCTGGAAAATTGCGCTGTTCTTGATATTGGTAAATTGCGATTTCGCAAAATTCTTCCAACTTTGCTCGCGCTGCATCTTCTCCGGGTTCTATTACTAACGGATTTTCCCAAGTAAATCCCAAACTAGATGCTGTTGGCAGTGTTTCTATTGCACCTGCTTGGTTGGCGATTTCTTGTTCTCGGGCGGTTAATCCGGTCATTAATTCCAGATAAGTTATCGGCAGTGTCTCTACTGGTTCAGCTTTGGGTTTGCTGTGCCAATTTTTCCAAAATGGTGTATAAACTGTGTAGGGTTGTCCTGCACCGCTGCGAATTTCGTCCGGGGCGTGCAGGATTTGATCCCAGAAAATTTCAACTTTAATTCCCGCTTGTTCGAGAGCTTTTGATACGCTGATATCTCGCTCTTTTGCATAGGGTTCAACATCTTGATTCCAAAATACTGCTTTGGCATCGATGGCTGTTGCTAATTTGGGGATGCCGTGACTGGGTAAGTTTTGAATTATCAGCAATTGGCTGCCTGCTTTGCTGTAATGCTGCTGAAGTTTTTGCAAGCAACCTATCATGTAGGTGACTCTGGCTGGCGCTACGTCATCGCGATCGAGAATATTGCGATCCAGGCAAAAAATCCCGACTACTTTCGGGCTTTGCTGGCGCGCGGCAGCCAGTCCGATGTTGTCAGAAATACGCAAATCTCGACGGTGCCAAAATAAAATTAAGTCTGACATTTGATTTGAGGTTTAATATTTTTGTAGGTGCGTCGCTGCCACAATTCTAGTTATTTCCGACTGTATGTAAGCGACGCACCGCGATACTATTTTACATCAAAAAAGGGCGCGCTAGAAAAAAGCTAGAAATTGATTTCGCATCAATTGGTTCCCCTGCTAAAATGGCTTTTTCTAATTCCTCTGGAGCGAACAAAACTGTTTCCATGTCTTCATCATCGTCTTGTTCTGGCGGCTTTTCCAGTTTTTCCAAATCTTGTGCTAAAAAAGCATAAATGATTTCGTCAGAATAACCGGGTGCGAGCATGAATTTGCCTAATTCCTGCCATTTTCCGGCGCGATATCCGGTTTCTTCTTCGATTTCGCGTTTGATAGTTTCGGCTGGGCTTTCATTGATTTCAACTGTACCTGCGGGAAATTCTAAAATCCGCCCTTTGGCGGCGAATCGGTATTGCCGCACCAAGACGAGTTTACCTTCGGAAGTGACGGGAACTGCAAGTGCTCCGCCTGGGTGGCGAATACATTCCCAGTCGCCTTCGGAACCGTTGGGAAGGCGCAGCCTAGCTACGTCGAAGTTGAATTTGCGCCCTTGGTAAAACAGGCGCTGTTTGAGGAGTTGGGGCAGTTCTTTTCCTAATGGCATAAGCGAGAAGCGAATAATGTTTGATTGCACTAATTTATGACATCATAGGCGATGGAAGCCATTAAATTTTGCTCAATTTTTACATTTTCATTTTTTCCACTCCCGAACAGTTTACCTTTTGCACGAGTTGGTCGATCGCGCTTTTTGTCACTGGATGCACCCAATCTGGCGCAATTTCTGCTAAAGGTACTAATACAAAAGCTCTTTCGAGCATCCGGGGATGAGGTAAAGTCAGCGTCGGAGTTTCTAAGATTAAATCATCATAGAGCAGCAAATCCAAGTCGAGGGTTCTCGGCCCCCATTTTTCGCGGCGAATTCGATTAAATTTTATTTCAATTTCTAATAAAGCTGCTAGCAATTGTTTCGGTTCTAGGGCAGCTTCTAGGATGGCACAGGCGTTGATGTAATCGGGTTGGGGAGGCCCGACGGGGGCGGTTTTATACCAGCTAGAATGGGATTTTACGGTGATTTCGGGGGTGTTGTTGAGAGTTGCGATCGCGCTAGAGATTGTGGCGAGGGAGTCGCCTAAGTTGCTGCCGAGGGCGATCGCGCATTTTGTTGATTTCATTGGGAATTGGGAATTGGGGTTACGCACTGGTATTTACGAGCTGTTTTGCATTTAAATTCTGTTTTTGGGGCAGGTGAAATGCTCACCACAAGATTTTTCTTAAACTTGAATTGGAATATTTTAACCGCAGAGAACGCAGAGAGCGCAGAGGGAGATCGGAGAGATGAATAATTCGGATGAAGGGCGGATTTGATACAAGTCTTCATCGCGCTCTAAAATATTGTTTTAATTTTAGCTTAATTTACGGTTAATCTTTGTTTGTTATCATTGACAAATGTCAGTATTTAAGTGATAAATTAATGAGTTTGCACTGTCGCATTTTGTCTGCCGCTATCTTGGCAACTCTCAGTTTAGCGGCAAGCACATCGATAGCTTTTGCTAAAACTAAGGAATGATATCTTACCCTAAATTCGGACGACAGTCAATCTTTTGCGAGTTTGGTGCAGCAGGCGGCAGATTTGGCCGCATTGTCGATCGCCCGCCAGTTTCAAGAAAATCCCGAGTTAACAGTATTTACAGAACTCTCCAGAAATTTCTGCACTTCTACGTCGCTTAGCTATAAACTTACTGAAACAACAAAAAACGCCTCTATTGGATTTGTGGTAAAAACTGTATTTTACAGCACAAAATCTTGGCGATCGAATCGCTCAAATTATTATTCTGATACCTATAATATATATTAATTACCGGATAGCTAGGAGAGCTGAAAAAGCTTCTAAACAAACTCTAAAAATGAAACAATATCGAGCGGTAATCGACAATAATTATTTAGTTAAAAGTTTAAACTCTGCCAGTTAATGCTCGAAATTAAACACCAATCTCAGAAGAAAAATTATCCTGTTTTAATAAATCCATAAAACCTGAAACCTTAAGGTTCTGATTTTATCTGCTCGATTTGGGGTAAAGTTAATAATTTTAAGCAGGTTTTTTCAGTAATGTATTAATGCACAAATTCATGTTTTTGTCAAATTAATTTAGATGCGTTTACCCTAGTTATTACCTCTGATGTTAAAGACAGTAAAGTTTGCCACTCTATCTGCTGAGAAAAAAACGGCTTTCACTTCAGCTAAATTTGACCGCTGGGCTGTTGTTGCTAGTTTGTACCCAGAGCGCAGGCTTGTTTCCGCGTCAAAATAAATACTTTTCCCAGAACTTCGCGAGCGCTGATTGAAAGATAACCTGCATACACTTCCTCGATCGCAACAAATTTATTTATCGAGCAAACTCTCGCTATAATCGTTTTAATGTTATCTTAGCAAATTGCGAAGTGATTTTTCAACCGCGATTCGCAGTACAATCGATCGATATTGCATATGAGGAATCCCCATGTCAGAACAGTTTTCCACTGAAATTAGCGATCGCATCTGCACTCACATGAACGACGATCACGCTAGCGCCGTAGTTTTGTACGCTCGAGCCTACGGTGGCAAACCAGAGGCGACATCCGCTCAAATGCTCGCGATTGATGCCAACGGTATGGATTTAACCGTTCGAGTCAATGACGAAACAGTGCCTGTCAGAGTAAATTTCGATCGCACTTTAACAGATGCTGAAGATGCTCATCACACTCTCATTGAGATGGTGAAACAAGCCCGAAAAGTTGCTAAGTAGCCAACAGTCTCCTATTTTGTTATAATTTTAATGTTGGCAGTCAGGACTTTAGTTATTTTAAATAACTTAGCAGGACTAAAGTCCTCACTGCGAACAGTATTTTTAATAAAAGTTTTAGGGAAGTTTATAATATAAATAAAATGAGAGAAAATCACAGCAAATCCAAAGAATTAGATGCCGTCAGTGGCGGTCAAAACAACCCTTTTGCAGGACTGGTAAAGCAACTGGATTTGATGATTCGCGCCCGCTACTCGCTGCTGTATATTGTCGGCGCTGAGGAGGAACCCGTCGAAGCTGTAATTGCCCGAGTGGCGCTGCAAGTAACTCCCGCGCGCCGAGTGTTGTTCTGGGATATCGTGCGCGGCTGGGAAGACAACGGTTCTGCAAAAGGTTCGGTAATGGCGGCGCTCGATCGCATCGGCAAGACTGCTGTAGAAGAATATACCATATTTGTACTGCGGGATTTACACCCAATTTTGAGAGCTCCCTACACCGAAAAAAATGCTCCGGTAGTGCGGGAATTACGCAATTTAACGCGGGAATTGAAGCGCAGCAAAAAAACAATAATTCTCACTTCTCACTCTCTAGAATTGCCCGAAGAATTGAAAGAAGAAGTAACAGTAATTGATTTCCCTTTGCCCAACGTCCAAGAAATCGACCATTTAATTTCCAACATTGTGGAAAAGCCCGAACAGTTGCAAGTTAGCGGTTTAGCAAAAGAACAATTAGTTAAGGCTTGTCAAGGCTTGAGCCGCGCTCGAATTAGGCGGGTTTTAGCTAAAGCTTTGGCGGCCAAACAGCTAATTAACGACTCAGATATTGAGGGAGTTTTGGAAGAAAAACAGCAAGCAATTCGCAAAACCGGAATTTTGGAGTTTTTCAACTCCAGAGAATCCCTAAAAAGTGTGGGCGGATTGGAGAATTTGAAGCAGTGGGTAAAGATGCGGCAAGATGCTTTTACTGACGAAGCGCGCCGCTACGGTATACCCAATCCTAAAGGCGTTTTGTTAGTAGGAATTCAAGGTACTGGCAAATCTTTGTCTGCGAAAACAATCGCCTCGGAATGGCGTTTGCCGCTGCTGCGCTTGGATACTGGCAGATTGTTCGGCGGCGTAGTCGGGGAAAGCGAAAGCCGGGTTCGGCAAATGATCCAATTGGCAGAGGCGATCGCCCCTTGCGTTTTGTGGATCGATGAAATAGATAAAGCCTTCGGCAACATTATCAGCGGCGGTGACGGCGATTCGGGAACTTCGCGCCGGGTATTCGGCAGTTTGATTACTTGGATGCAGGAAAAAACCAGCCCGGTGTTTATTGTAGCAACTGCAAATAACGTGCGAATTCTACCGGCGGAGTTGTTGAGAAAAGGCAGATTTGATGAGATTTTCTTTTTGAATTTGCCCTCAGAATCGGAACGGCAAGATATTTTTAAGGTGCATTTGCAGCGTTTGCGGCCGACTAGATTGCGCGACTTTGATTTGGAAATTTTGGCGAAGTCTGCTAAGGATTTTAGCGGTGCGGAAATTGAGCAAGTTGTGATTGATGGATTGTACCGCGCGTTTGGGACTTTTGTGAACGGACAGCGCCGGGATTTGACGACGGAGGATGTTTTGAGGTCGATCGAGGATACGGTACCTTTAGCTGCGATCGCCCGATCGCAAATTGAAGATTTGAAGCAGTGGGCGGCCCAAGCCGGAGCGAGAACAGCCTCTAACGATACTCGATTAATTGAGGAATTGAAGCGCTACAGCAAACCGCCGGGTGAAGATGCGATCGACAATTAACCAAATTTCTGTTTGTAGTAAGGACTTTAGTCCTGAATTCTGAGGACTGAAGTCCTCACTACAAACCCAACCTAAAAACATCGGCAAAAATCGCATTTTCCCCAACCATTCTACTCGCAGCAGGCGAATCGTAAACCACTAACAGCGAATTCTCCTCCCCCAAATAAGGAAACAAACTCAACCCCTCAGCATTGTCCGTACCAACCTGAAAAGGCAAGTCAAACAAAAACTCCAAATCTCCCCCATCTTGCCCAGAAATACTGTCGCCCGTTAGCGAAGCCCTCGAAGAGGATCGCCCTAAAATATCCCTTAACCGAAACACCCTCGTCGCCCCCGATAAAGTCATCGTCGGCCCGCCTAAAACAATCAAATCTTCCCCATTAAAACACAATTCTCGCACGCCCAAACCGTTCAAATCGACAAAATGTTTTTTGTACAATTTCCCTGCTTCCCCAATTTCCTTAAGCCTTAAAACTCCCGGTTCTGCCTCTTCGACTTCCAGTTCTAAAATTATCGCCCAACCCCGCAGCACCGGCCCCCGCAAACCGAGAAAAATGCTCTCCCCCCGCACCGCCAACCCCTCAATATCGAAGCCATTTTCTTTGCTCGGAATTGGCACAGAAAAATAAAAGCCGAGATGTTTGTCATCTTGGAGCGCATCTGTCAGCAAATTGCCCGTTTCTGTCCGCTGAAGGCATCCCGCCGTTAATTGAATTTGGGGATTTTCAGGATGGGAAATTGACTTGTACAAAATCCCGTCTTTTACAGGAACTTTTGCTAGCAAATAGCGGTTGACATCTGTCTCAATTGTGGCTAATCTTTCGATATCGTCTTCGGAATCTTTACCTTTAGGTTTTTTGCGTTTTGTGCTGTGAGAACCGACCAGCCAAAGGCAATTGTTGCTGAAATCAATTCCTTCAATATCGATTTCGTCGTCTGCCGATAAATCGATAAAATCTCCGATCGCAAATTTTTGATGTTTTCCAAAAACATGAGGTTCCACAGGCGACAAGCATTCCAGCGAAGTCCCCTCATCGGAACCCACCCACAAATGACCGTCGGGAGTTAAAGCCACAGCGGATAAATCTGTAATAATCTCGCTCGCTTCGCTGTTGAATTGCAGCAGCAGGCGGCCTAGCAAAAAAGATTCAGACATAATTATTAGCACCAAAACTATTCTTAGGGTAAGTAATTATAGCTAAAATTGCTTGAAACTGATATCCAGCCAGAGGTGTAATAGTCCGCCAGGGAATTAATTCCCCGTCTCAAAGGTAAAGTCGGTTTTCAGTGACAGAAGAGCACCTGTGGCAAAAACCGGGTTTCTGAACGCGAATTTAGCATCACAACCTATATCTCTCGTTCAGAAACCCGGTTTTTAAGAGCTTCTTGAGAATGGTGCAACATCTGGGTTAAAACCGACTGAAAACTTCTATTGAAAACTCAAATAAATATAATGTTCAGTCCTCAGAGAGATGACTTCCGCTGTTTCGACAGGAATTTTCAACTCCTGGCAGCCCCGCAGCACCAACCGCAGCCGGCGGTGATGATTCAGCAAACCGAACCTCCACAGACGGATAACACCCTAATTAAAAGATTAACATTTCAGTTACATTTCGTTACTATAAGGAGACAGAGAGAAAAAACTCTCGCTCATAATATCAGAGGTAGCCAATTATGAACGGTACATTTCGCGTCGGCAACCTGTTTGGAATTCCCTTTTTTGTCAACGCATCTTGGTTTCTAGTTCTGGGTTTAGTAACTTGGCAATACGGCGGCGCACTAGCTAACCTGTTTCCCGCATTAGGCCCCGTAGTGCCTTGGATGCTGGGATTGTTCACAGCCCTGCTGTTATTTGCTTCCGTCTTGGCCCACGAATTAGGACACAGTTGGGTAGCTATCAAACAGGGAATTGGCGTGAAATCAATTTCGCTATTTCTGTTTGGCGGGCTGGCTAATTTGGAAAGAGAATCCAAAACCCCGGCCGAAGCATTTTGGGTCGCCATTGCAGGCCCGTTAGTTAGCTTATTTTTGTCCGGTTTGTTAACTGCGATCGGCATCGGTGCAGCCCTCACAGGCCCCGCAGCCGCCATCGTCGGACTTTTAGCTTCCATCAACTTAGTTTTGGCTTTATTTAACTTAATTCCCGGTTTGCCTCTCGACGGCGGCAACATCCTCAAAGCGGTTGTCTGGAAAATTACCGGCAACCCTTACAAAGGCATAATTTTTGCTAGTCGCGTCGGTCAAATCATTGGTTGGATTGCCATTGCTACAGGCATATTCGGTAATATTTGGAATCTAGTAATTGGTTGGTTCTTGCTGCAAAATGCAGGTCAATCCGCACAATACGGTACTGTTCAAAATGAACTAGCAGGGCTGACAGCCGCAGATGCTCTTACCGCCGAAAGTCCGATCGTCCCTGAAAACTTGTCGCTCAGAGAATTTGCCAACAACTACGTGATCGGCAATCCTCAAAACTGGCGCCGGTATTTGGTAACAGATGATAGCGGACAACTCGTAGGGGCGATCGAGGTTGACGAGCTCAAAACCATTCCTACCGGAAGCTGGCCCCAAGTTTTGGTGAAAGAACTCCTCAAGCCGATCGAATTTTCCACCACCGTCAAACCAGAATTATCCCTCCTCGAAGTCGTCACCCTTCTCGAACAACTGAAAGTGCAAGAACTCCCCGTCATTCGCGAAAACGGTGTCCTCGTCGGACTTGTAGAAAAAGCAGAAATTGCCCGCCTGCTACAAAAACGAGCTCAAGCAGACCCTGCTTGATATCCAGGGCTGTTTCATTCTCCAAAAAACGAGGATGACGTGGGGGTAGTGCCAAGAATGCCTACCCCCTGCCCTGACACTCATCAGTCATACCCAATTCTTCCATCGACGAAAATCTTCAATGCGAAGATCGAAAATGGTATAATAATTAACCCCCTCGATTACCCTTACCAAAAGGGCGATCGGGGGGGTTAACTGTAGGCTCACAAAAGTCAAGTAAAAAATTAAATTATTAGCTGCAAATCAACGATGATAATTATAATAGTCTTTTAATCAACTGAGCGAGGACGTTATGCCATCTCAGGACTTTTCCTCTCAACCCGAAACACAAGAGTCAAAAGTTCTCCATGCTCTCACAAACAATATATTGCCCGATGAGTTCGCGCCTCAACCAAAAGCTCAACTAAAACAATCCGAGCTCACCGTTTTCGCAGCTCAAGAAATTATTTACAAATTTTTTATAAATCAGATCGACTGCTCAGCATCAGAAGTAGTTTTGCAACAATTTAAAAAAATATTTATCGAACAAATTGCTCCAGTTAACCCCACAGTAATTCAAGCCCTGCACGTAATCATTGAATTTGACAGCCAACAAGAATTCAACAACTTATTTAAACGCTGCTGTTACATCTTAATAAATAACTGGATCGGTCAGAGAAAATACCAACTTGCTCGCGACTTAATTAAAATTATTAGCCAGAAAATCCTCAGCGAACCCCACCCGGACAATTGCCTCAAAATACTGAGAGTGTGGGTGACAAACTTTATCAAAACCCAACATTACGAAGACCTCAAATTATCTGTATTCAAGTACGGCGACTACCATCCGCTAGAAAATAACTGGATTTTTCGCTATCAGCCTTATTTACTAGCCGCTCAATATCTAGATCCTCAAAACACCATCGAAGAACGTCAAGCTGCCCAACTATTGTCGCAGCAGCTAAAAGACAAGTACAAATTCGATTTAGCCATGTATACATCGCGCTCTCAGTCGCCCACAGCCCAATTAGAAAAACATCACAATCCCACACTTTTAGGAGATGAAGCCCTGCGTTTGATCAAAATAATTCTGGTCAAACAAGGATCGTTGAATTATCGAAACTTAGCCAATATTTTTATCAATCAAATTCAAAATATTACCTACAAGCAGTTTAAACAATCTTTGATTAATTATTTATTTTATTACAAGCACAATTTATATATTACAGAGATTGACCGCGAACAAATAATTAATATCTTAGAAAGTTTTCATCCCGAAAATGATGAAGAAACTTTGACCGCTAGCCTGCATCTGAGAACTTGCAATTATCTAATCAAATCCTTGACTGTGGAACATTCCGGGGAACCGACAGCCTTATTTCTACTGTGCGCCGCTCAACTAAATCCTTTAACACTAGCAATTCTGATGCTCAAGATTATTTTGATTTCTGCCTATTCCCGAACCTATTTAGAACTTTGTTTGGCTAGATTAATTGAATACTATCAGGATAAATCGGCTGCTGAATGTCAGTGGCTAATTAATTTTTTAGAAGTTTGCCAGATTGCTCTAACTATTTATGAAAAAAATGTTCAATACAATCTAGTGAATATGTCAGAAAAGCATCAAGAAGAACAGTTGTTTGTTGACCTCAATAACTGTCGAGTGTTTTCTCAGCACAAACAAATTAAACCAGAGAAAGATTAGTCAGTTGTCCGTTGGCAGTTGTTAGTTGTCCGTTGGCTGTTGTCTGTTGGTAGGGGCGGTGGATGGTGCGGGCCCGCCCTCTTAGTTGTCAGTTGTTAGTTGTCGGTTGGCAGTTGTTGGTTGTCAGTTGTTAGCAGTTGTTATACAAAATCCGGGTAACATACCCCTTTTATCATTCGGCGGTTGAAACCAGGTCTACACAAACGATGTCGGTCCCAAGGCCGACTGGTTCATAAAGGGAATCCAAACCCGGATTTGGTATTAGTTGTTAGTTGTTAGTTGTCAACAGTTAACAGTTAACAGTTAACAGTTAACAGTTAACAGTCAACAGCCAACAGTCAACAGCCAACAGTCAACAGCCAACAGCCAACAGTCAACAGTCAACAGTCAACAGTCAACAGTCAACAGTCAACAATCACCTGACAGTACAACCAGAATTGATATTACGCACCTACAGCTCAATTTCTGCAATTAAATCCAGTATTTTTTGATAATCAAAATTATCTAAATGATTCATCAAAACTCGGGCAAAAACATCATTTTCGCTGCGGATTTCCTCAATAGTTGTAGCAATTAAATCGAAGTCTGCCTCGCGCACTGCTTGTTTGAGATTGCTCGTCCATTCAGGAGAAACTTTCGGCTTCGAGTCAAGGGTAAATATTTCAGCAGTATCAAATATTTCTGGTTTGACGGTAGTTGAACTATCCGAAAAATTATTGACTTCAACTGGGGCGACTGCTGTAACTGCTTGAATGTCAAACTTAAAGACTGTACCCCGTCCCACTTCGCTCTCGGCGGTAATTTCGCCGCCCATTAATTTTATGAATTCGCGGCTGAGATTTAATCCTAATCCCGTACCTTTTTGAACTTTTTCCCCCGAGGAAGTTTGGACGAACAATTCAAATATACTATCTAATTCTTCTGGGTAAATGCCAACTCCTGTATCGGCTACTTCAAAGTGAATAAAATTTTTTTGGGTATTTTCCTGTAAGTTTAAAAAATCTTCTTCTACAGGCTTGGTGTTTCTTTCTTGGTTCGCTCCGACGGTGACTGATACCGAGCCTGTATGGGTAAATTTAAGTGCATTGTCTAATAGATGAATCAGCACTTGTCGCAACTTGACATCATCAGTTTGCACGTATTGAGGGACATCGGAGGAGCAGTCAATAATTAATTGGATTTTTTTATTTTTGGCTGGAATTACAAACATATTTTGCACGTCGTCCAGCAAGCGGTACAAGTCAAAGTATTTGGGGTGGAGTTTCATCCGCCCGCCTTCAATTTTAGATAAGTCTAAGATTCGATCGATCAGTTGAAGCAGGTGTTCTCCGCTGCGGCGAATAATTTTGATATTTTCTTTTTCCGGCAAACTTAAATTAGCGCTGGGTTCGATTAATTGAGCGAAGCCGAGAATGGCGTTGAGGGGGGTTCGCAATTCGTGGCTCATGTTGGCGAGAAAGATGCTTTTAGTTTTGTTGGCAGCTTCTGCGGCTGATGCGGCTTGTTTGAGTTGTTGTTCTGCTTGTTTGCGATCGCTAATATCAAGTATAACGCCGTGCCAGACAATATCTCCATTTTCGCGCAATTCCGGTCGAGAATGAGCTTGCAGCCATTTGAGCTTTCCCGATGCTGTGACAATCCGCCATTCGTGGACAAATGGTTCGAAATTGGCGGCACTTTTGACGATCGCCTCGAAGTGGCTGGGGCGATCGTCCGGGTGCATTTGTTCGTAGAGTAAAGCAGAGTTGTTCTGGATTTCCTCCGGCTCTAATTCTTGAATTTCTCTGCACATCGGACTGATATATTCCATCTTGACAGAGCTGTCGGGATGCTGTACGAATATGTAAAGTTCTCCGGGAACAGTGATTGCTAGTTTCTGAAACAGAGCTTCGCTTTTTTGCAAGGCTATTTGTGCTTGTTTGCGATCGCCAATATCAATCCCAAATCCAAAAAGAAAGTCAAAATTGCCATTTTCATCCAAAACGGGCGTACCGTACCACTCGACTAACAAAGTATCACCGCGCTTGGTGAGAATCCGGTGCTCGTTAACCGTTTGTTCCCGGGCTGTGACGCGCTCAAAAATCGAGTGCAATCCGGCTCGATCGCCCTCCGGTACAAATGTCGCTAAGTAATCTTTGCCCGCAACTTCTGCTGCAGTATAACCGACAGCTTGCAGCATACAATCATTTGCCAGCAGGATTTTACCCTCAGAGTCGATCGCCACAAAAAAGATCGGAGAATTTTCGATAATCTTTAAGTTAAAGTCCCGCTCTTTGCGGATAATGTTTTCAGCTTGCTGGCGCTCCTCAATTTCGATCTCCAAGCGAGCATTGATTTGAGCTAGTTCGATCGTGCGCGAGGTTACTTCCGTTTCCAGAGTACGGTTGTAGCCTGCCAATATTTGCTCTGCTTGTTTCCGCGCCGTGATATCTTGAAAAACAATAAGTACGTAAATCACATTCCCCTCAGCATCAAATATTGGCTGCGATCGCACTTGCAAGGGAATAACTTTCCCATTCCGGCGAAGATCCATATCTTCCAGGAAGGTTTCTTTGCCCATCACGGCGCGTTCAAAGGGCGAATCTTCGATCGGGTACAGCCTGTCTGTTCCCGATACATAAAGTTGATAAGTTTCGGAAAGTTCTTCAGGGGTGGTATTTGCCACCGCCCCTTTACCGGTAATTTCTCCTCCCATCGAATTCATAAAAATCGCGCTGCCAGCCGGAGTCAGGGCTATCACCCCAACCGGCAAGCATTCTATTAGCTTGGCAAATTTTTCCTCGCTGGCTGCCAAAGCTTGAAAGGAATTTTTCAGTTGCGCTACCATCTCGTTAAAAGATTGCGCTAATTCCCCTACTTCATCAGCGCGACTCACCGCCACAGTACGATCGAATTCTCCTTTAGCGATATCTTTGGCAGCTTCGTTGAGGTGCAGCAGCGGCTGCGTCACCCATCTAGCCACCAGCACTCCGACAATTGTCGATACTAGCAGCGCCAGCACGCAAATTAAAATGGTAGTAGGGGTATTTTGATTGATTTGCCCCATGAAATCGGATTTGGGAACTGCCAGCACGATCGACCAGTTCAAACCGTAACTACCAGAAAACGGCAGCACTTTCACAAAATATTCCTGCCCGTCTCGGCCCAATTTCAGTTGCTGCCGCTGCTTAATCTTGCCAAAGCCTCCGAAGCGATCGTACAAATACTCGGCTGCGGTGCGAATGACAGGAGTTTGGCTGTCTAAAACATTCACCCGCTCAAATTCCTGCTTTCCCGACATCTTTCTGAAGGATGATTCTTGACTCGAACTGGCAACCAGCAAGCCCGATGGTTCGATCGCGAAAATTTCTCCTGTTTTGCTAACCTGGAGGCGATCGAGATATTGCTCGATTTCCAACAGCGAAAATTCTACCGCACAAACTCCCAGCAATTTACCATTTCGATCGCGAATCGGTTGGCTGGCAGCAATAAAAACAGTTCCCTTAGTAAAACCCGGATAAATGCTCGACCAAATCGGTTTGTTAGCTGCCACAGCTTCTTTGTACCAGGGGCGCAGGCGGGCATCGTAGGTTCCCGCTTCTGTCTTTAATTTGACCGTGCGATTGCCTCTGCTATCTGTAGCGTAGTATATGTTCTGATAATTAGTAGACTTTGATGCCGCGACAATTTGCAAGCTGTTGTCTTTCGGGTTGCGCCAAATGCCGAGATATTCTCCTGATTTTTCAGAACCGAGGGAAATCCACTGAATGCTTTTAAACGATCGCATTTGCTGCCAAAGAAACTTCTCTCCCCGAGGTTGGGGCTGTCCTAGCTCTAAGTTTAATTCGGCGCGCTCGATCGCTTCAGCATTAAGTTGATTTACCCACTGGATATTTTCCACAACAGCAGTCAGTTGTTCTTCAACTCTTTTCCCCGTCTGGGCGATCGATTTCTGGGCGAGTTCTTCGACTGCTGTTTCGGCGCTGCGAAACGAAAGATATCCGACAATCCCGACTGCTGCGGCGATTTGCAGCACAAAACAGGCAACTAGAACGTGGCGCAGGGGTATTTTTGTTAGCTGTTGGGAAGTTTCGCTCGCGACTCGGGGCAACGGCATAGGCTGGTCACTAATTGCTATCTAATACTTTAACTGTTCCAGCCCGTAATTTCACTTGCGGGCGATCTGAGATTGTTGGCTTGCTGTCAAAACAAGTCCCACAGAAACAAGAATCAGGAGCGATCGCAGGACTTATACAATTTTTCTGACCTATGTGCTATGGATGAAGTCTTAGCCCCCCCCGAAATCGCGGGGGGGGGTTGGGGGGGTAATATCTAGCGCTACTTTATTCCATTGGTATTATACAATTTTAGATTAAAGATTTGAGATTTGAGATTTGAGAAATAGAAGAATTGGCCGCGAATCATGCTGCATCGATTTGGAACAGGCGCAAAGCACTTAAATTCTTGTTTTCATGGGATTGCACGCTGTTAGCTGACAATTCCTCCGCCTTTTTCTTGCTTTCTTCGCTTTCCCACCTCAACCGAACCTGCTTCTTGCCTCGAACCTCTTCCCGACATCCGTTACATCTGAGATGTTGCACCTGTGGCAAAAACCGGGTTTATGACCGCAAAAACTGCATCACAACCTATATCTTTCGTTCATAAACCCGGTTTTTAAGAGCTTCCACACGAATGGTGCTCTTCTGTCAGTTACATCTGAGATGGTGCTCTTCTGCCAGTTAAATCCGTTAAATGCGTTATCAAATCCCCTGCTGAACATCCATCCGTTACATCCCTTAAATCCGCTACACAATCCGTTAAGCTGTCGGACAAATAAACATTGTATGTTCAGGGCTCGCTCGCGTGCCCACAAAACGGGGAATTGTTTTTTGACCGATAATTTCTATGCCGCCACAGCTTCCCGAACTTCTATTCAACAGTTACGCGGAAAATCCCCCGCTTGTCCTAACGGATATAGCGAGGGGCGAGAATAGGTATTCTCAGAAAATATCAAGTAGTGGCAGTGGCTTTTGTCGAGCCATTGCCATCTATAGAAGCCATACTGTTTTAGGCACACAGAAAGATTTCAGAGCTAACTCTCGGCTTGCACTCAATGCTTGAAATCAAACCCACCAGTTCCAGCAAAAAGTCAAAGCAAATCGTCAAGGCTTAGGATACTTCTTCGCGATCGATTTGGCGCAGGTGAATGTGCTTGCGTCCCAGAGAGATTTCAAATTCATCTCCTGGCTGGAGTTCCATTTGTTTGGTATAGGCAGCTCCAATCAGTAAGTTGCCGTTAGATTGAACGCTAATCCGATAGCTGGCAGAGCGTCCGCCGCGTCCGTTGCCGCTTTGCTTCCCGTCTAGCTGAATGCCTTCTGCATCAATCAGCGCATTCAGGAATTTCATCATGTTAACCCGTTCTACGCCGTTCTTGGTAACGGTGTAGTAGCCACAGGCTCTAGCCTTTTCTTCCTTGGTAAGGTTCTCTAGCTCTTTGACCTTTTGGATCAGGTCTTCGCCTTCAAGGGGTTCGATATTTTTCTTTTTAGCCATCTACTGAGTCCTGAAATATTCAACTGGTGTACGGAATTTTTCTCGGTTGGTTTTGGGTTAGACCAAGAAACTTTAGCTTTATAGCCGGTCGTAAAACCATATTACACCGATCGGCTCAATTGTTAACCACTATTGTCTAAATATTTTTAACAAGGTGCAGTCTTTCTTGAGGAGTAGCAGCAGCCGGTGCGAACAATCTCTAAACTCGGTAGCATAAGCTATCAGCTATCAGCTAGCTAAATATTTGGCCCAATATTAAAATCCTATGAAGTTAACCACACGCGGACACTACAGTGTCAAAGCATTACTGGATCTAAGTTTGCAACCTCAGTTCGGCCCGACATCGGTAAAATCGATCGCGAACCGACAGGAGTTACCGGCTCCGTATCTCGAAAAATTATTGATTGAAATGCGACGAGCCGGTTTAGTCCAATCAGTTCGGGGCGCACAAGGAGGATATCAATTGGCCCGCGAGCCGGCTCAAATCTCTTTAGGACAAATCTTAGAGGCGGTAGGCGAAACTATTGAACCTTTACCTCGACATTCTCCCGACGCTTCCCAAGCAGAGGACTGGGTTACATTCAGTTTGTGGAACCGATTGCACAAAAAACTTGCCGAAGCGCTGTACACTATTTCCCTCGAAGACTTATACTATGATGTCCGCAGTTGGCAAGCTGCTCTGGGGGAAGAAACTAGCTTTATCATTTAGATGGTAAGTTGATTTATTCGATCGCCACTTTCTGCAAACACGGACGCAACACTTGTTACCTACTGTGGCTCCGCAGGCTGCGCTGCTGTCGGCTTCACAGTCGCCGCTGAGAAAAAACAAGCATCTGATTGCAACTGCTCTATCTGTAAAAAGAAAGGATTTTTGCACCTAATTGTGCCGCCGGAACGTTTTACCTCGATGTCTGGCTAAAATGTTTTGACAACCTATAGGTTTAATACAGGCACTGCTAAATATATTTTTTGCCGAATTTGCGGCATTCACTCGTTGTATCGCCCCCGCAGGCATTCCGGATTCGATGTCAACTTCCCCTGTCTTGACTCTGATGCCGTTTCGCACTTTCAGATCCTACCCTTTGAGGGTGTTAATTGGGAGCACAACGTACACTTGCTGGGCGACGAAAGTAATCTCAGCATTTAAAATCACACCTGAAAAATCCAAGTCCGCTCTGGGCAGCAGCCGTTAAAACCAGCTCCATCGAGCGATCGCTCGCCCTCGGAGGGACTATCAAGTTTGACACAATATATAATGATGCCGGATCAATTTGCTGTTTTGATTTTAGCTGCGGTATTGGATTATTCGATCGGCGATCCTTGGGGTTGGCCGCATCCCGTGCAGGCGATGGGTTGGGCGATCGACCGCTATACTCGATTTGTCTTTAATATATCGAACAATCCCGCAGGTAAAATTCCTCCTGTCGGCGATCGTCCCGCTCTCGTCCGGCGCAAACTGCTGCTACGATGTGCTGGTACAATACTAGCGATCGGACTGATTCTAGGCAGTTATACTGTCACTTGGTCGATCGTCCTTGCTGCTAGTTGGGTGCACCCTGTTTTAAGTATTGCCCTGCAGACCGTTTTGCTGGCAAGCTGTTTTGCCGGTCGCAGTTTGAGGGCGGCTGCGGAGGATGTGCTAGCACCTTTAACTGTTGGAGATTTAGTCAAGGCACGGGAACGGTTGAGTCTTTACGTCGGCCGGGATACCGAAAACTTATCCGAGCCAGAAATTTTGCGAGCACTGTTAGAAACAGTAACAGAGAATGCAGTCGATGGCGTGACAGCGCCGCTATTTTATGCCTTAGTTGGGTTCGCTCTGCCAGATTTATTATTAACTCTTACCAATTTGTCGATCGATCCTAACTCGATGCCAGCAAGTGCGATCGTTCCCTTGGCGATCGCTTACAAAGCAGCCAGCACATTAGATTCAACCGTCGGCTACAAAGAAGAGCCCTACACTGATTTAGGATGGTTTAGCGCCAAATTAGAAGACGTGCTGACTTGGTTTCCTTGCCGGCTAACAGTAATTACTTTAGCCCTCATCTCTGGCAAACCGATGTACGTTTGGCAGATTTGTCAGAGAGATGCTGTCAAAGATGCCAGTCCCAATTCCGGTTGGAGCGAGTGCGCCTATGCCGCCATCTTGGGAGTACAACTAGGAGGTACAAATTCCTATCGGGGAGTTATCAAACAAAAACCGCTGTTAGGCGAGCCGATACGCCCGATCGCCCCACAACAAATTTATCAAGCTTTGCAATTAACTCGCTATTGCTTTTTGATTTGGTTGGGACTATCATTGCTGGTTTATACTTTATGGTTTTTTGTCAGTTAACTGCTGACCTCACCTGCGGACAGAGACATACCTGCGACAGGATTCTGGGATAGCAAAAAAAGTTTTGAGAGTAGTTCAAGCCTCCAGATTCATCTGTTGAGTCAATAGAC
>NZ_JADEXD010000315.1 GCF_015207285.1 Tychonema sp. LEGE 07203 | reverse complement strand
TCAACAGTCAACAGTCAACAGTCAACAGTCAACAGTCAACAGTCAACAGTCAACAGTCAACAGTCAACAGTCAACAGTCAACAGTCAACAGTCAACAGTCAACAGTCAACAGTCAACAGTCAACAGTCATCAGTCATCAGTAATTAGTCATTAAAACCACCTGCCAAGCTAATTTTGCTGCGCCAACCATACCTGCTTGATTGCCCAATTGAGCCACCAATAGCTGCAAATCTTCGCGAGAAGTCGGCAGCACCCGCCGCTCAATTTCAGCTTGCGCCGCAGGCAAGAAAAATTCTGCACCTGCACTAATTCCACCGCCGATAATAATAGCTTCCGGCGTTAAAACATAAATGAGACTTGCTAAACCGATACCGAGATAGCGCCCGTAATTTTGCCAGTATTCTAAAGCTTTGGCATCTCCAGACCGAGCCAAATTTGCTAATTCTAGGGGTTCCAAACCCGTTTCGCGGCGAATTGCTTGCACCGAAACGTATTGTTCTAAAGAACCGCGATTGCCGCTGTTGCACTCCGGGCCGTCGGGATCGATCGCAATTAATCCTAATTCTCCCGCCGCGCCGAGATGACCTGAAAATAGTTTGCCGTCTAGGATAACTGCACCGCCGACTCCTGTACCTAACGTTAGCAAAATGAGGTTTTTAAAATGCTTTCCCGCACCCAACCAAGCTTCTCCCAATCCGGCACAGTTGGCATCATTTGCTAATATTGTTGGCAGTCCGGTTTTGGCTTCCAACCAGTCAGCTAGGGGGACGTTATGCCAGTTTGTGAGGTTAATTGCGACTCTGGCTATTCTGCCGGCTGCGTCTGCCGGGCCTGGCGTGCCAATGCCGATCGCACTTACAGCATTTTCGGCCGGATTTAGTTGTAAAACAGCATCAGCGATGGCCGCCAAAACGGCTTCAGGAGTTGCGGGTTGAGGAGTTGGGACTGTTAAGGATTGGTGGCAAATGCCGTCTTCGCTAAATCTGCCGAGTTTAATTGCCGTGCCCCCTAAGTCGATGCCGATTACTTGTGCCATGACGATTTAAGTTTGTATTGACGAGTTGAGCGATCGAAGTTTTATTTGAGTGGGTGAAAATTACCCGCGGCAGCGGTGCTTAATTGGTAAGAGTATCATGTCGATCGCCACACTCGACCAAAATGCTGCATACAAGCGAGTTCGCCCGTGCAACCTGTTCTCACTGACACTGTGTACTGTATCTCAGTTTTGCAAAATATCATTGTCGTCTGGCGGGAGACAAATTGCCTGGTTGTTTTAAACTGATAGAAAAGCACCTGTGGCAAAAACCGGGTTTCTGAGGGCAAATTTAGCATCACAACCTATATCTCTCGTTCAGAAACCCGGTTTTTAAGAGCTTGTTGAGAATGGTGCTCTTCTGTCAGTTTAAACTCACATCTTGCACCATTTTCAATAAGCTTTTTATAGGCGGGCTCTCCTGCCCAACCCCTACTCCCCACAAGAAATTCACTCTTTGTGGAACAGGCATCTTGCCTGTTCTTGAGAATGGTGCTCTTCTGTCAGTTTAAATGAACTTGCCCTTTGCCCCCTGATTCCGATTAACCCTCAGCGCCGCTGCGATTCTCATCCCCAGAAAAACCCAAACCATCCCCAACAAACACCGCCTCAATCACATTCCCATATCCACCATCATCCTCAACCACCGGCAGCGGAAATCGCCTCAATATCTCCCGTCCAATCTCCCCCGCCACCTGCGACAATTCCCCGCTACCAATTCTACCCAACAATCCCAGCCTGCGCGCCAATTCCTGAAGCGAAGCCACCGCATCCGCAGCAGCAGCGCGATCGCCTTCGCCCTCTAACAATCGAGTTCCAAACCGTCGCAACCAACCCGCCAATTCACCATCTTTAAGACGTTTTGCGATTAAGAAACCCGCGATATCCCCTCGACTCCAGCCGGCATTCACCCCTTCCAGAATTTCCATGAATTTCGACTCGTATTCCGCGTCTGTGAGAGTGGGGCGGACGGGTATATTTTGGGGCGCTGGCGGGGCTGATGTTCCGAATAGGCGCTGAATTAGTCGTTTGATGAATTGCCAAATTTTATCGAGCATTTATGGATTTTTAATGGGTAGATTTTTTTCTGTTTTAGTCTGATTTCAATCAATATTTGATATTCCCCAGATGTCGATTTGTAGCATTGCTTAAGGGCTTTTTGGATTGGTTGGGCCAGGCTTATTTAACCTCTAGAACCCATTTGACATCTTTGAGTTTTTGGGTTGGGAGAAATATAGAGAGAAACTGGTTTTTGAGATTTACGCAAGGGGCGAGAAACCGGGTTTCTATGAGTTTTTGGTTGGGTGACGAGAAATATAGATAGAAACCCGGTTTCTGAGATTTACCCAGCATAGATATCAAATGGGTTCTATAGCGGTTCTCAAGAAACTGTCCCATGCC
>NZ_JADEXD010000125.1 GCF_015207285.1 Tychonema sp. LEGE 07203 | reverse complement strand
ATAAGAGACAGGGTGCAGACTTAGGTCAAGGCGATCGAGTTTGACAGTAAAAATCAACAGGGTGCAGCAATTCCGAAGTTTTGTGGCGATCGCCCGAAGTAATCTGCTAAACAGGAGTTAGCATCAAGGCTGACTTCCTGCAGGATCGAACTAAAATTTCTGTTATTAGTAAAAAGTATCTAAAACCCTATGGGAGCAAGCAGCAGTAACCCTCTCAAAGCAGCAGGCCCAATTCGCGAGCCGATAAAAATAGGTGTGCTGCATTCGTTGACTGGTACGATGTCGATCGGCGAAATTTCTGTTAAAGACGCGACGCTGTTGGCCGTTGAGGAAATTAACGCGGCCGGAGGAGTGCTCGGACGCCCCTTGGAAGCGGTGATAGAAGATGGAGCCAGCGATTTGCAAACTTTTGCTCAAAAAGCTAAGCAATTGCTCCAAGAAGCGCAGGTGGCGGTGGTATTTGGCTGTTGGACTTCGGCGAGCCGGAAAGCTGTACTGCCGGCTTTTGAACAATATGGCGGCTTGCTGTTTTATCCGGTGCAGTATGAAGGGCTAGAACAGTGTCCGAATGTTTTTTATACTGGTGCTGCGCCGAACCAACAGATTGTGCCTGGGGTGAATTACTTGCTGGCACAGGGTTCGCGGAAAATTTTTCTGTTGGGTTCGGATTATATTTTTCCCCGGACGGCAAATACGATCGTGAAAGCTCAACTGGCGGCACTCGGGGGAGAGTTGGCGGGGGAAGTGTACCTGCCGCTGGGTTCGATGGAAGTGGACGAGGCGATCGCACATATCTTAGCAGTGAAACCGGATGCGATTCTCAATACTCTTAACGGCGACAGCAATGTGGCTTTTTTCCAAAAGTTGCGGGAAGCTGGCTTGAAACCGGAGGATTTGCCGGTGATGTCGGCGAGCGTAGCAGAAGAGGAAGTGCGGGCGATGGGGCCGTCCAACATTGCCGGACATTTGGTGGTTTGGAACTATTTTCAAACGGTTGATACACCGGAAAATCGGAAATTTGTTAAGGCTTATAAAGCTCGGTACGGGGAAAATCGAGTCACGGACGATCCGATCGAAGCGGCTTATTTTGGCGTTTATCTGTGGAAGCAAGCAGTAGAAAAAGCTGGTTCGACAGATGCAGTTAAAGTCAGGGCTGCTGCTAAAAATCTTGAGTTTGCTGCGCCTTCGGGCAAGGTAAAGATAGATGCCGAAACGCAGCATACCTGGAAAACTGTTCGGATTGGCAAGGTAAGGTTGGACGGTCAAATTGAGGAGATTTGGAATTCCGGCGCACCGCTGGTGCCAGATCCTTTTCTTAAGAGCTATCCTTGGGCGGCGGCACTTGCTCCGAGGCGGATTTCTGTGGGAACTAGAGCTTCTTTGATCGGGCTGTTTGCGATCTTGGTACTGATCGCTTGGATGGCGGCGGGTGTCGGGTGGATCGGGATTGTGGAGATGAAGAACTATTTGCTGGCAATAGAGGCTGCTTCGGATCCGGCGGGGGTTTCCCCAGCAATGACGGTGCTGGTACAGCAAACTCTGTTGGTGGCGAGCCGCACTCAGCACTGGCTGCTGGGGACTTTGGTTTTGAGTTCGATCGCCGGGATAGCTGCTTGTGTGTCGGTGTCGGCGATTATTCGGAATCTCGGCTTGCTCCGGAAAACTGCTCAACTGATGGCGAGCGGTGATTTGACGGCTCGATCGCCTGTGGTGTCTAATGATGCGATCGGGGTGCTATCTTCTACTCTCAATACGATGGCTCAGCAAATTAACAGTTTGCTCAAGGGTTTGGAAGTACGGCAGCGGCAGCTAGAGGAGCGATCGCGCGAATTGGAAGTTGCTAAGAACTCTGCTGAAGCTGCCAACCGGGCGAAAAGCACATTTTTGGCAAATATGACTCACGAGTTGCGGACGCCCCTGAATGCGATTATCGGCTACAGCGAGCTGCTGCAAGAAGAGGCCCAGGAACTGGGCGAAGAAGATTTTGTGATGGATTTGGCAAGCATTAATATCGCCGGCAAGCAGTTGCTCAGCATTATTAGCGATATCCTGGATATTTCTAAAATTGAAGCAGGAAAGATGACTCTTTTCCTGGAGACTTTCGATGTGTGGAATTTGATCGAGCAGGTTGTGACTACGGTTCAACCGCTGGTGGGGAAAAATGGCAACACTTTGATCGTCAATTGCGATCGCGATATTGGATCGATCTACTCTGATTCCTCGAAGCTGCGACAAGCGCTGTTGAATTTGACGAGCAATGCTGCTAAGTTTACCGATCGAGGGAAAATTACGATTAATGTTTGGAAGGAAGAAGAAACCGAAGTTTTGCCTCCTGACAATTCCGAGGGACTTTCTATCGCGAACTCTGGGTGTCAAAATTCTGCGATCGTGTTTCAAGTCACCGATACTGGCATCGGGCTGACTGACGATCAGTTGTCGAGGCTGTTCGGGGCTTTCTCCCAAGCCGATGATTCTACTACCCGCAGGTACGGCGGTACCGGTTTGGGGCTGACAATTAGCCGGAGGTTTTGCCAGATGATGGGGGGCGACATTACGGCGGAGAGCGAGTTTGAATGCGGTTCTACTTTTACGATCCGGTTGCCGGTTGCGGTTAAAAGCCAGAAAGAAGCTGAGGGCGACGGATCGCCCTCGGAAACGGCGAAGCAATTGGCGCAACCGCAACCGCTGGAACTGCCCGATGCTGCTACTGTGCTGGTGATTGACGACGATCCTGATGCCCGGGATTTAATCACTCGCAGCTTGTCGAAACAGGGATTCCAGGTGCGATCGTCAGCTAGCGGTGAAGCTGGGCTGGAGTTGGCGAAGGAGTTGCTACCGGATGCGATTACTCTGGACGTAATGATGCCGAGTATGGACGGCTGGGCGGTGCTGACTGCATTAAAAGCCGATCCGGATTTAGCGGATATTCCAGTAATTATGTTGACTTTTTTGGACGACAAAACTCAGGGTTTGGAATTGGGAGCGGCGGAGTATTTAAGGAAGCCTGTAGATTACAAGCACTTTGCTGATTTACTGAGCAAATATCAGCGTCCGCGAAATTAGCGATCGGTTAACTGTTAACTGTTGACAGTTAACTGTGGTTATTTCTTATTTGTTACCTGCTACTAATAAGCAATAACCATAGAACTTCTTAGTTTGATGAGGTGCGTCTGGTAATTAGTAATTGATCTTGGCGTACTTCACTTACTTTAGAACCGCTATTACAACTAATAACTACTGCTAACAGTCAACTGACAACAGTCAACTGACAACAGTCAACCGTCAACAGTCAACTGTCAACTGACTGATTAATCTAAGAAGCCCATTAATGCCGAGCTATCGTCAATTTCATTTGAAGCAATGGGGCGGTTTCCTCCCATTGTGGAGTAAATTTCGTCAATGTGCAGAGTACCTACTCCAATTGGGCGAGCACCGGACATACTGAACATTTCGCTGACTTGAATGGCGCTGGAGCCGATCGGGCGTCTCCCAATTGTAGCAACCACTTCCAAATCGCTGGCTTCCACCGGGCGATTGCCTACAATGCCGTAGGTTTCGCTGACGTGCAGGGTGCTGGTGCCGATCGGGCGGTTCCCCGATATCGAGACTGTCTCGCTGATGGTAAAATCGTCAGGGCCTACAGGGCGGTTGTCATGCAGGTATTGCGGCTGATAAAGTTGGATTCCCGCTGATTTGGCTTCGCTGGCTTTTTTATCTTGAATGCTCAATGACATTAGTTGAGATTCCTTGGAATCATTAACTCCAGCCCCTTTGCCTTTAGAACTCGCTTTGCTGCGACGGGCGCTCGATCTGCCTGTATCTTTGGGTGTAAGACTCATAATTTTTTCCTCGCTGATTGTTGGGTGTCGATTCTGGGTTCGGACAACCGCTTTCTGGGCTTTCTGCTTTCTATTTCGGCCGATAATTAAAATACTATTACAAAGTCTAACTATTTTCTTAACTAAATTGCCAAATCTCTGCATTTTTGTTAAGATTTATAGGTAATAGCTACATTTTCCTATGGTAACTGCGGCAGCATCTTTTCAATTGCAAGCGCCCTTCAAGCCCACAGGCGACCAACCGCTAGCGATCGAGCAACTCGTCAAAGGCATCCAAGCGGGCGATCGATTTCAAACCTTACTCGGCGCGACAGGTACCGGCAAAACCTTCTCCATTGCCTCGGTTATTGAAAAAATCGGCAGACCGACCTTAGTTCTAGCACACAACAAAACCTTGGCAGCTCAACTGTGCAACGAACTACGCAATTTTTTCCCCAACAATGCAGTCGAATACTTTGTCAGTTATTACGACTACTACCAACCTGAAGCATACATCGCCGTCACCGATACTTTCATTGAGAAAACCGCAGCAATCAACGATGAAATCGATATGCTGCGACACTCCGCCACGCGATCGCTCTTTGAACGCCGCGACGTAATTGTCGTAGCATCAATTAGCTGCATCTACGGCTTGGGAATGCCCGCAGAATATCTAAAAGCCGCTATCCCTTTGCAAGTAGGAATGGAAGTCAACCAGCGGCAAGTTTTGCGAGATTTAGTCAACGTCCAATACAGCCGCAACGACATCGATTTAGGCAGAGGCAAATTTCGCGTCAAAGGCGACGTTGTAGAAATCGGCCCCGCCTACGAAGATAGAATTATTCGCGTCGAATTCTTCGGCGACGAAATCGATGCCATTCGCTACGTTGACCCCGTAACTGGTAAAATTATGGCAAGTACAACCGCTTTAAATATTTATCCAGCGCGACACTTTGTGACGGCTGATGATAAATTAGAAGCTGCTTGCCAAGGAATAGAACTCGAATTAGAAGACCGACTGGCAGAATTTGAAAAAGAGGGAAAACTATTAGAAGCTCAGCGAATTGAACAGCGCACCCGCTACGATTTGGAAATGCTGCGCGAGGTAGGATACTGCAACGGAGTAGAAAATTATTCGCGGCATTTAGCAGGCAGAAATCCGGGGGAACCGCCAGAATGTTTGATTGATTATTTCCCGAAAGATTGGATGTTGGTAATAGATGAATCCCACGTTACAGTACCGCAAATTCGGGGGATGTACAACGGCGACCAAGCGCGGAAAAAAGTATTGATCGAACACGGTTTTAGGTTGCCCAGCGCGGCAGATAACCGCCCTTTGAAAGCTGAGGAATTCTGGGCAAAAGAGAATCAGTGCATCTTTGTTTCTGCTACGCCTGGGGATTGGGAAATGGAAAAATCCGAAGGCAGAGTTGCGGAGCAAGTTATTCGCCCTACGGGAGTAATCGATCCGACTATTTTTGTGCGTCCGACGGAAGGACAAATTGATGATTTGTTGGGGGAAATTAAGGAGAGAGTCAGTCGGGACGAGCGAGTTTTGGTGACGACTTTAACGAAGCGGATGGCGGAGGATTTAACCGAATATTTGCAGGAAAGGGCGATTAGAGTTCGGTATTTGCACTCGGAAATCCAGTCGATTCAACGCATCGAAATTATCCAAGATTTGCAGGATGGTAAGTTTGATGTGTTGATTGGTGTGAACTTGCTGCGGGAAGGTTTGGATTTGCCGGAAGTGTCGCTGGTGGTGATTTTGGATGCGGATAAGGAGGGGTTTTTGCGATCGGGACGTTCGTTGATTCAAACGATCGGGCGGGCGGCGCGGCACGTACAGGGACAGGCTATTTTGTACGCGGATAATTTGACTGACAGCATGGTTAAGGCGATCGATGAAACCGATCGCCGCCGGGGGATTCAGCTAGCGTACAATAAGATGCACGGGATTACGCCTCAGCCGATCGCCAAAAAGCGATCGGCTAACGCGATTTTGGCGTTTTTGGATGTGTCGCGCAAGCTGAATTCTCAGCAGTTGGAGGAGGTTTACGAGCAGGTAAACGAGTTATCTTTGGATGAGATTCCTGAGTTGATTAAGCGGCTGGAAGCGCAGATGAAGGCGGCGGCGAAGAAGTTGGAGTTTGAGGAGGCGGGTAAATTGCGCGATCGCATCAAGCATTTGCGGGATAAGCTATTGGGACATTAAGGAAGAGTGGGAGGATATGATGTTCGATCGCATTACCTTCGATCCAAAAATTATGGGAGGAAGAGCTTGCATTCGAGGAATGCGAATTACTGTTTCTTTGGTAGTGAGTTTAGTAGCAAATGGGATGAGTGTAGAGGAAATTTTGGTCGCTTATCCTTATTTGGAAGCTGAGGATATTAAAGCTAGTCTCCAGTATCAACTCTCAACCTCAATGCTAGGAATGCACCCACTCGTTTAGAGTTTCCGATTGCTAAAGCGCAATATCTCTTCAGCAGTGCTACGAAACCGCGGGTAGGAGGAGATAAGCAGAAATTCTGGCGGGATGTGATGCGGTTTGAGTCACCGGAGGCGATTCGAGACGCAATTATAGCCCAAATCTCGCTAGAATTGTTACAGCCAGTCGGACAGAATGACTGTGGAGAACGCTACCAAGCTATTATTTTAGTTACAGGGCGATCGGGAGTATCTTGGCAAATCCGTACAGGTTAGATTGTTTTATTTGGTGAAGATATTGCTAGATTTGTTACCGCATTTCCTCAACGCTTTGGGAGACAGCAATGAGCAAATTTCAATTATTCGATGCAGTTAATTTAACCGAAGGAGTCGCCCTCGCAGATGGCGAGATTGCACCGCCACAAACAGCCGGGACAATTGTTGAGGTTTTCAAGAACGGTGAAGCTTATTTAGTAGAATTATTTGGGGGATGGGTGAAGGCAGAAGTTGGCGGAGATTTTGTTGCCGCAACTCAGGATGAACCGGGCGCATTTATAGAAACGATTGGTGTTGAAACAGTTTATCCGCATCAGTTGCAATTATAAGACTTACGCATGAGGTTCAGAAACCGGGTTTTTTACGAAAATACTTGGTTGCGGTGCGAAGATTCGCTAAAAACCCGGTTTCTTTGGGCCCAAGTCTGCGATTTTGCGGAGTTTTTGCAGGAAAAACAGCAAAGATTACGCGCGTGCGTTGGCGAAGCCTGTGCGATAGCACTTAGCTATCCCGAGCGGGAATCGCATTAAGCATCTGCGCGATAAACGGTTAGGTAATGAAGGAATAATTTAAAAGCCAAACATCGCTTGTAGTCCATTTGCGATCGGCTGATACTCTTGTGCGGTTAAACTGCCAAGATACCGCAATACTCGCCGGATATCTACAGCGCGTACTCGATCCAGCAATACTATCGAGTCGGCGGTTAGATTTCCCACTCCAGCCTGAAGACTTGGGTATAAAATTGGATTTTGTGCAGTCCAATCTCCTGATTGTCTGGTAATCGGCACAACAATCACAAGCTCAAAACGGATCGTACCTGTGTTGCTTGGCCTCCCCACTACTACAGCAGGGCGTATTCCTTGCTGTTCGTGCAGTGCAGGCGTTTGAGGAGGGAAATCAACCAGTAAAATATCGCGGATGGTGAATCTATTAGCCACGCTTATTGCTATACCCTTTCGTCTTCAAGAATAACAGCACCTACTCCCGGTATATACCGCACGGGTTGACCAAGTTTCATCGGGTCTACATCTCCCCAATCATAGGGAGGAATTTCATTATCGACGAGGTAAAGTTGGCGCCAAGGCGATTTTGCCAATGCTTCCTCAGAAATGTCAGGAAAAAATATTAGCACTTCTGCGATGCCAACTGGAAAACCATTGAGTTTGCTCAAGCCATCTATAATGGCGGCTAGGACGGATAAGTCTAAATGGTTGAGGTTTTCGGCTTTTTCGATCAGTTGGTATACGGTTTCAGGATTGAGTGTTTCGCCGACAGCTTCGACTAAGTTTTCGGGGGTGAAACCTCGACATTTCAAGTATTCGGCTAGTTGTAAGCGAATTGTGCTCATGGGTTTAGTTGAGAAAGATTTTAGGGTGAAGTGCGATCGCCCTTTACCATTTTCCTATTTTTTGGATGAAAAGGGCGATCGAGACAAGATTGTTAAATTTATTAATGTCATGTCTTAGCGCGAATATCAGCTATTCCAGAAGTTAGTCTACATCTTTGTCTTCACGTAGATAGAAAACTATCTCGCTATCCGGGATAGAAAACACTCTCAATAATTGGTGGATTCTGTCACGAATCGAGTTAGCTGATAAATTTGTTTCAAAGTAAAAGCCCCCAGCAATTTCTTCAGGGCAAATCATCGAATTTGGAGTAACAGCCACATAAACTTTATTTGTTCGGCGACTTTTGGCAAACTCACTTTCTAACAGTTGGTTAAAAATATCGGGAGATTTATCGGATAGATGTTCGATCGTTTGCCTGTATATTGCTTTCCATGTATTCAATCCTTCATATATTTGATTTTCCAGTTTCATTCCGCATGGTCGCTTATAACAAAAATCCTCATTGATACTGTGGGCTTGGTTCTCGTTATACTCGAATTTTTGGTTTTGTCGCCCCTGATTTCCAGTATTGTGAATCGGTGTACTAGAGTCATTCAAAGTAGAGTTTTCTTCAAACTCTGCAAGAGTATCATTTATATTTTTAACCACTTTACTAAAAGTATCGACTTGCTCGTTATAGTCCTTCTTTAAGCGGTAGCCCAAATCCAGTGCTTCGGAGTCGTTATGGTCAATACTCAGCCACATATCATCAGACAAAGCCAGTAAGTCTTCGCTCAACTGTTCTAGGGATATTTTGATTTTGCTGATTCTCGTGTTCATTTTAAGCTTAATTGATAATAATCCTATTAGGATTATAGTCCATAGTAGCCGATCGCCCAAAACACCATCCAAACCAACTACTTACTCAACACCACAGCATCCGTACTGCCAGAAAAAGCCGGACTAATAAACTCATCCTTCTCCTCGGCTGTGATGAAACCCTTATCTACAGCTAGCTGCATCACTTCAGCCAGAAAACCTCTGAGCACATCTAATACTTGAGTGCGATCGAATTCAAAATGCTTTTCCCAGCCAGTGGTAAGTTGGGCGAAGTGAAACGTAAGGTTCGTTACCTCAACCCAACCTACTAATACCAAATTCGCGGTAAATTTTGCCTCTATTTCTTAGTCCGCGAAGGCGGACTTTGTTTGTGTAGTAGCGGTTTCAACCGCCGATAGAGGGAGTAATAAACTTACGGTGTCGGATTCGGATACTTAGCGTGCACCGCATCGATTTCCGAAACAATCTCCTTATCCAAATTCACCTCCAAACTGCCGAGATTTTCCTCCAACTGTTCGAGACTTGTTGCACCGATAATAGTGCTAGTTACAAACCAGCGCGATCGCACATAGGCCAAAGCCATCTGCGCCGGAGTCAAACCGTGTTTGCGCGCAATCTCAATATACGCTTTCACCGCATCATTCAGATTAGTTTTATCGTAACGCTGACCGAATCCAGCAAACAAAGCCAACCGCGAATTTTCCGGGATTCCATTCAAGTATTTACCAGTTAAAATCCCGAAAGCCAAAGGACTGTAAGCCATCAATCCCACATTTTTAAAACGGCAAGTTTCTGCCAAATTCATGTGAAAAGTCCGATTGCTCAAACTAAAAGCATTCTGAATCGAAACAACTTTCGGCAAGCCGTGTTTTTCTGCCAATTCGCAAAACTCGCAAACTCCCCAAGGCGTTTCGTTACTTAAACCCAAATAGCGGATTTTACCAGCTTTAATCGAGTCAGCAAACACCTCCAACTGTTCCAAAATTGGTACAGTTTCATGTTCTTGAGTAATATCGTAATCTGGCGCGCCAAATAGCGGCACGTAGCGATCGGGCCAGTGGATCTGATAGAGGTCGATGTAGTCAGTTTGCAAGCGCTTCAGGCTATCGTTCAGGGCTTTTTCGACATTTGGGCGATCGATCTGATTTTTCCCTTCCCGAATCCACTTTAACCGAGAGCTTCTCCCCGCCACTTTTGTCGCTATAATGACTCGATCCCGCTGCTGTTTCGCCAACCATTCCCCGATATATTCCTCAGTTTTCCCCTGAGTTTCCGGTTTTCCAGGCACCGGATACATTTCTGCCGTATCGATAAAGTTGACTCCTTTGGAAATTGCCAAATCGAGCTGTTCGGCCGCCTCTTCCACAGTATTTTGCTGGCCGTAAGTCATCGTACCCAAACAAATTTCCGACACTGATAAATCGCTGTCGCCGAGTTTTTTGTATTCCATGATTTCGATTTGCTGCAAAATTATCTCATTCTATATTACCGAAAAACCTTGATTTAATTGACAACTCCCGAAAAGTGCGATCGGCTTTCTCCTCTCTTCCTCTGCGCCCTCTGCGCCCTCTGCGGTTAAAAATCTTAAAAAAATATTCGCACTTAAATGTTAATATAAATAATTCATCTACCTCTGATGTATGAGTAGTCGCCCGCCAAAAGTTCCCTTTGTCAATCTCTCGCTGCAACACCAACCAATTCAATCCCAAATAGCAGCAGCAATTGGAAAAATAATCCAGGAAGGAGACTTTATTTTAGGTCAAGCACTGGCAGAATTTGAAACAGCATTTGCAGCAGCTTCTGGAGTACAATACGGCGTAGGAGTGGCTTGTGGAACAGATGCGATCGCCCTGGGACTCCAAGCTTGCGGCATTAATCCGGGCGACGAGATTATCGTACCCGCCAACACGTTTATCGCCACCATCATCGCCGTCATTCAAGCCAAAGCAATACCTATCCTGGTAGATTGTGACCCGGAAACCGCCCTGATTGACCTCACAGCAGCCGAAACAGCAATTACCTCGAAAACTAAAGCAATTATTCCCGTACATCTCTACGGTCAAATGGTATCGCCCAGTCAGCTTTTAGATTTTGCCAACCACCACAAGTTAATAATTTTTGAAGATGCCGCCCAAGCGCACTTAGCCGAAAGAGAAGGATACCGCGCGGGTTCAGTTGGGAAAGCAGCAGCCTTCAGCTTTTATCCCAGCAAAAACCTCGGCTGTTTTGGCGATGGCGGGATGTTAATTACTAACGATGCAGAAATCGCCGAAAAAATGAGAACTCTCCGCAATTATGGAGCACCAAGCAAATATTTGCATACAGAAATTGGCACGAACAGCCGCCTCGACAATTTGCAAGCATCCATACTCAACATTAAATTGCCATACTTAGAAAAATGGAATCGCGATCGCAACTTAGCCGCCCAACATTACAATACTTTATTAGAGCCGCTGAAACACAAAGGCATTGTACCGATCGCCAATCGCAGCGGCAGCGGTCACATTTATCACATCTATGCGATCGAAATTACTGAAAAAAGCTCGTTAGCGAAGCCCTCGAAGAGGATCGACCGCAACACCCTCCAGCAAAAACTTGCCCAAGAAGGGATTGAAACAGGCATCCACTATCCCGTACCCTGCCACCTGCAACCAGCCTACCAAAACTTAGGCAATCCGGGCGACTTCCCCCACACAGAAACCCTCTGCCAACAGATTTTATCATTGCCAATGTATCCTGGATTGAGCAATACTCAGATCGAGCAGGTTGTACGGGCGATCGAACGATCGTGGAAACGCTAATTGTCGATCGAAGTTATCCTAAAGGTGTTTCAAGCAGTAGAGTGCATTTCTCAAAGCGTTTGAGTTGGGAATTAACAAATCTTTAACTCACACTTCCAAACCGCTTTCGCCTTGCCAATCCAAGGCAGCAATCTCAAAACTTCTCCAACCATGCACATCCAGCGCAGAATCCAGATTATTTTCAAGCGATACCTCCTCGCAGAAGGTATCACCCTGCTCCTAGTGCTGCTGTACGCCCCCCTGCTAGTACACTGGTACGACGGCTGGTTAAACAAAAACATCAGCATCGAACACGAATATTTCAGCCACGGACTAATTGGTTTGCCCTACGCAGCTTATATTGCTTGGACGAACCGAAAGTCCTGGCTGCGCTTGCCCAACTCACCCCATCCTTTAGGAAGCTGTTTGCTGGTACTAGCGACACTTTTTTATCTGAGTCGCTTAAGCGATTTGGTAAATTTATCCCTACCAGTAATGCTGACAGGCATATGCTTATCATTAAAAGGAATCCCCGGCTTAAAATTGCAGGCAATGCCACTTTTATTCGTATTTCTGGCATCACCAAATCACATCCCTTTACCTCATAGAACCCTACGCCTTGCCGCTGCAGCACTTCATTGCTGAGACATCAGGCTTAATATTAATTAAAATCGGTCTCAACGTGAGAGTCGAAGAAATTTATCTCTACGTAAACGATCGCATTGTAGAAGTTGCACCCCACTGTGCAGGCTTAAAAATGCTGTTTACCAGTATTTACGTCAGCTTAATTCTGCTGGATTGGACAGGAGTTTGGAATTCCCACAAAAAAAGCCTTTTGTTTTTAGTAGCTACATCTATCATTAGCATCACTTCCAACATTCTCCGCAACACATTGCTAACTTACTTTCACGGAACCGAGAGAGAGACGCTTTTTAATTGGCTGCACGCCGGATGGGGCGGAGACTTGTACTCTGCTTGTATACTAGGCTTATTGGTACTTCTCCTCAACAGGATGGAAAAGTATTTCCCAAGCCAGTCTGGTAATTAATGAAACAAATGATTTCAGCACAGAAACTACTGCGGCGGTACCAATTATCAAAAATTGTGGTACTTGTGTTTTTGTTGGTACTGGTTGGGACAGTAGCAATTCCCGGCTACCTGACAGGAAAGTGGCCTTGGACAAACCCGCCAACCGTTACAAACCTCAAGCAATTAAAAAGTTTGCGCCAAAACGGGATGACACTTCCCGGCTGGGAGACTACCCGCGTGCAGAATAACTTGCTAATTGGCGGTCACAGGTGGTTAGTTGAAGAAATTAAAAACGATCGAACAATTGCCATTTTATTGCTGTTGCCTCAAAATGGCCCCAAAAACCAGCCCCAAGTAGAATGGCTAGATATCGATGGATTTCACCGGTGGCAAACAGACTCTCATCGCACTTTGAGATTTACAGTTAAATTAGCGCCAACACCCGACAAGCCGCCGGCTACCATCGAGGCCCGGTTTTTCCGAAGCTGGACTCCCCAACAAACTTTTGCTGTCGTGCAGTGGTACGCTTGGCCTAAGGGGGGTTCCCCATCAACCAGCCGCTGGTTTTGGGAAGACAGTATTGCCAGACTGTCGAACCGCCGCGCCTCTTGGGTTGCTGTCAGTATCATCCTTCCCATTGAAGCGCACACAGAGATCGAGATAGTTGAAGCGCTGCTGGAATCTCTGAGTCAAACTGTTCAAGCTCAATTAATAGCAGAAACTTTTCGGTAGGAGTAGATTTTTTTACAAGAGTAGCGTGCGAGTATCATTGAGTGTTGGGAGCATCTCACGAGAGAGTAAAAAGCATTTTATTTGATTGCGATCGTTTGGGTGCGCTTGCTGGATATACATAAAAAAAATTGGGCATTAAAAGTAAATATCTTCAGTTAAAACTGGCGTAAATTCAACTCAAAAAACAGCAAATTATGCAAAACAATCCCAGATTTTATCTGCTCAAAATGCCGAAAAACTTTACTATTAAAAATCGCCTCGCTTTTTCCTTAGCAGGTCTGCACTCAACTGCTTGGACTCTCTCTTTTGCTGCTGTATTTTGGGGCTTTAACGGCAAAATTTTTCCAGAAACGGCTTTAGCTCAATCCGTTGTTCCTAGTTCCGAACAGTTGGTGCCGCCACCACCGCTCCGCGTACCGCCACCTCCGCAGACCAACTTCAACCGGCAAATTAATCCAGCTTTTCGGAATCGGCCTTACCGCCTGGGCCCTGGAGACCAGATTTCGGTTCAAGTTCAGCGCTTCCCAGAGCTGAATTTTACAGGTGCTATCAGCCCTGAAGGGGTAATTGTACTGCCGCTAATTGGAACAGTAAATGTGCGCGGTCTGACGGTGGAAGAATCGCAGCAGCGACTCCGCGAGCGCTTTGCCCAATTTATTAAAAATCCTCAAGTATCTAGTTCTTTGCTGGTTCAGCGCCCGGTAGTGGTGACGGTGACGGGGGAAGTGGCGAGACCTGGTTTTTATCCGCTGCAAACCCCGCAACTTCCGGCAGCTTTGGCTGCTGCTGCGGGGACTAATCCTACGGCGGAACTGCGGGCGGTGCGGGTGCGGCGGACTCTGCCGGGGGGAGAAGTGGCGGAGCAAGTTGTGGATATTTTGACACCGCTGCAAACTGGTATTGCTCCGCCGGATTTGCGTTTGGAAGATGGAGATGCCATCGTCGTACCGTACAAACAGATTGCGCCCGATCGCAAGTCCGATCGAGATTTAGCATCCAGATACAGCCTAGCCGCTGCCGCTGTCCCCATCCAAATCACCGTCACCGGAGAAGTCAGCAAACCGGGTTTTTACACCCTTGGGGCGGGTTCGGGTCTAATTTCCGCCGCTTTGGCGATTGCGGGGGGAGCCACGGGAAAAGCCGATTTGCGCGCGGTGCGAGTGCGGCGGACGCTAGCAGACGGCTCCTCGGTGGAGGAAGCCATCGACCTTTACACTCCCCTAGCAAACGCTAACGATTTGTTCGATTTTCCTTTGGCATCGGGAGATGTGATTGTCATCCCGGAATTAGACGCGAGCACCAAAAACCTAGACTACGACAAAGCTCTGGTGGCCCGCTCTACCTTGATTAAGCCCAGGATCTACGTTCGAGTTTTGAGTTACGCTAGTGGTAGTTTGACTTCGTTTTACCTAGAAAACGGCAGCAAGTTTTTGGATGCTATCAACAATGTGCCTGTAAATCTAGCTGACTTGCGGAAAATGGCCTTGATTCGGTTCGACCAAAAGCAAGGTATAGCTATCAACCGCAAGATAGATGCTAAAGCTGCTTTGGAGGGCAATGTTTCTCAGAACCCGATGCTCCAAGATAATGATGTGATCGTAATCGGTAGGAATCTGGTAGAGCGCGTTGGTTATGTAATCAATACTTTTACTCGACCGTTCCGCGATCTTTTGGGTTTTATTCTGTTCTTCGATCAGTTGAGAAATGGGGTGACAAATCTGTTCGGCCCTTCGCCTAATAATAGGTAGGTGCTGTTATTGGTTATTGGTTATTGGTTATTGGTTATTGGTTATTGGTTATTGGTTATTGGTTATTGGTTATTGGTTATTGGTTATTGGTTACTTGCTACAAATTCCCAATCCCTCCGCAAAGCTAGAGCCCAATTCTAAATTGCCAATAACAACTAACAACTAACAGTCAACAGCTAACAGTCAACAGCTAACAGTCAACAGCTAACAGTCAACAGCTAACAGTCAACAGTCAACAGTCAACAATCATTATGACTTTATCAGTTGTCAAACGTTATTTAATTGCTTTCGACCAATACAAGTGGGTGGGACTGGCGACTCTGGCGACGACTGTGGGCGTGTCGGGAGTAGTTGCTTTGCAGCCAACTCCGGCGCCTGTTTACGTTGCTTCCGGTACGCTGTCATACCTCAGACCGACCGTGATTTTTTCATCTACTACTACTAAAATTCAACAGGAAGGACAAGAGATTACTAAAGATATGCTGCTGGATAAAGAAAATGTGATTGAACCAGCAGCAAAAAAAGCAAATGTTTCTGCTAACAAGCTGAAAGACGACGTGCAGATCAAGATGCCGAGCAAGAATAATGACCCCAGCGCTTTGATTCAAGTATTGTACAAAGATGCCGATCGCAAAAAAGCAGAAAAGGTACTAGAGACGCTGATGAACGCAATGGTGGATCGCAGCCAAAATATTAATACTTCTAGACTGCGAGACACGATCGCCCAAATTCAAGAACGCTTGCCGAAAGTAACTCAGGAACTCAGAGAGGCGGAAGCAAAACTAGAAGCCTACGAAAAACGAGAAGGGACTTCAATTTTAGCAGCTCTCAACGGTACGCTGCCGCAAGCGATTACCGGCAGCCAACAGCAGCAGCGGCAACTCCGCGTGCAGTTGGGAGGAATTGAAGCTCAAATTAATAGCTTGCAGGATCGCTTGGGATTGAATGTGGAGCAAGCTTATGTCGCTCAAGCACTTTCTGCCGACCCAATTATTGCACAACTGCGAGTGCAATTATTCTCGATCGAATCTCAGCTCAAAATTCTCCGCAGCGACTTGCAGGAAGAACACCCGAAAATTGTAGAATTGCTCAAACAAAAACAAGCTTTTGACGAGCAGTTGCAGCAGCGACAATCGGAGGTGCTCGGCGGTAACGGGGTGGCAGCACCGCTCAGAAGTGCCGATCGAATTCGGGTAGACTCTTCTTTAGATCCAGCCAGACAACAATTAGCTCAAAATTTGATTGCTTTGCAAACCCAGCGGGAAATGGTGCAGCAGCAACTTAAAGGAGTCGAGAAAACCGAACAGCTATTGCGCCAAGAACACGCCACAATTCCCAACAAGCAGTTAGAACAAGCGCGACTGGTTCAGCAGGTGGGATTCAAAAAAGCTCTTTATGACAAGATGCAGTCAGCTTTGGTAGACGCAGAAGCCGCAGTAGCGGAGACAACCGGGAGTTTGACAATCGCCCAGCTTCCCAAAACTGATGATGTTGAATCAAGCAAAAGAGGTTTGCCGGTGATGCTGGCGGTGGGGGATGGCGTCGGCGTGCCCTTCGGCATCGTCGCCGGCCAGGCCTGGGAGTGCGAGCCCAAGGCCGACCTGTCCGAGTACCACCGCCAGAAGACCGGCAGCCTGTTCGCCGCCGCCACCGTCGCCGGCGCCGCCGCGTCCGGCCATGCCGAGCCGGAGCTCTGGCGCCTGCTCGGCGACCGGCTCGGCGAGGCCTACCAGGTCGCCGACGACCTGCGCGATGCGGTGGAGGACGAGGCGACGCTCGGCAAGCCGGTCGGTGTCGACAAGGGCCTCGGCCGGCCCAGCGCGGTCGCCGAGTTCGGCCTGATGGGCGCGGTGGCCCGGCTGCGCCGGCTGTCGCAGGACGCGGTGGACAGCATCCCCGCCTGCCGCGGCCAGGCCGTGCTGCGCGGCCTGATCCTCGCCGAGGCCGGCCGCCTGCTGCCGCAGAAGCTCGCCGCCGCCTGACCAGGAGTGCCGGCCAGCGATGGCCGAGGCAGACACCATGGGCCACGCGCCCACGCCGAGCTGGCGTGACCGCTTCCGCTTCTGGCGGGAGCGCGTCACCGCCGACCCGCGCTTCCGCGCCTGGGCCGCGCGCTTCCCGCTGACCCGCCCGATGGCGCGCCGGCGCGCCGGCGAGTTGTTCGACATCGTCGCCGGCTTCGTCTACTCGCAGGTGCTGCTGGCCTGCGTGCGGCTGAAGCTGTTCGACATCCTGCACGAGGGCCCGCAGGACGAGGCGGCGCTGGCGCGGCGCCTCGCGTTGCCGCCGGAGGCCACGGCGCGGCTGCTGGCCGCCGCCGCGGCGCTGCGGCTGACCTGGCGGCGCGACGACGGGCGCTGGGCGCTCGGGCCGCTCGGCGCCGCGATGGTCGGCAATCCCGGGCTCTCCGCCATGGTCGAGCACCACGCGCTGCTCTACGCCGACCTCGCCGATCCGGTGGCGCTGCTGCGGCGCGAACGCGGCGGCAACGCGCTCTCCGCCTATTGGGCCTATAGCGGCGCGGCCAGCCCGGACGCGCTGGCGGAAGAGCGGGTGGCCGACTACTCCGCGCTGATGGCGGTCTCCCAGCCGCTGGTGGCGGCGGAGGTGCTGGGCGCCTACGACTTCGCGAAGCACCGGGTGCTGATGGATGTCGGCGGCGGCGAGGGCGCCTTCCTCTGCGCCGTCGGCACGGCGACTCCGGGGCTGCGGCTGATGCTGTTCGACCTGCCCGCGGTGGCGGCGCGCGGCGAGGCGCGCTTCGCGGCCGCAGGCCTGGCCGGGCGCGCCAGCATCCATGGCGGCGACTTCGCCGCCGACGCGCTGCCGCCGGGCGCCGACCTCATCAGCTTCGTGCGGGTGCTGCACGACCATGACGACGACGTCGTGCGCGGCCTGCTGCGCAAGGCGCGCGCCGCGCTGCCGCCGGGCGGGCGGCTGCTGGTGGCCGAGCAGATGGCCGGCACGCGCGGCGCCGAGGCGATGGGCGACGCCTATTTCGGCTTCTACCTGCTGGCGATGGGCCGCGGCCGGCCGCGCCGGCCGGAGGAGCTGCAGGCGATGCTCGCCGAGGCCGGATTCGCGTCGAGCCGGCTGCTGCCGACCCGCACGCCGCTGCTGGCGCGGGTGCTGGTGGCCGATGTCAGCGTGACCTGACACCGGCGGTCAGCACGCCGTGACCTGGACATGGTTGGACATCGGGCAGGCCGTGTGTCAGTTTCACTTGACAATCAAACCTGTCATCTTAGGCTGACACACACTCGAAGGGACCGGGGAGTCCGCGTGGACACCGTCGCCGTATTGTTGGAAGCGCCGCAGCGACTGACGCTGAGCAGGCTCGAACTCGTGCCGCCGGGCGACGAGGACGTGGTCGTGCACGTCGAATGGAGCGGGATCAGCACCGGCACGGAGCGGCTGCTCTGGTCCGGCACGATGCCGCCCTTCCCGGGCATGGGGTATCCGCTGGTGCCCGGCTACGAATCGGTCGGCCGCATCGTCGCCGCCGGGCCGCGCGCCGGGCGCGAGGTGGGCGAGCGCGTCTTCGTGCCCGGCGCCAAGTGCTTCGGCGCGGTGCGCGGGCTGTTCGGCGGCGCCGCCTCGCGGCTGGTGCTGCCGGGTGCCCGCACGGTGCGGATGGACGAGCGTCTCGGCGCCGACGGCGTGCTGCTGGCGCTGGCCGCCACCGCGCAGCATGCCATCGCGCCGCCCTCCGGCGTGGCGCAGATGCCGCCGGACCTGGTGGTCGGGCATGGCGTGCTGGGCCGGCTGCTGGCCCGGCTGGTGATCGCCGCGGGCGCCCCCGCGCCGGTGGTGTGGGAGAAGAACCCGGCGCGCTTCGACGGCGCGCGCGGCTACCAGGTGCTCGATCCCGACGCCGACGCGCGGCGCGACTATCGCTGCATCTGCGACGTCAGCGGCGATTCCGGCATCCTCGACACGCTGGTGCAGCGGCTGGCGCCGGGCGGCGAGATCGTGCTGGCCGGCTTCTACCACGCGCCGCTCAGCTTCACCTTCCCGCCCGCCTTCATGCGGGAGGCGCGGCTGCGCATCGCCGCGGAGTTCAAGGAGCCCGACCTCGACACGGTACGCGGGCACCTCGCGCGCGGCCGGCTGTCGCTGGCGGGCCTCGTCACCCATCGCTGCGACGCGAGCGCGGCGGAGGAGGCCTATCGCACGGCCTTCTCGGATCCGGCGTGCCTGAAGATGGTCCTCGACTGGAGCAACATGCAATGAACGGTCCCGCCGGGATTCCCACCGCGTCCGCGCCGCAGGCGAGCATGACCGACGCGCTGCGCGCCGAGGCTGCGCAGGGGCCGGACCCCGTGCACACCGCCCCCGCGAAGAAAGAGACGCAGGTCATCGCGATCTACGGCAAGGGTGGCATCGGCAAGTCGTTCACGCTGGCCAACCTCAGCTACATGATGGCGCAGCAGGGCAAGCGCGTGCTGCTGATCGGCTGCGACCCGAAGTCGGACACCACGTCGCTGCTGTTCGGCGGCCGCTCGACGCCCACCATCATCGAGACCTCCTCGCGCAAGAAGGCGGCGGGCGAGCCGGTGGCGATCGGCGACGTCTGCTTCAAGCGC
The DNA here is from genome assembly GCF_015207285.1 of Tychonema sp. LEGE 07203. Lineage (GTDB taxonomy): Bacteria > Cyanobacteriota > Cyanobacteriia > Cyanobacteriales > Microcoleaceae > Microcoleus. The sequence continues at coordinate 472 of NZ_JADEXD010000125.1, read as the reverse complement.
GACGGCGTGTTCGCCATGGAGCTCGGCGGGCCCGAGGTCGGCCGCGGCTGCGGCGGCCGCGGCATCATCCACGGCTTCGAGCTGCTGGAGAAGCTCGGCTTCCACCAGTGGGACTTCGACTACGTGCTGCTCGACTTCCTCGGCGACGTGGTCTGCGGCGGCTTCGGCCTGCCGATCGCGCGCGACATGTGCCAGAAGGTGATCGTGGTCGGCTCGAACGACCTGCAGTCGCTCTACGTCGCCAACAACGTCTGCTCGGCGGTGGAGTATTTCCGCAAGCTCGGCGGCAATGTCGGCGTCGCCGGCATGGTCATCAACAAGGACGACGGCACCGGCGAGGCGCAGGCCTTCGCGCAGTCCGTCGGCATCCCGATCCTGGCGGCGATCCCGGCCGACGAGGACATCCGGCGCAAGAGCGCGAACTACGAGATCGTCGGCATGCCCGGCGGCCGCTGGGCGTCGGTGTTCGAGC
>NZ_JADEXD010000124.1 GCF_015207285.1 Tychonema sp. LEGE 07203 | reverse complement strand
ATAAAAAACAACTCTTGTGGGATGGGCCGAAGAGCCCGTCCCATCAATTGATGAAAAGGATTTTTGCAAGAGGTATAATCTAAAATCTAAAATCTCAAATCTAAAATTGTTCGATGGGCCAACAGCCAACAATTAGATCCCAGTAAAACAATGACTAAAATTATCAACATTTTATCGCCGGATGAAGTGAGGCGCACTCTCACCCGCGTTGCTTCCCAGATTGTCGAAAAATCTGGGGCACCGTCGGACTTAGCCTTGTTGGGGATTTATACTAGAGGAGTGCCATTGGCTCAAATGTTGGCAGCTCAAATCGAAGTCCTCGAACAAGTCAAAGTATCCGTGGGCGCTTTGGATATTACGTTTTACCGAGACGACTTGGATCGAGTGGCGATGCGGACACCGGCGAAAACAGAAATTCCTTTCGATTTGACGGGCAAAACCGTTGTGTTGGTAGATGACGTTATATATAAAGGCAGAACGATTCGAGCGGCTTTGAATGCGGTAAACGATTACGGGCGGCCGGAGAAAATTTGGTTGGCAGTATTAGTCGATCGAGGCCACAGAGAATTACCGATTCAGCCGGATTTTACGGGTAAAAAGTTGCCGACAGCAAAGGAAGAACAAGTTAAGGTTTACGTTCAAGAGTACGACGGGCGCTACGGAGTGGAATTGATTAAAGGTTGATATAGCCTTTCTTTGCTCTCATAGGAGGTACTATCCGGCATTGGCCAAACAGGGCATGGGGCATGGGGCCTAAAAGCATCGGGCCTAAAAGCATCGGGCATCGGGCAATTGCTTGTTACCAGGCAGAGCCTGGTAACACAGATCCGGAGGCTCTGCCTCCTTTTGCTTGTTTTGCCTCGCCACTTAAGAACGAAAATTTAATAACTTAAACATCTGCCACACTCCTCTGTTTCCAGAAGTGGCGAGGTAAAAATCAGAAACCGGGTTTCTACGTATATTTCTCGCTATAACGCCAAAATTCCCAGAAACCGGGTTTCTCGCCCCCCATGCGTCACAGAAAGAAGCTTGGTTGCGACGGGCGCTGAGCGTCCTAATTTATTTAAAATCGGCAGTGCAGGAGTTGAACCTGCCTGGGGCGAATTATGAGTTCGCTGCCTAAACCGCTCGGCCAACTGCCGTTAAATCGATTTGTTCGATTCAACTTAGAAGTAAACTATAACATAATTTCCCAGTTCGTGCTAGAACTAGAGAACAAAAATCAAAATCTTTAGATCTGTTGAGTTCCCGATCGCCCCGAACGCCTCTGCGCTGCAAGGTCGATCGACCCGACAAAGCAGTTTCTACAACTAGGCATAAAATTACAGGCAATGGCAGTGAATTCAACAGTAGTGCTGACTCTAATTCTGCTGGTTCTAATGTTTGGAGCAGGTGTGACGAGTTCTGTTTTGGGATTTACTACAGGTCGCGAAGCCTTGAAAGGAACGACTCAACCCGATGTTCGCCCCAGCAACTATGCTGGCACCGGCAAGCAGGGAACAGTCGCTAGCAAAGACCAAGTGAGCATTTTGAAAGAAACAGACATTCTTAAAACCGTCAAAGCGCGGATAGAAGGTCGCGATCCTGAAAAAACAACCGCAACAAAGACTAAAACAGACAACACAAGCTCCAAACCAGCCACAGCCAAAAAACCGGCAAAAAATGCCAGCGCCAAGTTTCCCCTAAACAGTCGCGACGGGGGAGTAACCCTGGAAGTCAGCGCGGCCAGCCAGCGCGGCAACTCGATGCTCCTAGACGTGAGCATGAAAAACGAAGGCTCCCAAGATGTGAGGTTTCTCTACAGTTTCTTGAACGTCACGGACGATCGCGGCCGGGCCCTTTCGGCGACTGCTGAGGATTTGCCGTCGGAACTGCCCGCCAACGGGCAGGTGTACTACGGTACGGTGAGTATTCCCACAGCTTTGCTGGAAAATGCTAAAGAAGTTTCCCTGACGCTGACAGATTATCCAGGTCAAAAATTGCAGTTGCAAATAGCTGGCATTCCAGTAGCGAAGTAAGACAAAAGGAGCAAACGCTCCAGGGATTCTGAAGTTCGATCGAGAAAGTTGTTCTAGGGATAACTGTGTCACTTTTAGGGGCGAGAGTGCAGGAGATAGCTGATTTACCCGCGATGACTTGGACAGAGATGCTGTCGCGGTTGCTCTCAGTGCTGCTGCTGATTGCGATCAATGCTTTTTTTGTGGCGGCTGAGTTTTCGATGGTGACGGTACGCCGATCGCGCATCAATCAGTTAGTCGAGGCTGGCGACATTGCAGCTCTAACTGTTCAATCTTTGCAGAAAAGTATCGAGCGATTGCTCTCGACAATGCAATTGGGAATCACTCTTTCTAGTTTAGCTCTCGGCTGGATTGGAGAAGATACGATCGCCGTGCTAGTCCGAATCTCGATCGCCAGCTTGCCGCTGCCAATTTATATCAAATCGGCGCTGGCCCATTCTTTGGGAATATCAATAGTAACTTTTTTCCTGCTAGCTTATCTGCAAATCGTACTCGGCGAACTTTTCCCCAAATCTGTAGCCCTACTTTATTCCGAACAGCTAGCCAGAAGTTTCGGGCCTCCGACTTTATTGATATCCCGTTTGTTCAATCCGTTTGTGTCGTTTCTCAATCAATCCACCCGATCGCTCTTGCGGTTTGCGGGAATCGAATACAACCTAAGACACCGGCCCGTTACTCCCGAAGAACTGCAATTAATTATAGCTACTTCCAGCGAATCCAGCGGCTTGCAAGCAGAAGAGCGAGAATTGCTCAACAACGTGTTTCAATTTGGCGAAGTTTGGGTACAAGAAGTAATGGTGCCGAGGCCGAACATTGTCGCACTTCCCAAGACGGCCACCTTTCAAGTCTTGCTCGACGAAATGGCAATTTCCAACCATTCCCTCTATCCCGTGACGGGAGATTCTTTAGACGACATTATCGGGATTATTGGCTTCAAACAACTTGCAAAACCCCTAGCTGAAGGTTTGCTATCTCCCGACACAGAAATTGTAACTTGGATGGGTGCAGTGAGGTTTGTGCCGGAGATGATGCTGCTGGGAGAATTGCTGCCTTTGATGCAGCGTTCGTCGGAAGAAATTGCGATCGTAGTCGATGAATTTGGCGGCATTTCCGGGTTAGTCACGCTGAGGGATTTGATCGCCGAAATTATCGGCCGCACTTACCACTCACCCGACAGTAAAGAAATTGCTTTGCAAGTATTGGACGATCGCACTTTTTTAGTACAAGCGCAGCTAAATGTAGATGATGTCAATCAAATATTGAATTTGGATTTGCCGATAGCTGAGGAATATCAAACAATCGGAGGTTTTTTGAGCTACCAGTTGCAAAGAATGCCCGCTGTGGGGGAAGTTTGGTGCGGCGAAAATGTGGAAATTACGGTAGTTTCGGCGATCGGGCCGCGGTTGGAACAACTTCAAATTCACTTGCTGGATGGGGCTGCGGGCGATCGAACTTTAAGTCAAATTGGACAGATAGAAGGGGAAATTGTGGGAAAAAGTCGCAAGAATAGCGGGTTGAGAGATGCGGCGAAATTTTCTAGTTAAGAATATTTTAGTTAATGCCTATATAATCTATTCGCTCGAAGTCGCTGCGTACTAAATCATCTAACGTCGGGCCTTTGGGGCGCAAATTAAGGCGAGATCCAACCTTCGCATTTTCGTAATATACGTAGGGAATATAGATATCTTGCTCCTCCATAAAAGCGTAAGTAAAGTTGAAGGCATCGTCAATGTCCTCAGCTTTAACCTCACGAAAGTCAGAGAGGAATAGGAGATCCATTTCTTCCTCAAAGTACAGCATCTCTGCAAATGCACCTCTGTCATAGCAGTTATAACCAATATAACCGCAAGTATCGCTGCATTTGTAGTAGATGGCGCGAGTAGAGAGGAACCAGGAAAGGGTGATGGCATCTCCTTCTCCAAACATAAGGGAACCGGGATGATGATTCAGTTGCTCAACGATTGTCCAAGGGTGTCCCCGGAATTGAAATACAATATAGCTTTCGGCGGTAATTTCGATGGGGCGATCGTATATATCCCGTTCCCAAACATCCGCACGTCTCGCCCTACTAAATTTTTCCGCCACTGACTCAATAGGAGCGCGAACGAGAAGTAGATTTTGGTTTCTGTCAATTGTTTCAATACCTCGGCGCTGTTCAATAGACATAATTTTCACCATTAATTAAGTAAACTATGAATGAGTAGATAATAAACCATTATTTGGTGAAAAGTCTTCCGGGGATTCCCGGGCCTATTGCTTCTGGAATCGTTAGCTGGAGAAAGTAGACTTCGGGATTTTTCAACGAAGCTTGACCTAGTTGAAGCTGATTAAAGCTGCCCGGAATTTCACAACCTATAGCGTGCCAGACACCTACACCTCTGAATGATGCCTCTCTTATTGTTGCAAAACTAATCTGCTTGATATCGGCGCTAGTGATAAAAATGATTGCTGGTATTTTGCCTGCTGTCTTGGCTGGGCTGTTACCGAGCGCATCAATGAAACCGAGAATTTGATAATCTGAGTAACTAGGGGGCAGGAGACCTCCACTAAGTGCCTTTACCTCATAGAAAACGCTATCAGGATATGTTTCAGTTGGGCCTGCTGGAAAGTTTACGAATACAAGTGGAAGAACTCCATCAGGTACTACGTTTTGGTACTTATCTTTTGTTTCCCTTTTCCTTGCGGATGAAAAAAAATCGCATGGTATTTTCTGGAATTGGAGTACCTGGTCTAATGGTAGCTAGTGCAAAGTTTTCATAAGCTTTTCCAACATCACCCATGTCTATATTTTGACTATCGGCAAGTTGATCGAGTCTAGCTTTGGTTGCTGGTGTATGAGAAGGGTCTGCACAGAACTGAGCCTGAGCTGCAAAAGTAAGCCCATTAATAGCAGTTGCTACCCCGATAAATAATGCGGTTTTTTGAAAGTAGTTCATAGCTGAAGCTCCAATGATACTTACAACATGATGATTGCTACGCACTCCGATAAAGAAACCGGGTTTTTTACCTAATCTGCGGTGTGTAACTAAGTATTTTTATAAAAAACCGGGTTTCTGGACCCCAAAATTATTGCAGAGCGTGTTTATAGGATATTACGAGCCGAGTCATTTCACTGTAAGTGATTTATATCACTTGTTGCCATAATCAATATCACAATTGGAATCAGACAGGTATGGTAAATATCTACATATAGCGCATTCCAGGTTTATAAAGTGTAGGGATGGCTCTCGGTTGTATTATATAAACGTGGAATCTGCTGTAAATAATATTTAAACAGTACCAGTAATGCTAAAACACTCCTACTTAATTTCTGCTTTTTCTTCTATCGTTATTGCGTCTCTACCTTTTTTTCAGACTGTAGCAAATGCTCAGGAAGAACCAGGGTGCTTTATACTTGATTCATCAGGTAAAGTCAACAGACTCGATCCTTTATGCAAGCGTGATGAACAGCAGAAATTAAGAAATGCTATGAAAGCTCAAGAACTTTATCAACAAGGATTCGACCTCGGTCGCAGAAGGTTGTACAAGGAAGCTGCTGAAGCTTTTACTCAAGCAATTAATCTCAATCCTGATTTTGTAGAAGCTTATATTTACCGTGCTTATGCTCGAACTGGAACTGGAGATAACCATGGGGGAGTTAAAGATTTTCAGACAGCTATGGATATCTACAGGGCTAGAGGACGATCAGACATAGCTGATCAGCTTTTAGTCCCATTGAATTCGCTGCAAAATGAAATTAAGGATGACCAGGAAAATAAGGGTAAACCTGAAATTGAGGATGAGCCGGAAGGTAAATAAGCAGTCTACTGATTCAGAATTCATCAAGTCAAGTTAATAGACTCGATCCTTTATGCAAGCGCGATGAACAACAGAAATTAAGGACTGCTATGAAAGCTCAAGAACTTTATCAAAAAGGATTCGACCTCGGTCGCAGAGAACTGTATAAGGAAGCATCTGAAGCTTTTACTCAAGCAATTAATCTCAATCCTGATTTTGTAGAAGCGTATATGATCCGTGCTCGTATTCGAGCTGTAATTGGAGAAAAACAGGGTGGAGTGGAAGATTTTCAGAAAGCTATAGATATCTACAGGGCTAGAGGACAATCGCAAATGGCCGATATGCTTTTAGCTCCATTGAATTCGCTGCAAAATGAAATTAGGTTTGAACAGGATGACCGGGGTCAATTGGAAGTTGAGGATGAGCCGGAAGCTAAATAAGCCGCCTAAATTTTAGTGTTGTTTGTAAGGTGCTTCAGGCTGGAAGCGAGTCGGAAATAATTAGGGTTTACCTCCGGGGCACCCTACTTCATGTTTAATACCAAATCCGGGTTTTGGAACCCCTTTATTAACCAGTCGGCGCAGGCCGACATCGTTTGTGTAGATGCGGTTTCAACCGCCGAATCATCTAAGCGTAAGGCACCGGATCTTTCAACCCCAATTCCTCAAAAGCCGCCAGCCGCAGCCGACAAGAATCGCAAACAAATAGCGCAACTCATTAGTTAGTAAAACCTCTAGGTTCGTAGTTGCGCTTTAGCGTCGCATCGCTGACACAACCGACGCTAAAGCCAACGCCAAGCACAACTACAAACTTTGCAAGCCCTAAATATAAGAAATATCAGTGGGAGCGAGTTGATAGCCCATCACTTTTACAATCAAATCTCCTCCCTTGAGAAGCTGGGTATCGGCACCAACGATTTGCCTGACAGTACCCATTGCAACTGTGATTTTATCTCCGGCTCGCCAGTTCATAATTTGGGCATAGTCAGATGCACCTCCGCCCTCATAAAAATTAGCCCCATTTTCTGCAACAATGTATTTAACAAATGAATTAGCATCAGCAGAATGATACAAAACATCCACTTCACTAACTCCAATTTTTCCCGCTGAATTTACACCTGCACCGCGAAGGGTATCGGAACCCGCACCTCCGAAGAGAGTATCATTGCCAAGACCTCCAAAAAGGTAGTCATTCCCAGGGCTGCCAAGCAGCCTGTCATTGCCAGCTCCTCCATACAAAGAGTCATTTCCGCTACCTCCTGTGAGAGTATCATTTCCAGGGCCACCGGCAAGCGTGTCATTTCCCAGGCCGCCTGTGATACTGTCATTTCCCTTCGTTCCTCCGATCAAAACACCCAATGTTCCCGGACTCAACGGATCTTTGATAGTTGGTGCTGTCAGTGGAATCGGAGTTAAATTAATTCCAGCCGCGATCGAATCAATGTTGTACCCTACATCTGCTAATACTGAGAGATCCAACTTGGTAATTCCCGTATAGTCAGGAGAGTTAGGGTTAGCGTAATTAACTCCAGAACCATACTGGGGGATCATCAATTCATTAACAGACCGCGTGCTTCCTGCTAGTGTACCTTGAGTGAGACGAGGGAAATGGTCTTGTTTATTTGGTAAGGCAAGAGGGACACCATTCGGGTTATTCAGTCCTTTAAAAATCGGAGGATTATCAAGATTCCCAGTTGCTGGATTGAGAGTACGCAAGCGGTAAGCTGTTTGAGCCTTGGGACCGAGAAGCAAACTGTTGTCAGTTGTAAAACCTAAAGCGTGTCCAATTTCATGCAATGCAACTGTATACAGGTCGTAATCTTGAGGGCCAAAAACAGTATTAGCACCCATTTAAAACTCCGATCGGAATTAAAAGATATGGCAGCTACAGATGGTTCAAAATTAATTCCGTGTCGTCTGGCCAAAGCATATTCATAGTCATATTTGACTGCTGGATCGCCAGGCTTTTGAATGATGATACCATTCGTTGTGCCGGCGACGCCTTTGTCGTTTGGATCGCTAGCAGAATACGATCTAGTTCCTATGTAAATTCGCAAATCAGGAATAGTATCATTGGATGCTAGAGTATCGGTGAACGAGGCAGTAGATGTGGGATTTACTATTTGGAATGTTGTACCCCCAGGAATTTCATCAAAGTCATCTTTGATATACTTTGCCCATTCAGCAGCAGCTCTTCTGACAGTTTCTTGTGCAGCTTTTCCGTCTGGGGTGGAGCTATTGAATAGTTGCGAGTTTGAGGCAAATTTATCAAAATCTATTTGTATGTTGAATGCCATGACTGCTTCTCCCTGATGTTATGATGCTTGTTGTAGTTAACGTTAACTCACCCGCAACCTGAAAACTATGAATATTTGGAAGATTCATCAACTCTTACAAGATTTGGTAGAATTACTGAGTTTTGTTCCTCGCAAAATAGTTCAAATATCCCTCGTTTTCGGTATAGCTGTGTTCATCACCATAGCAGGATACAATATTCCTGCGTCAGTAGCAGTGTCCAAAGATAGCAGCACTTACCGTACTTTTACTGATTGGTGTTTGAATAAAGAAACTCTTCAGCCCAGTACCAAGGATATTGTCAACGAAATGTTGAGGAAAACTGCTACTTCTGACTGCAAAGAAGCTAGCCTGAAACTTTCAGAGTTCAGATCGTTCGGACTCCCAGGTAGTAAAATTGTTGACATCAGACCGCTGAAATTTATGACTAACTTAACTGAGATAGGTTTTGACAACAATCAAATCTCGGACATTAGTCCTCTGAAATTTCTAACTAAATTACAGTACGTCTCCCTCCATAACAATGTAATTTCCGATATCAGCCCACTGATGTCTTCGACAAACTTATCAGAACTTTACCTCAGCAACAATAAAATTTCCGATCTCAGTTCGCTAAAGTCCCTGACTAATTTACATGAACTTGACCTCCGTTACAATCAAATCTCCGATCTGAGTCCACTAATGTCTTTGAGCAATTTAGGCAAACTTTACCTCAGCAACAATCAAATTGTTCGTATTAATCCCCTAAAATCCATAACTAAGTTATTTCATCTATACCTTGATAACAATCAAATCTCTGACATCGGCTCACTCGGCTATCTCACAAATCTTGTTGAACTTTACCTCAGCAATAATGAAATTTCCGATATTAGCGCGCTCGGAAATCTAACTAAGCTCGTTCGACTAGAACTCGATAACAATCAAATTTCTGATATTAGCTCACTCGCTTCTCTGACTAATCTCTTTCCTCAATTAGCACTCCACAACAATCAAATTGTTGATATTAGCCCGCTCGCTTCTCTCACCCAATTAGAAGCCATAACGCTTCACAACAATCAAATTGTTGATATTAGCCCGCTCGCTTCTCTCACCAAAATGGAGGCTGTATTGCTGATGAACAACCCGATCGCAAATAAATCTTGTCCCTTAAAATCCGGGTCTATATGTAGATTTGACTAGGTAAAACAAGTCATACGGATCGCTTTCGCTAACGCTCGTGAGCATGACAAAAATACGTTCTTGATGCTTAAATTCTGTTTAAGCGTAAGGCACCGGATCTTTCAGCCCCAATTCCTCAAAAGCCGCCAGCCGCAACTGACAAGAATCGCAAACGCCGCAGGCTTTTTCCCCACCTGCATAGCAAGACCAAGTTTGCTCCCAAGGCACTCCCAAATTATTCCCCAATTCAATAATTTCGGTTTTTTTAAGTTCGATTAAAGGTGTGACAATCTTAATAGCTTCTCCTTCCCTTCCCTGCTTTGTTCCTAACCGAAATACTTCCTGCATTGCTTGGATGTAATCGAGGCGACAGTCGGGATAGCCGGAATAATCTAAAGCGTTAACGCCGATGTAAATCCGCTGAGCTCCTAGGGTTTCGGCGTAGGCGAGGGCAAAACTAAGAAAAATGGTATTTCTAGCTGGAACGTAGGTAATGGGGATGTTTTGCGACATTTCTGCCAGGTTGCGATCGATCGGCAATTCCATCTGATTGTCCGTCAAAGCCGAACCGCCCCATAGCGTCAAATCAAAGTTTATCACCTGATGCGCCTTAACATCCGCTGAAAGCGCGATCGCCCTTGCTGAATCCAACTCCCGCCGGTGTCTTTGCTGGTAGTCAAACGAAATAGCGTAACACTCGCAGCCGTCGGCTTTGGCTTGATACAAAACAGTTGAGGAATCCAGCCCTCCCGACAATAAAATAACTGCTTTCACTTAAAATAACCTCCATTAAATTAGCCTTTACATTTATATCAAATTAGTTGTGAATTGACAATATAACAGCGATGGATTTTAACGAACCGCGTTGGCGTAGCCTGCGCGAAGCGCTTAGACGCGAAGGAAGAGAAGAAAAGAGAAATAGTTTACATTTGATGTGAGAAGTGCTATAAGTTTAACTTGCTAACACATCGTCGAGTTCCCGGTAATCGGGCAAAGTTGTATCAATTTTTTTACCTTGCCGCAAAACTGTGCGATCGCCCTCCAGAATTCCCAACATTTCTCTTGCCCTCTTTCTCTCCCCTCTATATCCTCTGCGCCCTCTGCGCCCTCTGCGGTAAAAAAAATCATGCACAAATAAAATAAAAAAGCCAGAAAAACTTAGGTTAAATATGTAGCTTAGTTGTTGGCAGCGCAGCCCCGATAGCAGCAGCACAAATACAAAACTTTTCGATTTTCAAGGAAAGCGCGGAAATCCAAGTTACAATTTTGGCTGTCTCAGATACTTCCCGATCGTGAATCTTGTTGCTATCATGAATCACTGCTTCAAATTGCCATGAAGCTTACAACCAACAGCAGTATCTATTATAGCAAGAGCCCAAAAAAACTGTGTCAAAACCCAAGCATATAGTTTTAACCTCTCATCCCGGCAGATCCGGCACAAAACCTCTGCCCATTTACTGGGGAGAAATCGATCCGCTGAAACGGGGGCCCGTGATTGGCAGCCTCAGCAAATCCTCTCACCGGAATGCGATCGGCACTCATTCGGGTTCCTACTCTGTTTATCGAGCGCTAGCAGTTGCTTCCGGCGCACTCCAAGCCGATCACCTGCCCGATTTTACTAACACATCTCCGGCCGCGCGTATCGGCCCGCATCCGAGTTGGGGCGATCGCAATTTGATTGTTTCTCTCGATCCCTTTGGGGGTTTGGTTAGCGAAATTTATACTTCATTTCTCCAGCAGGGATACGATATTCGACCGACAATTGCTGTCACTAAAGCTCACATTAATATGCCGGAATTGCAAGATGCCATCGCTAAAGGGCGGGTGCAAATTGATGGCAAAATAGTCAAAGCAGGCGGCAATTTAGCAGTAACTAAAATTGCGATCGACCCGGTGTGGTATTTGCCGGGAATTGCCCGCAGGATCGGCGTCCAAGAAAGCTTTCTCCGCCGCGTTTTGTTCGAGCAAACAGGCGGTATGTTCTCGGATTTAGTGACGCGGCCGGATTTGCAGGTTTTCTTGCCACCAATTGGCGGAACTACAGTTTATATTATTGGCGATGTCGCGGATATTTCTGACCCCCAGAAGCAGTTAGCGGTACGGGTACACGATGAATGCAACGGTTCAGATGTTTTCAGTTCTGATATCTGCACTTGCCGCCCTTATTTGGTACACGGGATTGAAATTTGTATCCAAACGGCACAAGCCGGCGGTTCAGGAGTAATTGTTTATTTCCGCAAGGAAGGCAGAGCTTTGGGGGAAGTGACTAAGTTTTTGGTGTACAATGCCAGAAAACGGCAGGAAGGGGGCGATCGCGCTGATGCCTATTTTACTCGCACTGAATGTGTCGCCGGAGTTCAAGATATGCGGTTTCAAGAACTCATGCCAGATGTTTTGCACTGGTTGGGTATCTCTCGCATTGACCGTTTAGTTTCTATGAGCGATCTCAAATATAATGCAATTATCAATTCTGGCATTCAAGTAGTCGATCGCATCCCCATTCCCGAAGATTGGATTCCTGCAGACGCACAAGTCGAAATCGTCGCCAAAAAAGCCGCCGGCTACTACACGCCAGACCCTGTGCCAGATGCTACAATTCTTGCAGAAGCCATCGGACGCGATTTAGGAGATTGACAGGGCAAAGACGCGAACAATCGGACGCGAACAATCGCGTCTTTGCCAAATAAAATTTATTGCTGGTTTTTGACCTGTCAGGGTAGGTTATGGCTAATTTGCGTTCAACTGTTATCGTAAAAACAGATATTTGCGGATATACCGTCCGAGTCAAAAAGTTATCTCAGTCGGACTTAAGTAGTTTATTAAACGAACATAAAAATTTTATTTCAGATATTAGCACCAGAAATGAAGGCAGCGTGATTAAAGGAGAAGGAGATTCATTTTGGATACTTTTTCCCAGCGTCACAGCAGCGGCGATGGCAGCCATAGAAATGCAGCAAGAATTGAGATCCCAACAATCTAGCAAATCGAATGATGAACGGTTGGCTATTCGCGTGTCGATTACCTTAGGAGATGTCTTGCACCAAGATAAAGATATCTTTGGCGATACAGTGAATTTAACAGCGCGCATAGAATCAGTAACTCCGCAGGATGAAATATATTTGTCCCAAGCAGCATGGCTGGCACTTAACAAAGCAGAGGTGCAAACATCTTTTGTCAACGAGTTTTCTTTGAAAGGGATGAGCGAACCTGAAAAGGTTTACAAAGTTGACCAAAGTTACAAAACGCGCATAGTAGAAAATCAAGCAATAATTAAAGCAGATTTGAGAGGTTTTATTGCCTATCAAGAATCTAATTCTATTAAAGATGTGGAATATTTGCTGACTAAATTTGATACTTTTGAAAAAACAATTTGCGAAGAATACGGCGGCACAATTCGGAGTATAGTTGGCGATTCGCATTTGTTGACTTTCCCGGAAGCTCACTCAGCCTTAGCTGCCATGGAAAGTTTGTGCGAGAATTGGAAACTGTTTATTCACGGCAATCAAATACCTTGCGGTTTGTCGGTGGGAGTTGCTAAAGGAAATTTGTATATATTTCGGTCTTGTACTTACGGAAAAGATATTAACGTAGCTGGCAGGCTGGAAGCTTTAAGTAAAATAGTATGTCCGGCTACTGAAAAAAATTCGGTGATAGTTTCCGATCAAATTAAACGCGAAGTCAGCGGCTCGAAGTGGGAATACAAGCTGATTAAACTTGATAAAAATGCGATTTTAGATAATCTTTTAGATTACAGTCAGTTTGACTTTTTTCAAGAAAACGATGTTTACCGGTGTTTGGTTGTATGAAGTTGAATAAATTTGAACTTGAAACGGTAGAATTTCTGAGAAGGCCCGCTGCGATTCGCCAAAAGTGCGATCGGCTTTTTAATTTAGCTTGCGAAAATAAACTCCGCTACTTCCGCGTCGATTTATCCCAACTCGACAAAGCAGCAAATTATGTAATCGACACAACGCGCCAACAGTATCCCGATTTTAACATTCCCTTTCACAGTCGCTGGCGGCATTTTGAAGCGGGAAACCTGCCGCGAATCGCCGAATTAGATGCAGCTTTAACAGAATTTTCACCCGTAGAACAAGCTAAGATAAAATTTGATTTAGCAATTGTCAGCGTTTTGCTTGATGCCGGTGCCGGTGCAGATTGGCAGTATTGCGAACCAGAAACAGGACAAATTTACCGCCGTTCAGAAGGGTTAGCAATAGCCAGTTTTCGGATGTTTTGTCAAGGTGTTTTTTCCAGCAATCCCGATTTTCCTTTTTCTGCTGATGCGCGGGGACTTTCTCAATTAAAACTAGAAACTTTAGCTGCTGGATTTCAGGTAAGTGGAAACAATCCGCTAGTTGGTTTAACGGGCAGATTAGAATTGTTGCAGCGTTTGGGGAAGGCGATTTGCCAGCATCGATTATTATTTGGCAGCGAAAACCCCCGTCCCGGCAATTTGGTACAATACTTGCTCTACAGTCGAATTTCTGGAATCAAAAGTGTGAATGCTTCTGAAGTATTTAATGCTGTTTTGATAGGTTTTGAGAAGATTTGGCCGGGAAGATATGCCATTGGTGGGGTTAATTTAGGCGATGTTTGGCGGCATTCAGCTTTGAGAGGAAAAAATCTGGGAGATGAATTTGTGCCGTTTCACAAACTCTCGCAGTGGTTGACTTATTCGCTGTTGGAACCGCTGCAAGAACTTGGTTTAGCAATCGCCAGATTGGATGATTTAACGGGATTGCCGGAGTATCGCAACGGCGGTTTGTGTTTGGATATCGGGCTGCTGCGGGCAAAAGATGCGACTATTTTTGAGCAGAGTTATTTGCCTGGTTCGGAAGTTATAGTGGAATGGCGATCGCTAACTGTGATTCTTTTAGATAAGATTGCCGCAGCTATGCGAGAAAAGCTGGATTTGAGTGCGACACAATTGCCGCTGGTGAAGATTTTGCAAGGAGGAACTTGGGCGGCGGGGCGGAAAATTGCGGCAGAATTGAGAGTCGGTGGAGTGTCGCCAATTCGGATTGAAAGTGACGGGACTGTGTTTTGAGCAAGTAGGTGAGGTTTGAAAACACATAATACGATCTTCGCTCAAATAACTATCATAAAATAGGTTTGTAGTGAGGACTTTAGTCCTGCAAGTTTTATGAGGACTCAAGTCCTCACGACGAACCCAATTATAGTTGTAATTAGAGCTAGAAAAACACATAATACGATTTTCACTCAAATAACTGTCATAAAATAGGTTTGTAGTGAGGACTTGAGTCCTGCAAGTTTTATGAGGACTCAAGTCCTCACGACGAACCTAATTATACTTGTAATTAGAGCTAGAAAAACACATAATACGATTTTCACTCAAATAACTGTCATAAAATAGGTTTGTAGTGAGGACTTGAGTCCTGCAAGTTTTATGAGGACTCAAGTCCTCACGACGAACCCAATTATAGTTGTAATTAGAGCATTAAAAAACCCGGTTTATTTACGAAACCGGGTCATCGGTGTTACTTTTTTTTGGTGGTTCTGCTTAGCGGCAAGTGCGATATTTGACGTGATAAACTAAACCGCGATGAGCCAAATCGAAGGAGTCAACGGTTGCCATGCCGGCACCGCGGGCTGTCATCGAAGCATTTACTCGCATATTTACACTGTCGCCGCAGCGAGACCAAACATTAGCTACAGTGGCTAAGCTATCTCGAACGTTGTAGTTAGTTTCTCCGCTTAAATTCCGATTGAAAACTGGGCCGCGGCTTCCTGCGAAAAAGTATTCTGCTCGCAGGTTGCCTGTGGTTTTGGGAGCAATGTAGCCGCGGTAATCGGCATCGTAGATAGAAATTTGGAAGCCTTGGGGTACTTTGATGGGAATGCTCAGATTGCAGCTTTTTCGCCTTTCTGTTGAGACATTACCTTGGGCTGCAAATTTATCAAATAGGATGGTGAGTTCTTGACCGTCGGGGCTGACGCTGACGCTGGCGGAGCGGTCTGGGCAACCGCTGCCACCGTAGCTGGCACCTAATATTTGAACTGCTGGATTTGCCAAGGCGGGGCTGATAGAAGCGGTCATTAATGCTGTCGCCAGCAAGAGTTTTACAAACTTCATGGATGTTCTCCTTAATATTTTTTTTGTTAGGACAACCCTGAAGAATTCAAGGAATTTTGAGGCTGTGCCATTCTAATTAGGAGATGGCAAGCCGTTACTGAAAATGCTGTCAGAATCTGACTGAGAGCTAGATATTTTTACCTAGCTTGAAGCTTTTTCGAGTGGCATCGATCTATCGACTAATGCCTGTTTTGTCCTGATACTTTCTAAGATTCATTTCTTTTCAAGACTCCTCCGGAAGATTTTGATGCAAAATATTTATCTCTTTTTTTAGGCTTTTTGGGGAACAAATATCTGGTTTTTTTGTCGGCGCTGCGCCAGCAAATATTTTTCTAGCTGCGAATTATATGTCTTCGCTACGGGCTGAGAAAAGATACTTGAATTCTGGAATCACAGTCACTGGATCTGTAGTAAAAGGCTCTGTATGGTAGGGGGGAACGAGAAAAAAGTGACGGTATCTGTATTTTCCGGCAGTTCGAGAAAATGAAAATTATAGCCTTTCTGTGCTCTGGTATGAGGTACTATCCGCGATAGGCCAAACCGGCCTCCGTGGCCAAACCGGCCCGCGCCGGGCATACCTCACTTTTTTGATAACCGCTATATAAGAAAAATTAACTTTAAAAAAAAGACGGCTCAAGTTACTGCGATCGATCGTCCTTTGATACAGCACAAGTTAACTTTGATGCGGCAAATTCAAACGAGTACGGGGAAATTCGCCAACTGATGAAAGAGATTGGGATGCTGTTAGCTTAGGAGGTGACGCGAGATTTACGGCTGAAATACGAAGCAATAGAAATGCCGAAGTCTATTAAGTTTTTGTGCTTGCTGGCAGCGCCGGAGGGAATTAAGCACTTTCATCAATAGCATCCTGACGTGTAGATTTATACCGCGGCTGTTGATGAGCGTTTGGACGATCGCAGTTATATTGTACCGGGAGTGGGAGATGCGGGCGATCGGCTTTACGGCACTATGTGAATTCAACAAAATGATTTTCGGCTGTATATGCCAATACATTTATTTAAAAATAAGTTTACTAACATAACCATTGGTTTGATAGTGCCATATCATGTAAATTGTAAAATTTTAATGTCAGGGAAAATCTATATGTAGCAATAGTTGCAGGGTTTTTGATATTGAATTCGTAAATTGCATTATTTATATGTATTTACTGCATTTCACGGTAAAGATTTATACCTTTAGTGTGACTAAAAGCCGGAGTTAGTAGATAAAATAGATGTATGATGCTAACCGCTGGCGATCGACATATTAACAAATTTTTGATGAGGAAAAAAAGAATGCAGACTACAGTACAGAAGGAAGCCTCACATCAGCCTGCTGAGGAAGTGAAAGTTAACAGCACCAACAGTGTGGAATTTGAGCTTTGGGCGAAAGCGGTGAAACGGCAGATGATTGCAGCGCTCTCTAAAAAAGGTGCGATGTAAATTGAATTAACAAAATTGTTGTCTGTATTGTTTTCTGAGATTAAAAGGGGTGGATCGGGAGAGAGGAAAGGGGGTGCAGAAAGCCTTTTCCTTATTCCTAGTTTTGAACGCACGAGCGATATCGAATCTGTTAGCATCGGAATTATTCATATCTCTCTTCTCTGGAGCGGCGCGAATCTGCGTCAATCTACTGTCATCTGCGGTGATACATTTTCTTTTTTTTACCGCAGATACAGGCTGATTTACGCTGATTGACGCAGATGAATTAGAGCGATTTTGGTGGCAGTGCCTGTGATTTTTGACTGGATTTTAGAATTGGGATAGTACCGGATTTGAGATGACTGGAAACCGGGTTTTTTTGCGGAAATACTTCTGTTGCGATCGGCAGAAATGGTAGAAAAACCCGGTTTCTTGGTGTCGAGAGTGCGTGCTGGACTGTTTCTCTGCTGAATGCTTTTTGCCAGATTACGATCGCTTCTCAACCGCCGCGAGCAAGCGCAGGCTTCCGCCTTGAATCTGCACTGCTTTTACGGTTCCTACGGCGACTCTTTGTTGACCGTTAGCCATCGCTACCTCTATCTTGATTTTGGGGTCAGCCTGCAAGCCCAGCCGCCCCCAGAGCCATTTGATTTGAGTAGCAGGAAAAGAGCTTACTTCTACATCTGCAAAGGGCGGATTTACCCAGCGGCTGCCGTCGTAAAAACTCGCTACTTGTACCTGATACCAAACTTGTTCTGGGGTCAATTTTAACTCGTTTTTTGCTTCGGGTTCCAGCCACTCAGCGGGATTGATATTGTTAATTAATGTAGCAGAACCCATAATTTGACTTTTGTGGTCTTCTAAAGTTTGGGCGAGAGAAACTGCTGCATCAAGTTTGTTGACCAAATTGCGAATTCTACTTCTAGTTTCGCTGTCAGTATCTGATTGCTGGTCGAGCCAGTTCATCGCCTCGCGAGTTCCGTCTTGAGATGCTACAATCAGAGCGCCCCAAGCCTTGACATCGCTGTCAGCGGCATTGATTCTCAAGGCGGTATCTACGCGGTTCATGATCCGCCCGCCGTCATTTTTGAGGGTTGTGGCAATTTCGTTACTGTTGCTTTGATCGGCTTCAAATACTTGCAAAGCTTCGCTCCAGCGGCCGTCGATCAGTTCTGCGAGCACTTGTTGGCCGGGACTGGCCCAAGATGCGATCGCCTGAGCCCGAGTAATTTTAGCGTGAAATTCGATCGTCTCTAGCTGAGCTTGGGCGAGTGCGGGCCAATTTTTGCCGGCTTTTCCTTTAGCAATACGCATGACATTTAATCCTGGAGACCACAGCCCGCTGTTGGCGAGCCGCAGACCATTTTTGTAAGTCTGATCGTTGAAGGCAAATTCTTCTAAAGAAATCGGTGTTAACTGAACGGGGTTGGGTACAAATTTGCGCGGGCCAATTTGATAAATGGTAAATTGCGGCTCTAAACCAACTGTTTGGTCGATCGCCAATTGCGGATTTGAACCTTTAACAATTTGCTGCCAGTTCGGCGGTTGTCCGGCCGCACTCGCCCAATCCAACAGGGAGATTAAATGATTTTGGCTGGGGTTGTAGCGAACGACTTGTCCGTAGGGAATTTTTTTGTCGCCGCGCACCAGTTTACCGCTGACATTAAACCAAATGCCCTCGGCGGGAGCCTTGCCGTCAAAGCGGCGCAGTTCTGTTAGGGGTAGCGACTGATTGGAGGCTTGATTGTCGGACGGGGAGTCAGCTAAAGAAGCAATCACAAAAGATTCTGCTGGGCCTTCGAGATTGACAGAATTTGCTAACTGAAAATACTGCTCTTTTTCGGAATCGCGATCGGGAAGCTGCACGCGCTTGTACACGCGAAGTTCGATAATTTGACGGCAAGGATTTTTGCAAATAGTAGAAGCATTAACTGTCCTTTCTACCATCACCGGCAACAGTAAATCGGCAATAGAATTATCTGCAGATTTCTCGACGGGAAGCAGCAGGGGTTCGCCGGTTACGAATCCCAATTTGCGGACGCTGGCTTTGATTTGGGCGAGAGTTTGGATCGAATCTCTGGTACCTGTAGGCAGGCGCGACCATCCAGGCACAAACTGAGAGACCAACCTGTTACCGTTGGGATCGACAATTAGTTGGTAACTCAGCCAAGCGCCGCCTCCCATCAAAGCGGAGCAGCCGCACAAGATGCTGAGGGCTGTCAAATTAGCTACCAGTCTTTTCCAGGGATATCTGGCGCGAGTTGAGCGAACCGGTATGGGAAGCTGGGAGTCTTGAAGTTGTTTGGGGCGGCGATTTTGGCGGCGGCGTCTTGTCGGAGGAGGAGGAGCAACTTTTGAATTTTCTGGGGGTTTGACTCGGCGTTTCGAGGGGTTAATTTTGTGTTCCATCGTCCAATTTTAGAATTTAGATTTTAGAATTTCGAGTTTAAAGTTGCAATAGCCGATCGTACTGACGACCTATGATATCCCAGGTGTATTGGCTTTCAACGAGGGCGCGCGCGCGATCGGACAACTCCTGTCTTAGCTGCTGATTTTCAAACAAACTGGTAATCGCCTCAACATACTCCTGAACTTTGTTCGCCCGCAAGGCCATTCTCGGTTGTGTGCCGCCACCGACGGCTAAACCCTCCAAACCTCGATCGCTAGCAACCACGGGAATTCCCGCAGCCATCGCCTCTAAAGTTTTATTTTTAATCCCAAAACCAATTCGCATCGGCACCACACAAACAGCAGCTTGATGCAAATATTCTGCCATCCTTTGCACCCGGCCTACTACTTGAATTCCTTGGAGTTTGCCCAAGGCGAGCACTTCCGGGACTGGCGAAGCCCCGACTAGAGTCAGGGTAGCATCGGGATATCGCTGCTGCAGCGCAGGCAATATTTGCCAACTGAGAAATTTGGCGGCGTCAATATTGGGCAAATTATTCATTGCGCCTGCAAAGATTAAGGTGTGTCCTCCTGGATCGATCGACCGGTACGGAAATTCTGTCAAATCCACACCGTTAGGAATGACATCAATCGGAGGCACAAAAAAATCTGGTTTTTCTCCGAGTTTTCCCGCTGGCGACAGCAATTCTAGGAGTTGCTGCTTGTCTGTGGATGTGGTGGCGACAATGCGGGAAAATTTGGCACAGTAGCGTCTTTCGTAGCGGGCTAGCAGGGGTAAATTCAGCCGATCGCGCAGGGGTTTTTGGGACGTGCCGCTGGCTAACATTTCCCTGCAAGTTCCCCAAACAGAACTGTGAATGTTTACCACTGTCAGCAGTTTTTGCCGCCATTCTGGACGCACGTAAATCTCGTTAACGCTGTGTTCGCAGGTGACAGCATCGCAGTTGCCTGCTGCTACCAAATCGTCCGCCCAATTCTGCATTGCTTGGGAATAGCTTGAGAGCACGTTGGGAGGCGTACCGGACGACAAAAATTGACCGAATCTGTGCAATTTTCCGAGTATTTCAGAGAACCCCCCCTCAGTCCCCCCCTTGTTAAGGGGGGGAGGCAAGAAGCCCTCCTCAAGCCCCTGGT
>NZ_JADEXD010000314.1 GCF_015207285.1 Tychonema sp. LEGE 07203 | reverse complement strand
TGCCCGGCGCGGGCCGGTTTGGCCGGTTTGGCCTACAGCACCTCATATGAGAGATCGAAATTATAATGCTAATTGTTCACTTGATGGTCGCAGCGCCTTGATGGACGGTTTTGACCCATTTTAGCCGCTTGGGACGCACCGAAATCCGAGCCGTCACAGTCCCCACCAGCAGCCAGTGCAACATATACACAGTACCCCCCAGCGTTTGCAGCAAGGTGACAAAAACTCGCTTTACCTCAAATTTGGTCTCTTTGCGAGTGCGGCGCAAACCAACAAACATTCCCACCACTGACAAGGTAAGGGTCATGACAGTTACGGGAATGGCTACAGGCATCCGGCGCAGCGCAATTGACATCACAAAGTCGGGCAGCGCTACTGTGGGCAACAAATATTGAGATACCCAAAATCCAAATAAATCCCAAGTTTTCCCGATTCCCATTCGGTTTTGCAAAATTAGCCGCCAGTAGTCAAGATAGCGCTGATAGCCACCTTCGGCCCAGCGATTGCGCTGGTGCCAAAGAGCTCGAGCGTTGGTGACTCCTTCTTCTGACACGGCTGGGAAAGGGAGAAATTCAATGTCCCATTGGTCTAGGTGCAGCCTCAGCGTCAAATCTAGGTCGTCGGTAATTGTTTCCTCGTTCCAGCCGCCGCAGCGTTCCAAGGCGGTGCGGCGCATGAATTGACCGTTACCGCGCAATTCTCCAATGCCGCCGATCGCAGTCCGCTGCTGCTGGAAAAAACTGTCGAGAGCCATTTCTGCTTCTTGGCCGCGAGTCCACACATTCACCGCAGCATTGGCGATGGCTTTTCTGACTTGCACCGCCCCTACTTGTTCTCGATCGAACAACGGCAGCACCCGGCGCAGCAAATCCGGCGTTACCGTCGCGTCGGCGTCAAATATGCCCACAAATTCGCCGCGAGTCAGCGGCAACACTTGATTTAGGGCTCCCGACTTGCCGCCGCTGGCATTTGCTCCTCTGCGAAATACTTTTAGCTGCGGGTATTTTTTGGTTAGCTGTTCCAATACCAGCGGCGTACCGTCGCTGCTGCGATCGTCGATCGCCCAAAGTTCGTAACGGTCGATCGGATAATCTAAATTGCAGATTGATTCTACCAATCGGGCAATCACCGCTTCCTCATTTTTCGCCGCCACCAGCAGCGAGACATAAGGCCAATCTTCTCGACTTTCATCTGAAAGAGGAGGGAGTGCGGGTTTGGGCCGGGCAAACAAAACTCGCAGCGCTTGCATCCACAGCAGCCCAGTCAACCCCCACACTACCCACGCACCCCAAGAAATCAAGTGCAGGGCGATCGTCCCAGACCAAATCGCCGCCAGCACAGCAGCAGCTTTTCCCCGCCTGCCCCGGTACAGATTTTGAGGAAAAGAGGCAGAGCCCGGCACAGACACCGCCACCGGCAGCTCTGCTTTTGTTTCCGCACCGGACACCCTGTCGCCCATATCTGGTATGGCAAATATTTTGCTTGCCTTCGAGTTCGAGGTCAAACTCTCGATCTCTTCTGGAGCTAAATCAGGGATGTCCAAGTTAAGCTCGGTGCGAGCGTCGTTTTCTGGCCAAGAACTCTCCTGCATAGGTTATTTATTCAACTACCAATAGTTTTTGATTTTAGAGATAAGTATTTACTGTATCAGTTTCTGAGCTTTTGTCGAAAGCAGACTCTGGCACGCTTGCAGGAGAACCCGCTGCTGGTATGGCTCCGGCCAACTAGGACTCCAGAGAGTATTTGGGACGATCCCCCCAAAAACGGATACAAGCATCCGCAGGGCTGTCGTTGGCTGCCCCAAATTTTCGACCCCAGTTCTATCTCGCCGATCGATCTGTAGAATAAATCTCACATCTCAAACTTGTACCCTCGCCAAGTCAAAGCATCTCAAATCCCCAACGGAAAATCTCAAATCGACCGCCTATTGCTTGCGCTTGTCCTGGAATATCTGCTAATTTTTGCAGAGCAGCTCAACTAATCTGTTAGTAATTCTCAGGATGTGGAAATATGTCTCTTCCTCAACTGAAGCCAGCCGACGACAAAGAAGTGAAAGTCTACTTACCTTTCTGTCAGGAGCCCCGGCGCAAGTTTTTGCCGCACGCTATCAGTCTCTACAAGCTCAAAAGCTTGGAGGGGGCCAGAAAAATTGACGGTGGCGAAGACGTGCCGTTTGTCGCTAGTTGGAATATCTCGTCGCTGCCGATCGATTTGACCCGCTGTCGGGTGCTGTTTGACGGCAATGCTGAACTCAGCTACGAAGTGACTATGCAAAGCTCTGAGTTTGTCACTTGCTTAATTGAGGTACTCCTGACTTTTCAGCGGACTCGTACTGTCGATTTTTCTAAAACGTTTTACCGCAAGCTGATGCGCCTGGATGACTAACTTTCACCG
The DNA here is from genome assembly GCF_015207285.1 of Tychonema sp. LEGE 07203. Classification (GTDB taxonomy): domain Bacteria; phylum Cyanobacteriota; class Cyanobacteriia; order Cyanobacteriales; family Microcoleaceae; genus Microcoleus. The sequence continues at coordinate 91 of NZ_JADEXD010000314.1, read as the reverse complement.
CAGCCGCACTATCCAAAGTCGGCAATTGACTGGCGCTATAACTGGCGCACCAATCGTGTAATGTCGCAGGCGTGACATTACACGATTGGTG
>NZ_JADEXD010000313.1 GCF_015207285.1 Tychonema sp. LEGE 07203 | reverse complement strand
TTCTACGACTGTACCGGTAACGGGCGCTTTCAAATCTTCTACTGCTTTCACTGACTCCACTGTACCGAAAGCTTCGCCCTTTTCCAGCCGGGAATCGACTTCTGGCAAATCTAAAAATACAATATCGCCGAGTTGGTCAACGGCAAAAGCGCTAATCCCGATGGTGGCGATTTCTCCTTCGAGTCGGATGTATTCGTGGGTGTCTAGGTATTTCAGGTCATCGGGGTATGTTAGTGCCATGTCTTTTCTCGCAATAAACAAAGTATTCAGTAAATCTTAAACGGGCTTGCAGCCCCTTCCACAAGAACAAATAAATTTTCTTGCCGGAAGTAGGGGTTGGGCACAGGAACCCGCCGTGAATTGATGCTGACTTACTTAATTTAATTGGGGCGGTTGGGAGAGCGATAAAATGGCTTTTTAACCACCGCAGCGGGATAATTTTTCCCGCGAATTTCGACTTCTAACTGCTGCCCGATTTTCGCTAATTTTACCGGAACAACCGCGAGGGCCACTGCCCGATTCAATGTAGGCGATAATGTACCGCTAGTAACTTCTCCTACTGTTTCGCTTTCAAATATTACCGGATAGCCGTGGCGCGCAATGTGCCGCCCTTCCATTTCTAACCCTACCAACCGCTTCGATACTCCATTGGCTTTCTGCTGTTCTAAAACCTCGCGCCCAATAAAATCGCCTTTGCTGTCGAGGTGAACAACCCAACCCAATCCAGCTTCAAAAGGTGTGGTACTGTCGTCAATATCTTGACCGTAAAGTGCCATTCCTGCTTCTAAACGCAAGGTATCTCTCGCGCCCAATCCGCAGGGAACAACGCCAGCATCGAGGAATTTTTGCCAGAGTTCTTTTCCTGTTTCGATATCCACCATGATTTCAAATCCATCTTCGCCGGTGTAACCTGTTCTGGCGATAAAACTCGGCTGTCCCAACAGTTTTGTTTCTAAGTGTCCGAAGGCTTTAATTTGTGCTAGATTGTCTTCCACAAAAGGCTGGAGATAGTTAACAGCTTCCGGGCCTTGAATTGCGATTAAAACTTGGTCTTTGGAGATATCTGTAAAACTAATTTCGCTAGATTCTAAGTGCGCTTCTATCCAGGCTTTGTCTGTGATGCGATTGGCGGCGTTGACAATGATTGCTGCACGTTCTTCGCCAGTGATAGAGTCTGGTTCTTGGCAGTAGAAAATAATGTCGTCTATGATGCAGCCTTGGTTATTTAACAAGACTGTATATTGAGCTTGACCTGGTTGCAAGCGACTCAAGTCTGACGGTACTAAGGGTTGAAATTTTTCTATTAGTTGTTTCCCTTTCAAACAGAATTTTCCCATGTGGGAAATGTCGAATATTCCTGCTTGCTGGCGTACTGCTTGGTGTTCGCTGCTGATGCCTGCGTACTGCACTGCCATCTCCCACCCGGAAAAGGGCACCATTCGACCTTTGCTCTCTAATGATAGTTCGTACAGAGGCGATCGGGCGAGTTCGATCGGCTTCTCTAGATTGTTGGGTTCAGTTGAATTTGCCACGGGTGTAGTCGCTTTTTTGCGGGTAGACTGGTTAAAATCACCTGATTTTTTTTAGTTTGTAGAGGTGGTTGAAAGTTTTTGTAGGGGTGGTTTCAACCGCCGTCCGATCTAATCTTGTTTATGGAGAATAGCGGGCTCGAACCGCTGACCCCTACAATGCCATTGTAGTGCTCTACCAACTGAGCTAATTCCCCTTTCTTTGCGCGCTCTCAATCATGCCTTAATTGAGTAATGTTTGTCAAGCCTTTTTGAAAAAATAGTTTGGAGCCTTGAACTGGCAAGGCTTTGGACTTTTTTTAAATCTCCTGGCTGCTTTTCAATGAACAAATCCCTACTATTATTTAATAAGTGTGTTGGGATATTGCGGTTAAATGGCTCAAACAAGACCCCATGAGGAAGTAGACGACTAGCAGGGCGGCGGCTGAGGCCGCAACTAGGGTGCCGGCTAGCATTAGTGAAAATTCCCGTTGCGCGATCGCCTCTTGCATTAGGTGCAAAGACCAAGCGACTAGAGCAACGTCAATTATTAAAATAGAAATCAGCATAAGTTACGTTTTGTAACAGCGTACCTATTGTAACAAAACTTTTGGCTGCGTGCAGATAAGCTCACACGCATTTAATTATTGGTGTAAAACCGCGAGGGAGCAGCAAAAAGGCACTGAGAAAAAATGATAGCTCTGCCTAATCATTACGATATGCAAAGTAAATGAGAGTTAGCTCAGCTATTGAGGGGCGGCGGGTGCGATCGCGGCGGGTGCGATCGCCTTTTTTGAGGGTAGGTGCGTTAGGAAAGCTGGCGCCTGCGGGAGGCCGATCGACGAAGAGCGATCGCCCGTTTTGAGTGTAGCTGGATGGGAGAATGGCAAAATCTAAGCCGTTGTTGCACTTATACCATTTTTCTAAAGATTTGCTATAGATGAAGTCTTAGCCCCCCCTTAGTAAGGGGGGGTTGGGG
>NZ_JADEXD010000123.1 GCF_015207285.1 Tychonema sp. LEGE 07203 | reverse complement strand
TGATTATTCACTGCTGTTATTAGTTTTTAGTTATTTGTTAGCAGCAACCAATAACTAATAACTAATAACTAATAACTAATAACTAATGACTAATAACTAATGACTAATGACTAATGACTAATGACTAATGATTTATCTGCATCTGCGTGAATCCGCGTTCATCAATGGTCATCTGCGGTGGCAAAACTATCTTTTTTAAACCGCAGATACAGGCAGATAAACACAGATTCACGCAAAGTGCTGTATCAATTACCAACTACCAATTACCCATTCCGAATTACCGAGGAGTGTAAAGAAAGTATAAAATTTAACCGAAAATCGCCAAAAAGTGTTTAAACCTAATAACTGACGGCTTATTTTAAAACGCAATGGATACAGCTAATTTTCCCTGGTTAACAACAACAATTCTGTTTCCCATTGCTGCGGCTTTGCTGATTCCTTTGATTCCCGATAAGGATGGCAAGACGGTGCGGTGGTATGCCCTAATTGTAGGTTTGATCGATTTTGCTCTGCTTGTGTACGCTTTTTGCACTCATTACGACTTCAGCAATCCAGATTTGCAACTCGTAGAAAGCTATATTTGGGTGCAGCAACTCGATTTAAATTGGTCGGTGGGTGCTGACGGTTTGTCGATGCCACTGATTTTGCTGACTGGTTTTATTACTACGCTGGCTACTTTAGCAGCTTGGCCTGTCACATTTAAACCGAAGCTTTTTTACTTTTTGATGCTGATCATGTACGGCGGCCAAATCGCAGTTTTTGCCGTACAGGATATGTTGCTGTTTTTCCTAGTTTGGGAACTGGAATTAGTCCCGATTTACCTGATTTTGTCGATCTGGGGCGGCAAAAAACGCCTCTACGCAGCCACCAAGTTTATCCTGTACACGGCGGGCGGTTCGCTGTTTATTTTGGTGGGGGCGCTGACGATGGCGTTTTATGGCGATACGGTGACTTTCGATATGCGGGCGATCGCGCTTAAAGACTTCGCCCCTAATATAGAATTGCTCCTGTACGCAGGTTTCTTAATAGCCTACGGCGTCAAACTGCCAATTTTTCCCCTCCACACTTGGCTCCCCGACGCTCACGGCGAAGCCACCGCACCCGCCCACATGTTGCTAGCAGGAATTCTCCTGAAAATGGGCGGCTACGCTTTGCTGCGGATGAATGCGGGAATGCTCCCCGACGCTCACGCTACCTTCGCACCGCTGTTAGTAATTTTGGGTGTAGTTAACATTGTTTACGCCGCCTTAACTTCTTTTGCTCAGCGCAACTTGAAGCGGAAAATTGCTTATTCTTCGATTTCGCACATGGGCTTTGTGCTGATTGGGATAGCTTCGTTTACCGATTTGGGTGTTAGCGGTGCAATGCTGCAAATGGTTTCCCACGGTTTAATCGGGGCGAGTTTGTTCTTCATGGTGGGTTGCACTTACGATCGCACTCACACCCTCATGCTCGACGAAATGGGCGGTGTCGGCAAGAAAATGCGAAAAGTTTTTGCCATGTGGACTGCTTGTTCTATGGCTTCTTTAGCTTTGCCGGGAATGAGCGGTTTTGTAGCAGAATTGATGGTGTTTGTGGGCTTTGCAACCAGCGATGCTTACAATCCGGTGTTTAAGGTTTGTGTAATATTTCTGGCGGCTGTCGGGGTGATTTTGACTCCGATTTATCTGCTGTCGATGCTGCGCGAAATCTTCTACGGCCCGGAAAACAAGCAATTGGTGGAACACGAAGAGTTGGTGGATGCGGAACCGCGAGAAGTGTTTATTATTGCGGCTCTGTTAGTGCCGATTATTGGCATTGGTTTGTATCCAAAGATGCTGACTCAGGTTTACGATGCGACTACTTCACAGTTGACTGCAAAGTTGCGGGCTTCTGTACCGTCTCTGGTGGCTAAGGCTGCTGCTGATAAAACGGTGTCTTTGCGCGCTCCGGCGATCGAGCCGAGCAAGTTGTAATTTAAACTGGATTTAGGAATAAAACCCCCAAAATCTTAGAAAGATAGAGTTTGGGGGTTTTCTATTTTTATTGATAGACAAATCAGGGAAACTTTGGCTCTCAATCAATCTGGAGTTGGGTTTGAGAAATAAAATGGGCAGGCGGTAAATGAGGGCGATCGGAGTGTTAGACCGCAACTTCGGTATAATTGATAGTTATGTACTTTGCTAGATATGCAATAAGTCAATGATCCTAAATCCAAAATCACTTGAGAAGCTTAGGAACCTAATCAATGAAGAAACTGAGTATCGCTCAGGGCCGCAACTCGTTGAATTTTTTAACGCGTTAGGGTTCAGTGATTCTTACCGTCAAGGTTTTCCGTCTCGCTGGATATTCACTGATGAGCGTCTCCGCCAGCTTAATGGCAAGCCCGAACTTGATGAATGTATAAAAAGTGTTCTTTCACCAGTAAATTTTATCAATCGGATTCCCGAACTAGACAAGCATATTGCAGAATTCAACCAATATATCGCCTTTGACCAATGGAAGGTAGTTCGTGATGGCGCTAATATTAGGTTTTGCTAAGCTTGAGAAAATCGAAATCGATGAAACGGCAACTCCAACAGAAGATGAATTCTTGAAGAGAGAGTTCTCTAATATTTCGATTGCGGAAATCGGTCTAGAAAGTGATTTGTCAGATATTCTTCAGCAAAGGATCAAGGAAATTGAACAGTGCTTTTCGGCCGGTGCATATTTATCAGTGATCTTATTGGCTGGCAGCACACTTGAAGGAATTCTCTTGGGCTTGGCAAAAAAGCATCCACAGCAATTTAATTCCTCCAAAAAAGCCCCCAAGGACACTTCGGGAAAGGTAAAGAAGTTCCAGGAGTGGTCGCTGAATAGTTTTATTGATGTTGCAAGAGATATAAATCTAATTCAACATGATACCGAGAAGTTTAGCCATTCTCTGAGGGAATTCAGAAACTATATTCATCCTTTCGATCAGAGGAGATCGGGCTTTAACCCTCGACAGCACACTGCAAAAATATGTCTCCAAGTGTTGAAGACTGCAATCCATGAAATTAATGAAAGCGTCAGTAATATCAGTACATAACAACCGTATTGCAGCGGACAGTTTGGAGATATTTGTTGTGACGCAGTAGTTACTCACCGCCGCTGAACACGAATGTCATGCCACAGCCTAAGCTCTACGAGTAAACCCGCCTTCGCAATGGCTGAGTATCACGTTGAGAAACCGGGTTTTTTACCGAATCTGCGGGCTGGAACCGGTCTTTTAGTAAAAAACCCGGTTTCTGGGCCCTGATGCGTCCAGGACTATACAATTGAGTGAGCTTTATACTGAGGCATTTTTATGTTGAACGTGACAGTTGACGAAATTCAGCGCGATCCTTCAAAGTATCTGCGTCAAGTGGAAGCAGGTGCAACTTTTGTTATCCTGCAAGCAGATAAGCCGATCGCCGAACTCAGACCTATTTCTAGCAGCAAGCAATTGCGACCATTTGGTTTGTGTGCGGGCGAGTTTACCGTTCCAGATGATTTCGAAGATCCTTTGCCGGAAGATATCCTCAGTGCATTTGAAGGTAAATGAAAATTCTGCTAGATACGCACATCTTTTTATGGTTTATCAGTGGTGACAGTTATCAACAGATGTTCGAGATGCAATTTGCGATCCAGATAATGAGGTCTATTTGAGTGCAGTTTCAGTCTGGGAAGCAATTGTCAAGTACCAGTTGGGTAAGTTACCTCTGCCGGAGAATCCCGAAACATATTTACCAAAACAGCGCGAACTTCATCAAATTGTTAGTCTTGCTCTTGATGAAATTAGTGTTGTTCAACTGGCTAAATTGCCGCCTTTACATCGCGATCCATTTGACAGAATGTTGATCTGTCAAGTTTTAGAGAATGGTATGACTATTGCGACAGTAGATGCAGCAATTCGTGCCTACTCAGTCAGCATTATGTAGCAGTGTAAGTGAGCTATCATATCCATATCGATCGAATATATAGCTATTAGAGATTGCTCATGAAGATTAAGGCGATTATCTGGCAAGAAGATGGCGTATGGTGCGGCTCAGTTCCAGCACTTCCAGGTTGTCACACATGGGGAGAGAGTTATGAACAATTATTAGAGATGCTGGAAGATGCTGTTCAGGGTTGGCTTGAAGTCGCCAGTCAGCAAAATGAACTTGCGCCCGATAAACAGTTAATTGAGTTATCTCTATGAAATCTGTTTCTGGCAAAGCACTCTGCAAAATCGTTGAGCGATATGGTTGGGAGCTAAAAAGAATCACTGGTAGCCATCATATCTACGCAAAAGATGAGGTTGCCGTTATTCTCTCTATTCCTGTGCATAGCAATAGAGACTTACCTACTGGAACCTTAAGAAGTATTCTCAAGGATGCTGGGATTACAGAGGAAGATTTGCAATAACAGCCTTCCATTCGGTGCGTTAGCGAAGCCCTCGAAGAGGATCGCCCTTTTAGTTTCTAGCGTTATTGTTCTGCCAAAAGTGCGTTCTTTTTGAGACTTGACAAATGGTATTTTGTAGCCGAAAGCTGTGCCACCATTTCGGCACGAGACGAAACCTCAAGCTTGCGAAACATTCGTTTCAAAGCTTGTTTCACCGAATTCTCAGTAATCCAAATTTCTTTCCCGATTTGTGCGTTGGTTCGTCCCAAAGCAACCAATTCGGCAATTTCCAATTCACGAGACGTTAATCGATCGCTCTTGAAAGGTTGGTGTTGAAATCGCACTGTTGCAGCCCAAACAGACAAATGCAAACAGATCGCACTCAAATCGGCTAAATTTTGTGTATCGAAGGCAAACATTGACTGTTCGCGGGTACAACCCACTACACCCGCTAATTGACCGCGATTGACGATCGGGCCCGCCATGACGTGCCAATGATCGGGGCGGGGACAAATCATTGTCCAAACCTTGGGTGATGTCACCAATGCTTCGTGCACGGGAGCGTGACGCTCCACTAAATAACGCGCGAGAGGATTTTGTTCGATCGATAGCGCAACTTTCAAAGTTTTCTGAAGATTGCTATCTAGTGAAGGAAGTCGATCGAAAAAGAAGATTCCCGATCGCTTGGCTGCAAAATACTCGCCGATTTTGGGTGCGAGGTGCGATCGCAAATCTTGTTCGTCCTTCACCTGGTCGATCGCTTCAAATAAAAGCTGTAAGGGACTTTTCACGGTCGTGGTGGCAAAAAGAGTACCCGATCGAGGTCTAGAAGCATTGCAATACTCGAATTATATTACCCTTACAGTCTCAAAAACACTTTCAGAGGTAGAAATGACACAAGATGCAATCTTCAGCCCCTTTTTTGCAACAGTGTTTCTAACACTCCTAGTCTGGGTGTATATGTACATCCGCCGGATTAGTTTTATCGCCAGTAAAAAGCTCGGTCAAAAGGATTTTGCTGTACCGGGCGCACTGGCACAAATTTCGCCACCAAGCGTATTCAATCCATCAGAAAACCTAAAAAACTTGTTCGAGATTCCGATCATTTTTTATGCGCTTGTTCTGTATCTGTTCATCACAAAGCAGGTGGATGCAGTGTATGTAAACGCCGCCTGGGTATTCGTTGTGTTTCGCGCATTGCATAGCGCTGTCCATTGCACGTTCAATCTCATCATCCTGCGGTTTTACCTCTATTTATTTTCCACGCTTGCGGTGTGGTTCATCGCGATCCGCGCAGCCCTTATCCACTTTGGCACGTAGGTTCGCTATTACAGTAGGTCGATCGCTCCTGGGATAGAAACAATTAAGCCCCTCTAGATATTGCGATTAGGACGATTAGAGTTCACGCAATCTGTCGAGCTTTTTTAACTCTTGTGACTGTTCTTGCAATCGAGTTTCGAGCTTCTGACACACAAGTTCGCATAAATCAAAAATCATCGGATCGGTGATTTGATAGTAAACGCTGACTCCCTGTGGCTGCCGTTGAAGGATGCCTGCCTGAGTCAAAATCTTGAGGTGCTTGGAAACATTGGCTTGCCCCAGCCCTGTTTCCTCAATGATTTGAGTCACATTTTTTGCCCCATTCTTGAGCGCACACAGCACTTGCAGCCTACTGAGCTCTGATAGAACTTTGAAGTAATCGGCAACCTGAGCCAGAGCCGAAACTGGGATTTGAGACATAAGCAGGAGTTTGTTGACTAGAGTTGTGACTTGACGTATCTACTATATTACTATATCGTAATACTATACATAGAGAGGGACGGCTATGCTATTTCGTCAATTGTTTGACCGAGAAAGCTGTACATATACTTATCTGATTGCCGATCGCGATTCCGCAGAAGCCCTATTGGTCGATCCAGTATTGGAACAAGTTGAGCGAGATATCAAGTTGCTCAAAGAACTAAGTTTGACCTTGGGTTATTGCTTGGAAACTCATGTTCATGCCGATCACATTACCAGTGCATCTCAACTACGGGAAGCAACAGGCTGTGTGAGTGTGGTTCCAGTCCAAGCACAGGTTAACTGTGCAGATCGTTTTATCCGATCGGGCGAAACGCTACAGGTTGGATCGGTGGCAGTGCAGGCGATCGCCACACCAGGACACACAGAGAGCCATATGGCATACCTCGTCAATGATACTCACTTGCTGACCGGCGATGCGTTATTTATTCGTGGCTGTGGACGCACAGATTTTCAAAGCGGGGACGCCGGAACCTTGTTTGATTCAGTCACTCAACGGTTATTTACCTTGCCTGACTCTACCTCGATCTATCCAGGACACGACTATCGCGGGCAAACAGTTTCTTCCATTGAGGAAGAAAAACGCTGGAACCCTCGGTTTGTGGGGCGCAGCCGGGATGAGTTTATTGAATTTATGAATGCGCTAAATCTGCCCAATCCTCAAAAAATGATGGAAGCCGTGCCAGCTAATCAACGGTGTGGCAACCTAGGCTCAATTACTGCTTAGACGAGATTGTCTATTTTATTTGGAGTAACACAATGACACTGACTAACGATGCTCAACTTCAGGAAATTGATGCTCAAACCTTGAAAAAATGGCTTGAGGAAAACGCCGTAACTTTAGTGGATGTTAGGGAATCTGCCGAATATGCAACTGAACGAATTCCCGGCGCAAAATTGCATCCACTTTCACAATTCAATCCCGATCGAGTACGATCGTCTGAGGGAGAAAAACTGGTTCTTTATTGTCAATCTGGAAATCGCTCTGCCAAAGCCGCTAGACAATGTTTAGACGCAGGGTTTAATTCTGTGATTCATCTGCGTGGCGGAATTCCTACTTGGAAAAATGCAGGATATCCAATTGAAAAAAACAAAAATGCACCGATTAGCCTATTTCGACAGGTGCAAATTGTTGCAGGATCATTAGTTGTGCTGGGAACAGTTTTAGGAGTGTTTGTCTCGCCTAACTTTTTACTTTTGAGTGGATTTGTGGGTGCTGGCTTAGTGTTTGCCGGAGTCACTAACACCTGTGCGATGGGAATGCTATTGGCAAAGTTACCTTACAACCAACAAGCAGAAAATAAACCATGATCTGGATAATTGGACATTTCCTGGCAGTTGGTATTGGTGTGAGTTTAGGCTTATTGGGCGGTGGTGGTTCTGTGCTAGCACTGCCTGTGCTGGTTTATGTTATGGGTGTTGCGCCAAAACCTGCGATCGCCATGACTTTGATTATTGTGGGAACTGTTAGCTTATTGGGCAGCATTCCCCATGCTCGGCGCGGCAATCTGAATCTCAAAACCGCAGTTATTTTTGGAACTGCGACAATGTTGGGGGCTTACCTCGGTGCAAGAATAGCGACGCTGCCGTTCATTACCAGCGCATTCCAGATGACTCTATTTGGACTGTCGATGTTGATTGCCGCCGGATTGATGATTTATCGCACCAGCAAGTCAAAGCCTGTATCTAGTCAGGATGAACTAGATGCTATTGAGTATGTCAAACCCGTTTGTAAATACTGCTGGCTATGGCTGATGACTGAAGGGATTGCAGTAGGTATTTTGACAGGATTAGTCGGTGTGGGCGGTGGATTTGCGATCGTCCCAGCCTTGGTTTTGTTGGGAAACATACCCATGCGACAGGCGATCGGAACTTCTCTCCTAATTATTGCGTGTAATTCTGTCGCAGGGCTGCTCGGTTATTTAGGGCATATTTCCTTAGACTGGAATCTCACGGTTTCATTCACCTTTTTAGCTGGATGCGGGACGGTGATTGGGGCTTATCTTGCACAGTTTATTCCAGCGCAACAACTGCAAAAAAGTTTCGGTTACTTCCTGCTAGTAGTTGCCACCTTTGTATTAGTCCAAAATCGTGATAGTTTACAGGGACTCAAAAAGTCATCTGCTCAGCAGCAACCTCATAACGCACTCTCTGCCGACGGATGGGATATCTCGGCTGTGATGCCGAGGTAATCAGTCGTCATATCGTTGACCGTTGCATCGTCAGGTGATTTAACCGGATCTAGAACACAGAGAACACAGAGAGAAATGAATACAGGACGATGAAGAGAGGAATTGATATCAGTGATCTTGGCCGCTCGCGATCGCCATAGCCAATACTCTAACAAAGCTGTACAATTTAGTGCAAAACAAAATTTTGTATGCTGAGCAACCAAAACAAAGCAATCGTTCTCCAGTTCTACAAAGCCTTCGACGATCGCAAAATGGCACCAGCTTTAGAACTTCTAGCGCCGAATTTTATTGCTCGCATGGCCGGAATACCAAAGCCATTAAACGCGGAAGAGTTCAAGCAGTTCGGGATGTCGTTTTATCTAGCTTTCAGTCAGGGTAAACACGTTTTTGATGAGGTCATAGTTGCAGGTGATAAAGTGGTGACGTGCGGAACATTCACAGCAACACACCTCGGAGAATTTCAGGGTTTGCCGCCAACTGGCAAACAAATCAGCTTGGCGGTTATGCACATCGATCGAGTCGAAAACGGCAAAATCGCGGAGCATTGGGGCCAGGGCGATGCACTGGGATTAATGCAGCAGTTAGGGATTGTATTCTTGCCGGGCCCAAAGCTAATACCGCACATTTTGAGAGGTGCTGCGTCTAAACTGTTTAAGAAATCTGCTCATAAATAAGATTGTCAGAGCTTGTAGTTTACAGTGACAGAACAAGTCATGGTAACAGTTACGTCGCTATCGCCACATCACACATTGCGCCCTCATATCAATTCCGGTTGCACTCAGACATGATGTTAACTGTTAACAGTCAACAGTCAACAGTCAACCGTTAACAGTCAACAGTCAACAGTCAACGCCTGAATTTACTATTCCGATGAAGAGAGGATTTGATATCACTGGAACAAAGCATGAATTATCTGTTGAGTTGCAACGGTTGTCGCCGTCCGGTTAGCCCAAAAGCGCCGAAGAGCGATCGCCCTACGCAATACTTCAAAATTACCAGTGGATCGATATGTCGATGCTGGCTTTACAACCTTAGGCCGATAATTCTAGACTGTTTAATTTGATACTAATTGCTACGGATGTCGATCGGGCTACTATTTTTTATCTTCAAATCGAATTCTTATAACTCTTCTGGAGGCGGCAGGAGAACCAGCCTCGACAAAGCTTAACATCCTGCCCGCCTCGACAAAGCTTAAATTAAAATCCAGAACAGCTTGCAAATTTTTACAGATCCATCAGTAACCCGAAAAGATATATGATAACCTTAACCGGATCATTTCTTCCCAAAGGATATGTTCTACTGCTCGAATCCAAGGTGCTCTAATCCTTTCAATCCCGACAACTCTAAATTTTGTCAAAGTTGCGGCGAACCCGACCTCACGCCCCTCTTCAGAAACCGCTACCGCGTGATTCGACTGTTGGGCGAAGGAGGATTTGGCAGAACTTACGAAGCGGTAGATATCGATCGCATGGACGATTCCTGCGTCATCAAGCAGTTTATGCCCCAAGTTGAGGGAACATCAGCACTTCAAAAAGCTACAGAACTGTTTAAGCAAGAAGCGAAACGACTGTACGAACTCGGCGAACATCCCCAAATCCCTCGATTAATTGCTTATTTTGAACAAGACAAGCGGCTTTATTTAGTACAAGAATTGATTGAAGGGCAAAATTTACTGGCTGAATTAACTCAGCAGGGCGCTTTTAACGAAGAAAAAATTTGGCAGTTGCTGGCAGATATTTTGCCAATTTTGAAATTTGTGCACGATCGCCATGTCATTCACCGAGACATCAAACTTGAGAATATCATCCGCCGCCGCACATCTGCTAGCTCATCCATGCCAAAAGCTGCAAATTTTCGCAATTCAGCTTTCCGCAGAGGAGGGCGGGGAGAGTTAGTTTTGATTGATTTCGGCGTTTCCAAACAAGTTACAGGTTCGCCTCTGAGCAAAGTCGGCACCGCCGTCGGAACCCCCGGATATTCCCCTCTGGAACAAATGCGGGGTCAAGTTTTCCCCGGAAGCGATTTGTACAGTTTGGGCATAACTTGCCTGAGACTGCTAACTCAATGTTTGCCACAAGTTGACGGTTCCGATGACCTTTACGATCCGATTAACGGCGGCTGGATTTGGAGAGAACGCTTGCCAGCCGGCACAAACATCAGCAACGAATTAGCAACAATTTTAGATAAATTAATTCAAGATTATCTCAAAAATAGATATCAATCTGCCGATGAAGTAATCAAAGCTTTAAATCTATATTCTTTACCTCCCCCACCCCATTTTGGTAAGGGCGGACAAATTACTTTAAATTATGCTCAGCCCAAGGCAGCTTTACCTCCGCTCAATGCTTATTTGACCGAGATTGAACAAGTTGCTCTCAATAGTCCGAGCCAGCGAAGCCGGCAAATAAACAGCAATATCTCCGTTAATCCGAGGGGAAAATCCAACACCAATCCGCCTCCAAACAAGGGATTGCAAAGGATTGCTACTGTCAAAAGTACCTTTGAATTTCAGGTAGTTACAGTAGACAAGCGCGGGCAGCAAACTAATATTAACAGTCGCAGAGCGCGTTTTTTTGAAGAACATATCGGCAGCGGTACAGTCATGGAAATGGTATCTGTTCCTGGCGGTACTTTCCTGATGGGCAGCCCAAAAGATCGGGGTGACAGCGACGAAAAACCGCAGCATTCAGTAACTTTAGCTGCTTTCTATATTGGCAAATTTCCAGTCACTCAGTCGCAATGGACGGCAGTTGCAGCGCTGCCGTCCATTAAAATGTTTCTCAATCCTGATGCTTCCCGTTTTAAAGGTGTCAATCGACCGATCGAAAATGTATCTTGGTACGAAGCGGTGGAGTTTTGCGCTAGACTTTCTCGCAAAACTGGTAAGAAGTATAGCTTGCCTAGCGAGGCGCAGTGGGAATATGCTTGCCGGGGGCAAACTATGACGGCGTTTCACTTTGGGGAAACGATTACTAGCGACTTAGCAAATTACAACGGAAATGCTAATTACGCTGATGCGCCGAAGGGAGTTTATCGCTTTCAAACGACAGATGTTGGCAGTTTTAAACCGAATGCTTTCGGATTGTACGATTTCCACGGCAATGTGTGGGAATGGTGCGCGGATGCTTGGCACAATAATTATAACGGTGCGCCTGTTGATGGCAGCGTTTGGGAGTCTGGGGGCGACTATTCGCTGAGGTTGTTGCGGGGCGGTTCTTGGAACGATCATCCTCCGAATTGCCGCAGCGCGTGCCGTCTCAGATATCAGCCGGATTGTAAGGCTAGTATTGTGGGTTTTCGTGTGGTTGTTTCTGTTGTTTGATCTTGTGTTGGCTTCTATTTTGAACACCCTAAAACAGGTTCGATCGATCGGACTTTAGTCCTTAAAATCCTAGGACTAAAGTCCGAACTACAAACACCAGTTTCTACCTTAGCTTAACCGGCCTTCTTCTGAGGAGCCATCATGCGCTCTACACTCATAGCAGCGACGCTCAACGTCACCACAGCCATGCCGAGAATTGCCACAGGCTGCAACTTCTCGTTGATAATTACAAACCCGAAGAGTGCGGTCATCGCCGGCCCCAAAGTGCCAATTACTGAGGCTAAGGCAGCCCCTGCAAACCGGATGGCAAAATTGTTCAAAAGATAGCTAAACAGCGTCAGCACCCCTAGAACAACTCCTCCGGCAATCAAACCCGGAAAAACATTTGGGTCGATTTGAGGAGCTAAATTTTCCGAGAGCGGCACCCACAAACTCAGGGCGGAAAATACAAAAATCGTGGCGAAATTAACTAAACTGAAAGGAATTGGGTGCAGCTTGCCCGCGGCCATTTGCGTCAGCAATACGTAACCTGCAAACATAATTCCAGCACCGAGTGCTGCGGTGACTCCCACTCCGACATTGCCGCCGCCGGGAGCTGGGGCTGCAAAACTCGGCCAGCCGGCTAAAATCAAGCCTGCGGTAATTCCGCAGATTGCTAAAAAGCCGATCGTACTGGGGCGAGCACCAAACAAGATCCAAGAACCGAGTACGGTGACGATCGGGTAAATAAAGAAAATCGTAATTGCAATCCCCGCCGGAATATTGCCGATCGCCAAATAAATCAAAACCTGAGACAAAAACAGAAAAAATGCGCTTCCTAAAACCTTGCTCCACAAAACTCGATCGCCCGACTGAAACAACCGCCTAATATCTTTCCACACAGAAGGATACAGAAAAGTTGCCAATACCGGCATCAAAGCCATCACCACGATCAGCCGCATCAACAAAATCAACAAAGAATTGCCAAAACCAGGAGTTACAACCCCCGGAACTTCAAACAAGCCAAAAATCATCCGAGGATTTCTGCTTTTAATCAAAATCCTCAAACAAACATTAAACAGCGACAATACCACCGCCGAAGACAAAGCCAGAATCAAACCTGCTTGGACTTGAGAAGAGGCTTTAGCAATTGCAGCAGGCGTATCAGAAGGCTGCGACACAGAATCGCGCGGCGAATCCACAGGTGTTGGCGCTATAACTGGCGGGCGGACAGAATTAGCTGATACCTCGGCATAGGAATCTCTAGCGTCGAAAGGATTATCAAGATATTCTTCTTCTTCTTGTTCGAGTTCTTCCCTGATCCGGTTTACAAGATTTTGTAACAGCTCTTCCCCTTGCCGCTCTAGGGTTTGCATATTATTGAGCCGCATGGAAAGCTCGCTTTCGTAGCTGCTCAAATCTTGTTCGAGCATCTGGAAACTGCGATCGATCCTTTGATCCAGCGCCGCCAGCAACTCCGAGGCGCGTTCGTCGTAGTTGTTAGGCGGCATGGGTATCGGGAATTCGCCGCTGGGAATCGGGCTGCTGAGAGAATGTCCCGAGTTAGCGCTGAGTTCGCTGAACCGCTGCACCAACAAATCCTGCAAATTGTGAGCCAAAACTTGAGCCAACTGCTTCAGCCACAATTGCTGCTGCTGAATGTATCGCCCAGACAGAGATTCCACTTGCTGGGACTGCAATTTGCGATATTGCTCTCTGAGCTCTTCAATATCGTCAATCAGGTGATTTTTTTCACTTTGCAGCCGAGTAATATCCTGATTTAACTGGCCTTTTACATTTTGATGCAAAGCGTCCAATTCCTGAATCACTGAGTGGAGGACTTCTTCCGCTGATTGTGCATCCCCTGGGTCGTCTTTTGACGAGTATACGTTGCGCTGCGCCATTGGCCTATAACCTCTAATTTAAACTGCACGTTCAGTGTTCTTAAGTATTTTTGCAAAGTAGAGCCCAATTTCCAGTCATTTCCTGTAAAAGATGCCTGACACTGTTTAATCAATATTAGTCGCTTGCGTTGAAGATGCGAAAAAATTGCGGTAGCCCCAAAAACACTTTGTGCAATTAAAAATCATACTACAGCTCGACCTCTCTACCGATGGCTCTGGGTCATTCTCGCATCTCACACCGCTTTAAAAAAAGAACGCAACTGCCGATGCGATCCAAACCCGCCAGGCAGTCAGTCATTCTCTATTTTCTCGCCGTGCGCCGCCACAGTTTTTGACGCCCAACATTAGAATCAGGGTTCCCTGGCAATCTGCCTGCATTCGACAGCGCTGACTGCTTGGCAGGGAACCCAAGTTCGCTTCAACTAGACAGCAGGAGTCCCGCACCAAACACGGTACTCCGTTGAGTGTCCGGAGTAATGCGCGTGAGGCGTACCCGCGATTCCCGCTATTGCAATATCAGTTTTCACTACATGTTTTACAATACAATAACACCAGAGTTCGTGAATACAAGATCCCAAGTAATCACCGCCAAGCTAAAACTAAAACTGACTGCCGAGCAAAAAGCTTTGGTGTCTCAGAGTTGTCGCCATTCCAACCCATCCTTACTCAATCCCATCTTGATATCTGCGTTCACCTGCGTTAATCTGCCAACATCTGCGGTTGCAATCCTATTTACCTTCTAAAATTCCCTGATTCTCATCCGGCACAAACTCCGTAACAACTTGGCCGCCGCCACCGTCACCCTTAACAATCACAGTTTGATTTTTAAGCTCTCCCGCCGCCCTCGGCCCAGTCAAACTAAACAACGGATTTAGTTGCTTGTAAACCACATTTCCTTCTGCGTCAAACGTCTGGTTAGTTAAATACCACGTTACGCGATCGGTATTTAATTGAGATTGACGTTTTTCCCCAATTCCTACCACATTTCCCGTCAAATAAAATATTTTTTTCTCTAAATCTCCCCGCCCCGCATCCCCAGTCATCGTCACCTTTTCCACCCGGTGAAAAACCTTCACAGGCCCGGGAGAAATCACATATCGCGCCGGAAAATTCCAACTCATCAAACTGCTTTCTATTTGCAGCGGCGGGTCTGATGGCATTAATTGAGCGTTTTTCGTTAAGGTCGCAATCTTAGTTTTTAAGTCTACATCTACTTGGTCGGCAAAACCGCTGTCTGTTACTTTTTTATCTTTATATCTGTCAATTTGAGTCGGTTGGTCGCTGTTGATTTTTTGTTGCTCCACAAACCACACTAAGTGCTCGGTACGCAATTGCAAAACCGGCTCTTTCACATTTGCCACCACAGAGCCGAATAACTCCATCCTTTTCGCCCTGCTGAAAACCCGCGCTTCTTTTGCTGAAGCTGTCACCTGTTTGTTCTCTCCCGTCAAATTATTGCGAACAACTAAAATATCTTCCTTCGGCCGCCATTCCAACTCATTTCCGCGCAATACCACGCCATTTTTTAGGTCTGTAGCGACTATGTTACCTTTGAGAAAAACCTGATTTCCTTCCTGAAATACCTGCCCGGTTTCTCCCTGAATGTCATAAATTTCTTTGCCGTCCTGAAACAATTTGCCTACTGGTTTCTGAACGTTAACTGTTTTTTGGTCTTTGCTGTAAACGGCACTTTTTGAGTTAACTTTCCAGAAGATTTCGCCTTTTTCGTTTGCTTGTTCTAGGGTTACTTTGTTCAAGGTTAAAGTGCTGTTTGACTGCTGAGCTGTTTTGAGATCCTCTGCTAATTTGTTATTTTGAGTTTCTTGGGGAGCAGCACAAGCACTAATCCCCAAAATCAATGCTGCTAAAAATAGCAGCACGAATTTTGGGGATTTGAGATGGGAAATTTGGGATTGGAGATTAATCATTGGTAATCGATCGTTGGGATCTAGCGTTGCGGAGGGATTGGTAATTGATAATTGGTAATTGGTAGTTGGCTAATTAAAAACACTAAATCAAAAATTAAAAATGTTTTATACTTTATCTAAATTTTTAACTTCTAAGTTTTAATGATTCCACCCCTTACCTATTACCTATGCCTATCCCCCATTCCCTATGACCTCTTGCCAAATCCCTATCTGTCGTCGTGTTCTTCCATCAAGCTTAGACCCGAAAGCGGGCGGTAAGCATAGTTAGGGCGCGATGTTTTTTGGATGTCATCCTTGATCATTTCTAAATCGATGTAGCGATCGGCTACATTAATCAAACTGTCACTGGTCATCGATCGCAAACTCACCACCTCAACCCGCACGCCGCGATAGCTCACAGCATCCACAGCATAGGCCAAATCGCCGTCACCGCTGACCAAAACGGCCGTGTCGTAAGACCCGACTAAAGCCATCATGTCCACAGCAATTTCTACATCCAAATTGGCTTTTTTAGAACCATCTGGTAACTGCACCAAATCCTTAGAAATCACTCGGTAGCCGTTGCGGCGCATCCACAGCAAAAACCCTTGCTGTTTCTCGTTTGTGCGATCGACACCCGTGTAGAAAAAAGAGCGCAGCAGCCGCGATCCCGCCGTTAAACGGCACAGCAGTTTAGTGTAATCAATTTCAATTCCCAACTGCAAAGCCGCGTAAAAAAGGTTAGATCCGTCTATAAAAATTGCCACTCGACCCCGATTTTCTAGAACCTGTTCCGGCGTGAAAAGGTCGTTGCTTTCTATTCTATTCAACATGATTGTTATGCCTCAATTTTTATGAAAGATTGGTAATCAAATAAGTGCTAATTCATAATCTGTTATAGCACCCCGAGCCCTGGCTGCCAACTATGAAGGTACTGTTTCCAGCAGTTCTAGCCGTTTAAAAACAGGTTGCGGTTCCCCCAGAGTTTGGTTTGCCGGTAAAGCGCCCCAGGCAGCATGAGCTGCAAAAGTCGCTAAACTGTTAACGGCAACTCGATCGTTAAAGTCAATTGAAAAACCTAGCTGCTGATAGATAGCAGTGCTGATATTAGGAATAATCGGCGATAAAAGGTAAGATGCTAGTCTAACAGATTCCAGAACAGAATATAGCACTTGCTCGACACTTTCGATCTCTCCTTGCTTGTACAAACTCCAAGGTGCTTGCACGTCAATAAACTTGTTACCGGCTCGCACTAATGCAAGTACAGCTTCGCAAGCCTTGCTAAAAGCCAATTCTTCGTAAAAACCCGCTACTCGATCGCCCAAATCCCGGCTCATACCCTTAAGAAGGTTGTCATCGGAAATGTTTTCTCCCGACACATTGGGTACGCAGCTACCGCAATATTTACGGGCCATGTTTAACGTGCGGTTGAGCAAATTTCCCAAATCGTTTGCTAGCTCAGCATTCAGTGTATTGATAAACCGAGTTTCGTTAAAGTCGCCGTCTTCTCCGAACTCAATTTCTTTGAGGAAATAGTAACGAACTGCATCAGCGCCGTATTTGTTGACCAATTCTACTGGGTTTAAAGTATTGCCCTCCGATTTACCCATTTTTTTGCCATCTTTGGTCAAAAAACCGTGAGCGAAAACGCGGCCCGGCACCGATATACCGGCTGACATCAGCATTGCGGGCCAGTAAACTGCGTGGAAGCGGAGAATATCTTTGCCGATCAAGTGCAGGTCGATCGGCCACCATTTAGATAAAGCATTCTCTAACATCGGATCGCTGTCCGGATCTAGCAAGGCTGTGACGTATCCCAGCAAAGCGTCAAACCAGACGTAAATGGTGTGACTCGAATCAACCGGTATCGGCAGGCCCCACGCGAGATTCACTCTCGAAATCGAAAAGTCTTGCAGGCCGGAGTTGACGAAGCTGAGAACTTCATTGCGCCGGCTTTCCGGCGCGATGAAGTCTGGACGTTCTGCGTACAATGCCAGCAGTTGGTCTTGATAGCGCGACAGGCGAAAAAAGTAGTTTTCTTCGTCGCGCCACTCAACTTCCTTGCTGGTGTGGACGGAACACCGATTTCCGGGCAACAAATCCCGTTCGTCTTTAAATTCTTCGCAGGAGACGCAGTACCAGCCTTGTTGCTGGTTCAAGTAGATGTCGCCGGAATTCCAGACGCGCTGGAAAAATTCTTTGACAATGTACTCGTGGCGGCGCGAAGTTGTGCGGATAAAGCGATCGTACTGGATAGAGAGTTGCTCCCACAGCGCCTCAAACGCCGGAACCACTGAATCGCAGTGAGCTTGGGGCGATCGTCCCAAACTCTCGGCGGTGCGCTGAATTTTCTGCCCGTGTTCGTCTGTCCCGGTAATCATCAACACAGATTTGCCCCGCAGCCGCTCAAATCTGGCTAGGGTATCGGCGGCCATAGTCGTGTAAGCGCTGCCAACGTGAGGTAAATCGTTTACATAGTACAGAGGCGTTGTGATGGCAAAGGTATTCTTAGTTTTATCGGTCGATTTCATTAAACGTTAAAAGAAAATTCCCTAAATGGCGTTTCGATCTTAACTCAGCGTTTAAATCTTTGATGGACTGGCAATCAAGCTAAATTTACTGCAAGTTGTTTGCATTTGTCTAACCAGAGCTATTTCCAAAAGAAATATAGCTTTCATATCAACACTAATCTTTTTAAGTTGTTTTTGACGAACTCTCTAAAATGTCTTAATATTTTGACATTTTACTGACTTGTGGCCACCTGGGATTGTCTGTCCCGCATCCTTAATTTTTGGATCGCCAAGGTGCGATCGCCCCGCTTGCCCTGGACAAGCCAGAAACTAAGCTATCGAGCTCTTAATCGCCTGCAAATCCTCACTGTTTCCGATCGACCCAGGGAGGCAGAAACCCAGTTTTTTAGAATAAAAATCTCTCGTGAAGCCCCAGTGGTTTAGTTTCTCGGCCCAACCAGAGCCCCAAAGCCAAGATTTTTTGTCAATCAACCCCGGTTTTTTCGAGGTTGCAAGCGGCTTTGGGCTACAAAAAAAACCAAACTACTTCAACTTCGGGCGATCGAATTAGCGTGCATCTAACAAGGTATTAACCCCTATTCCGTACCCTGGTTGTTTCACAGTACAATCACGGAGAACAATCGATTTTTTCAGCGAGCGATCGGGCTTTTTCCCGATTTTCTTCCGTAAATATACGGTCTCAAAGTATAATTTATAGCTTCAATGCTATATCTAAAACCGTAAAAACCGAAGGTAACAGTTGAGGGTGTCGAATGCGGGATCTAAGGAAGGAAAATTTAATAACTTAAACATCGGCCGCGCTTTTCTCTTTCCACAAGCCGCGAGGTAAAGAGAGGCAGAGCCTCCGCACCTGCATTACCAGGCTCTTATTCGTAACGAGCAACAATTGAGGGGGCCGAAGGTGGGAGCTAACTTTCAAAACCCTATTTCTTGAAACCATGAGTCGGGCGGGCACTCTTAGCCCGCCCCAAAATTAAATTTAAATGCCGTGACAGCTTATCCTTCTGGAAAATTAACTCGATTTCCGCCCATAGCTTCGGACAAATAATCGGCAGCAGCTTCCACCACCGCGATCGCATTTTCGTAAACCATCCGCGTCGGCCCCAAAACCCCAACACTACCCACCGGCACCGATCCCCGGCGGTAAATCGAAGAAATCAGAGTACAGCCGCGAATTGGTTCTAAGGAATTTTCCGAGCCAATTCGCACCGTTACCCGCTTCCCTGACTTCTCCAAATCCGGCGATTCAAAAATCAAAGGCCAAAGCAGTTCCTGCTCTTGTTCGAGCAATTGCACGAGGGTTTGAACTTGCTGCAACTGCGAAAACTCAGGTAAGCGCAGGGCTTCTGCCAAACCGCCGATCAGAATCCGCGTGTAGGTGGGATTGCTTTGGCTGGTGTTCAAAGCAGCGAGCACGGTTTCCATCCATTCAGCGTAGAGTTCAAAATCCCGGTCTAACTCGCTCCAGTCTACAGCCGAGAGTTCCGAGAGCGATCGTCCCCGCAGCTTGCTGTTCAAAAAATTTGACAAAATCTGCAGTTGGCGATCGACAATTTCCTCATCTGGCCAGCTACCATCTGCGTGCTTGGGCAACTGCACCAACACCGAATGAGTTTCGTAAACATCAGTCACCACGATCAGCATCACCTTTCCCGCCTCTAGCTGCACCAGTTGCAAGTGGCGCAAGCAAGCCGTATTGGTTTGCGGTATCGTGATCATGGCAATGTAACCGCTGATAGTTGCCAGGATTTGAGCAGCGCCGCGGAGTGCGGCATCCATGCGGCCGTCTGACCAGTTGAGCTGGTCTAGTACCTGTTCCACCTTGCGGGCGAGGGTATCAGAGGGCTGAATCAACTGGTCTACATAAATTCTGTAGCCGGAGTCAGAGGGGACTCGTCCGGCCGAAGTGTGGGGCTGATAGAGCAGTCCAGCTTTTTCTAGAGTCCCCATCGCATTGCGAATTGTAGCTGGGCTGACGCTGAGGTTGAATTCGTCAACCAAAGCTTTTGAGCCAACGGGTTCCGCTGTAGCTATATAGTGGCGAACCGTTGCCCAAAGGATGTGTTGTTGCCGATCGGTGAGGTTAACGCGCACAGATATTTAAGTAGAATTACAATTTAGAGTTGAAAGCCACTATTGATTGAGAATCTCTGTCGAGCGGGCGATCGGGCAGACTTATCTATTTAAGATAACAGATTTTAGCTTAAGGAAGAAGTCAGTTGTTATTGGTTATTGGTTATTGGTTATTGGTTGTGGGTTATTGGTTATTGGTTATTGGTTATTGGTTGTGGGTTATTGGTTATTGGTTATTGGTTATTGGTTGTGGGTTATTGGTTATTGGTTGTGGGTTATTGGTTATTGGTTATTCGTTATTCGTTACCAATAACCTCCCATGCCCTGCGCTGGCCCATCCCTCCGCAACGCTAGAGCCCAATTCCCTGCGCGGGCC
>NZ_JADEXD010000002.1 GCF_015207285.1 Tychonema sp. LEGE 07203 | reverse complement strand
CCCATGCCCCATGCCCCATGCCCCATGCCCTGTTTGGTCAACAACTACTCCTCATAATCAATTAAAACCTGCACCCAGCGCGGCGGCCGCGGAATCGGATTTCCCAAACGATCGAGCAGCAGCAAAGCTACCAAATGTACGACAAATAAATAAACAATATTGTTAACCAAAATCATCCCTGCGGCGATCGCCCCAATTGCGTCCAAGCTCGGCACCACCAGCCAGCCCAGCCTCACAAACACCCATTCCACCATCTCTGTTACCTGGACGGTGATGTAAACCCAGAGATCCTGGCCCACCAAAGCTGACAGCAGCCAAAACCGAAAAAAGAAGCCGACAGTACCAATTAGCGCGCCCAAACTAATAGAAGCAGACCAACTCGCTTTGTGTCTCCAAAGTCCTCCCAGTGCAACTCCCATAATTCCAAAAGGAATCACGTATAAAATGCTCCGCGTCGGGCCCATGAGTACCGACAGCAGCAAACCCGATACCAAAGCTGACATCCAAGCCGCTCGGTTGCCCCAGCGCAGGTAAACCAGGGCGATGGGTATCGGGAAAAAAACCCGCAGCAAAGGCCCCAGCGGAAAGTAATAATTTACCAACCAAATCAAGCTAGCGGTACTTGCCAAAAATGCCGTTTCTACCAGCCTCAAAGGCGCTTCCGGGCGATTGTCGCCTCTCCCCGGATCTCGATTTGGGGACGCGCCCGCATTATCTGAAATAGCTGCGGTTTGGCGATCGTTATTTGTACTCGGTGAACTGCCCGAATTAGACGCGGCATCTGCTGACAAAAAATCACTCATCCGATTTTAGATTTTAGATTTTAGATTTGAGATTTGAGATTTGAGATTTTAACCCAGATGTTGCACCATTCCTGTGGAAGCTATTAAAAACCGGGTTTCTGAACGATATAGGTTGTGATGCTAAATTTGCAGTCACAAACCCGGTTTTTGCCACAGGTGCTCTTCTATCAGTTTTAACGGACTTGCGCCCTATGCGAGTGATTACCAGTTTTAGATTTTAGATTTTAGATTTTACTCAACTTGCGCGCTATAGCGGTACTCAAGAAAGTGAGGATAGCCCTATGCCCGCCCTATGCCCTATGCCCGGTTTGGCCACGGAGGCCGGTTTGACCTATGCCCTGTTTGCCCGACAGCACCTCCTATGAGAGCTCGAAATTATAGATATAATCCCGATTCTCGGTTTCAATGTTTGGAAGCCTCGCACCAAAATTTAATATTGATCCCAGAAACCGGGTTGAGATACCCGCGCTAGTCTTATTTTAGATGAATTGTCCGGGCAAAACTTTTCAGCAGTATCATTTTTCGGCTTTGATTTCCTGAATTACAAAAACCGAACAAGATGCGTGATGAACGACATAATTGCTCACGCTGCCGAGAAAAGCTTCTGTCAGCCCCGTGCGGCCGCGCCTCCCGATTACTATTAAATCTGCGCCCCAATTTTCGGCAGCTTCACAAACAGAATGCCCAGGATCTCCATCCATTTTGCAATCAAATTCCACTTGCAATCCTTGTTTGGTCGCCGCTTCGCAGTAATTTTGTAGCAAGCCCGAAGACTGTTTGACCTCATTTTCCAACCGCAAACGTTGAGCTTGATAAGCTCGATCCATTAACTCGACATTCATACCCAAATCTACAGGAATTGGTATTGCTGTCTCGCCCATCGTGTTGACAGTAACGCAGTGAAATAACATCATCTGGGCCCGATCGCCCACAGCTAATTCTAAAGCTTGACTGAAGACGCGCTGGCCCAATTCAGACTCATCTACGGCGGCGAAAATTTTCTTAAAACTCACAGCTTTACCTCCCGTGGAAAATCATCAATATCAGTTATTTGAGAGATTTGACAGATATTTAACAGAGAGTGCTTTTGAATGAGATTCACAGAGGCAGTCTCCGATACTTCTACACTAACAGACGCTCCAAGGCGTGCAGGTCGGGAATGCACAAAACGTCACGTTCGCGGTGAATTGTGCCTTTTTTTTCTAGCTTGCTGAGCACTCGCGTTACCGTTTCCCTAGCCAGCCCGCTGAGACTGCTTAATTCTCTGTGTGGGAGGTTGGGAATTTCTGTGCCTCCTGTTGACATGATTTTCCCTTGCCCCTCTGCCAAAAACAATAGAATATCTGCTACTCGCGAGGTACTGTCTGACTCTCGCAAACGCAGGCGACGGTTGACTTGCCGCAGGCGGCGGGCCATCAGTTGAGCTAGCCGAATGCCTGCTAGCGGCTCGGTATTAATCAGTTGCACAAAATCCTGAGCTGGCATATTGCCGATCAGTGTTGGGGCGAGGGTGATGACATCTGTCGATCGCGGTGTTTCTTCGATCGCTGCCATTTCCCCGAACAGTTCTCCTTTCCCTAAAATATTCAGTGTTACTTCTTTTCCGTCTAGGTTGTAGGTGCGAATTTTCACCCAACCATCCAATATAAAATACACTGACGTTCCCCAGTCATTTTCCAGCAAAATCACTTGATTTGACGGATGGCTGCGGGTAACAATGTGGACAGTTGCTCTTTCAATTACCGGATCGGGTAAACCTGCAAAAAAAGGAGTAGAAACTATCAATTGATTTATATTAGACTGCGGATCTCGGGTATTAAAGCGGTCTTCCATGAGGCCATTATTTTAATTTACGCGCTTGAGCTGCGCTGGGCAGTTAGAAATAGCAGGCAGCCGAGTCATTCGATTTGAGATTCTTGATGTCAGAAACAAGTATCTAAAATTAGCAATTTTACCTCTAAATGTTGTCAGTCCATCTAATATGGAAATTAATAGCCTCAAGTTCTGATTGCGAGGTAGAAACTAAAGACTATACCATGATTTTGTAGGCATATACCCCGGAGCAAATTTTATTAACAAAATTTAAGCAGGGCGGCAAGCTCCTCGTGCCGATCGAGTTACCGAAGACAAGCACAGGGCGAACACAAGCTTAACACTACTGAGAGATTTGCGATCGAGCTTGCCCTGGTGTCGATCGGCCGAGGGAACAGTGCAAGTCCCCAAACCGGGTATACAGCCACCAAATCCAACCGCAACTGCCTCAAATCTATTAAATCTCAGCAATACCAGGAAAATCCACAATAATTTTGTACTTAAAGGTTGGCCCTGGCAGCTCGCGAAACCGACGCAGTTCCCAACAACCTTTTTTGCTACCCCGAAACTATTGTACCATTACTCTCTAGCCGTGAATACAGATAAAAAGCTACTATAGAAGGTTGTTCAAATCAACTGCACCGGGACAATCCCGAATCCCGGCATCCCAAATCCGACAATTGAAGTTCTTTCGGCAGGACTGAGGCCTTCAAAACCCGGTTTCTTAGACAGTGGTGGCTGCGGTACCACAGACATCGATCGAGAAACCCGGTTTGTGAAGTGCGATCGCCCAGTGTTCTGTTTTCGGCGAAACAGAGAGAGCCGCCGGCCGCTCTTGCCAAACTACCGATGACCGTGCGAATTTCTCCTGTGGTACCCGCCACCTGCTCGATCCGTGGGGTTAATCGAAAGCATCTGGAATCGAAAAATGGAAAATCGAACGATATCAAATCCTCTCTTCATCGGAATAATAAATTCGAGTCAACTCTCAACTCTCAACAGTTGACAGAAGCGAGCATTTGATGCGGAAGTACCGGCTAACCTATGATGGGCAATAGAAGTCAACCGAAGGCAAAAGCAAAAGATTAATTCAAAGTTGTCAGAAAATATTAATCAATTATTGACGGACTCGCATTCAGATTATTCTATGTATTGGCATAGCTGCCGCCTGACTTCAATTTCTTTTTAATAAAGTTTCTCCCAAGCCGCATTCCCAGAGGTTCCGCCCTTGAATTCTCAGAAGTACAAAATTCAAGCACTAATTGCTGAGATTGACGAGGTACTCAGCAAGCCCGCCCCCCGCTTGCCTTGGACGGGTTCTCTTGATACCGTCCACCAGCGCCAACTTTTAGAGCGAGTTCGCGCTTATCTGGTTTCCTCAGACTCAAAGCTACCGATCGGCGACAGGCCCAGAAGCCCAAGTGTCCGCCCAGCACCAGTTCCTGTTCCGAAAGTGCCGATGCCGCCGCAGGTTCCCTCCGCAGCAGAGCAAATTATGCTTGCTGTCACCGGAGAAATTAGCAACCTGCGTTCCACCCTCACCGGGCCGCTCCAAGAAGACATAGAAGCCCTGCGACAACAGCAGCAAGCTCTAATTCAAGAAATTAAACAGCTAGAAGCAAAACGGCAGCAGCAACAATCCCTAGCTCAGCAACAAGCAAACCAGCAGCAAATCATTTCTGAATTCTTGCAGGTACTGACGGGCCACTTGACAGAAACCTTGGATCGCGATTTCTCCCAAATTCTCGGTAGCCTGGAAAATCAGTTGTTGTCAAGCAGTGCAGCACAATTCCAGCAATCGGCTTTAATACCACAAAATTCAGAAGAACAGCCGCTGCTGACACCGGCTCAGAGAATCGAGCAAATGGAACAGTTTCAAGCTCGTGCCGAGAGTCTGCTGATGAGCCTCGATTCTACGGCGGGTATGGTGTTCGAGGGTTTGGAAGCAAAGTTGCAAAGCTATCAAACTTCCTTGTCCCAAGGACTCGAAAATATGTACGGTTTGAGCCAGCAGAGCGAGGCGGTGTTCGCGACTTTTGTCAACCACTTGGCCGCGCAGTTGGGACGAGAAGCTTCTTCTTACGTGCAGCAGCCGTTGGCGAAGCCCTCGCAGAGGATCGCCCTGGCAAATCTCGAAACAGAAACCCCAAGCGCCGCCGACCGCTCAAATACGGCGTTCCTCGCACAGCAAGATCGATTTCCCTACGCCGGTACAGAAATTTCTTCCCAGTTGGGACAGTTGAGGCACGATCGCGATCGTATCGAAGCTCCTCTCTCGTTCTCGGATTTGGAAGATAATTTGTTTGGTTCTGCACCAGAAATCCCAGAGTCTGAAACTCGGTTTTCTGGCGCAGAATCGGAAGATATTTTAGCAGAAAATGGCGAAGATGTTGAGGATTTGTACGCGAGTTTGTTTGCGGGAAAAGAAGTCGCAGAACTAGAATTAGAGTTCGACAATTTCACCATAGAAAATACTGCAAGTGCTGCTGAAAGTGAAGCGGTAGAATCTCAAGATGTAGACTTTGAAACTGCCGAACCCCTAAATAAGGCTGAAGATTTGTTGGCAAATCTGCTGGATGAAGGCGAATCGCTGGAAGATTACCTGGTAGGGGAAAATTCAGATTTCGTAATCGGTAATTCGGTAGAGGATCTAACTTTAGATAGTGAAGATTTATTTGAACCGCAAGTTGCAAAGGTACCTCAAGTTTCAGAACCGGCAGCCCTAAGTTCGATCGCGCCGCAAGTTGACTCGGACGATCGAGAAAATCTAGAAACGGCTAAAAACCTAGACGAGGATGAAGACACTGCTGCGGTACCTGCGCCGCCGGCTTTGAACCTGCCTCCTGAAATTAGCCCGCACCAACCCAGTGCCGCTGATGTTCGCACTGGCGAATTCGACACATCCTCGCCGCGGCTCGATGATGGCTACATCCAAGCTTCGCCGGACGAGGATTTGCTGCCGGTAGAGGGATTAGAAAATGACTTCGATCGAGCTCTAAATTTGGATAACAATACTCTGGAACTTTTGGAGGCAGACCTCTACAATCTGGAGGGATTGGAAAATACAGCCCTTGGGCGATCGAATTCAAGTGCGGTTAACAGCTTGGATTGGGCGGCGAATTCCTCCGACGGTGCAGAAAATCCCTTTGCTGAGGTGGCAGAGGAAGAACTCGGCAGCCTGGAAGATTTGTTCTCCGATGTTTTGGCACTCTCGTCTGAAGATGAACAGTTTGTTTTAGAAGACGAACTTGGGGATGATTTGTTGGCCCAGGAAGATGAGTCAAAATTGACGCTAGACGACATTTTGGCGAGTTTGATGGAGACCGATCGAGCTTTGATGGACACTGCCGAAACTGACGGAGTGCGATCGAGTCCTCCAGAAAGCAAAAAAAAAACCTAATTCCCACAGAGAGTAAGTCCGAAGTTGTTGAGGAAATAACCGAAGTCAGCGAGAACGCGCGGCAGCAAGAGTCGCCAGTTCATTCTGTTGTAGGTGCGATCGACTCCTTATCCCGGACTCAGCCAAAATCTCGCTGGTATTTGGGCATTGATTTCGGTTCCAGCGGACTGTCGGCGGCTTTGCTCGATCGCGCCAGCAGTCAGTTGTACCCGATTTACTGGGAAACATCGCAGGTTCAGGGGGCCTCCGCGAGCGCGAGCTTTCGGATTCCCTCGGTTGCGGTGATAGAGGAAACAGCCCCAAGCGGTACAAGCCCGCAGGTTACAGTCAAGTCGGTGGGATGCCGGCAGTTGGCTTTGCCTGCGGGAGAATTTTTGCTGCAAAATTTTAAATTGCCTTTAAAAGTCAGCATTCCTTATCAGCGGGCAACTGATGGGCTGTACGAACCGCTGTTGCAGTTGTCTCCGGATCGGGCTGTGTCGATCGCCCTACCGCTGCAAGGTGTGCGGGCGCTGCTGGCTACTTTGAATCCGAGTCAGCAGGGGCAAAAATTTGGCGGCGAGGGGGAAGTTTTGGATGCTGCAATGCCGGAGGCGAACTTCGATCTGTTGCCAGTTTCTAATTTAATCTGTAAAGCTTCGGGACTGAGGGCCGAAACTCTGGATGCGGCTCTGTTAGACTTGCAGGGTGTAATTTTGGGGACTCCGGCGGGCTGGTCGGATGCTTATCGGTTTAACCTGCAGGAGGCTGTTTTGGGCGCGGATTTGGTGGCTTCGGCTTCGCAAATTTTTGTAGTCCCAGATGCGATCGCCACTTTGGTTGCTGCTGTAACTCCTGGGAAAAATCCTGCTTTGGTACAGTCGCCAGCGCTGGATGCTGTTAGGGGTTCCCTCGCAGAAGCCGTACCTAGAAGTGTGAATGCTGCGGCTTTTAGCGGCGGAACTTTGATTCTAAATGCCGGGGCGGCGACGGTGGAATTAGCTTTAGTCGATCTCCCGCCGAATCTTCAGGATTTAACTCGTGCTGATTTTACTTGCCAAAGTTTTGATGCTGCTGGCGATGCTTTCGATCAGGATATTATCTGTCAGTTGTTGGCTAAAAATGAAACTTGGGGAATGTCGATCGATTTGCCGCGTCCGGGGCATCCGGATTTGCCGAGTCGCTATCAATTGCAGCAGCGGTTGCAAGGTTCTGATTTTGGTCTGCAATTGTTAGAGGCGGCAAGGCATTTGAAAGTTATTTTGCAACATCAAGAAAGTTTTGTTTTGAATATCGGCCAGCAACATTGGGATGTGCAGCGCAGAGATTTGGAAAGTTTGGTTTTGGTGCCTTTTGTGCAGCAGTTGAACCGCGAGTTAAATGCTTTGTTGAGCCGCGCGGGAATGTCGCCGGCGGGGATCGATCGGGCGATTTGTGCCGGAGGTATGGGTGCTTGGCCTGCGATCGCCCGCTGGTTGCGACAGAAGTTGCCGAATGCGATCGTCGTTCAACATCAGGAGTTCGAGGGCGATCGAGATATTTTTGCACAGCACAATTCTACAATAGATTCTGTATCTCAAAGCACAAATGTCTCAGAAAAAATAGGTTTAGTTGCCTGCGGGTTGGCGAGTTTGGCTCTTTATCCTCAAATTTTGGATGTGTCGCAGCACCAGTACAGCGACTTTTTTCTGCTGTGGGAATTAATGCAGGTTTTGGGTGTCAAAACTCAGAGCTATCAGGACATTTTGCAGTTGTTGGAACGCCAGGGCGTGAATACCCGCACCTGCGAACCCCGGATTCGCCAGATTTTGGAAGGAAAATTGCCGGCGGGACTTTTGCCGGAGGAGGAAGATTTCATGCTGCTAGCCGAGGATTCGAGGCAAAATCGAGATTGGCAAGCAATTTTGTCCGAGCCGCTTTTCTTTGAAGATGTCACGCTGGGTTATCGCTTGAATGTCGAGCACGCTAGGGTTGTTCGCGAATACTTGCGTACCCTCGCCCGATCGAGCCAGCAAAAATTATTGGAGCCGCTAACAATTGCTTGGGATGTTCCCACCGATAGTTATCCCAATTTTTAAGCCTTAGTTTTTTACAGGGGCGGGCTACAACCCGCGCATTTTCGTGAAAAAACCCGGTTTCTCGGCCTTGATGCGTAAATCCTAAGAGCATCAGTCAAATTATCGCTAAACGCCAAAAAACCTGGTTTTTTGGCAGACTTGAATAGCAAAAATAGCTATAAAATTTGATTGAACCAAAGCTCGCAAGCCCGCAGTGGCATTCTTTTTTGGCGGCCAAGACTAACTTTTGTATGTAAATTTACTTAACTTTACATAAAAATCATACATTTTCAGAGGAAATACACAGAAACTTTATAAAAGTGTAGCGGCTTTTTAAAGATTGTGCAAAGCCGAGAAGTTGACCTTCTCCAGATTTGGCGAGCCTCATAAGATAGACGTGATATCTCTTTAAATTTGAGACCAATCAAATGAAAATTGCGATGGGTGCTTCTAAATCATCGGTATTGTCCGAAATACAGTCCTTATTTCTTCTGAAACCTACTTACAAAGTTTGTGTATCAAAACAGCAGGTTCACTGTTCCGTAACGAGCAAGGTCAAGCGGTCGATCGATATTTTGGGCTCGCTGCTGGGACTGGCGATTGCTGCTGTGGTGGCGGTGCCGGTGGCAGTGGCGATGCTGTTGGACAATCCGGGCCCGCTGCTGTACAGTCAAGTTCGGTGCAGCTTCAAAGGGCGGCATTTTAGAATGTGGAAATTTCGATCGATGGTTGTCGGTGCAGAAAATCTCAAACATTTAGTTGCCAATCAAGCCACCGGCCACATTTTTAAGAATGAAAATGACCCGCGCATTACCCGCGTCGGCCGCTTTTTGCGGAGCACGAGTTTGGACGAGTTGCCTCAATTCTGGAACGTGTTACTCGGCGACATGAGTTTGGTGGGAACTCGGCCGCCAACTCCCGATGAGGTTGCTGGCTATAAAGATTTTCACTGGCAGCGTTTAGATGTCAAACCAGGCTTGACTGGCGAGTGGCAAGTCAACGGAAGGTCTGCTGTTAAAGACTTTGACGATATTGTACAGATGGATATCGACTATCAGCGCAAGTGGTCTGTTTTCTACGACATCAGTCTGCTTTGCAAAACAATTTGGGTTGTCTTGAATAAAAACGGTGCGTGTTAATTTACCTGCAGTTTTGGGTTGTTAGTTTGTGGTGAGCTGGGATTAGATGAATATTAATAAGCTAAAAGCTGTTTTGCTCAAAGTTAAACAGCTACAAAAAAATGTTAAATTAAGGGCAATCTTTTGTAAGATTGCCCTTAATTTTTGTTCATTTCCCTTGACTGATGACTGATGACTGATGACATCATTTCTGGTCGATTGCCGCAAAAACGGTTCGCTGCCGGATTGCGGACTTTAGGATCGAAAACTTAATAATACCATTTTTCTAAAATCGTGCAACACTCTTCGACCCCCCCTAGCCCCCCCTTGTAAAGGGGGGGACAAGAACACTGTTGCATTCTTTTTTAAAATTGGTATAACTTAAACACCTCCTACAGTCTTCTCTCCTGTAAGTTGCAAGAAAGAAGGAGGCAGAGCCTCGCCTATCTGCATTACCAGGCAGAGCGAAAGTAACGAGCAATCGTTGTCAATCGACCGGACACGATATGCCCTGCGCGGGCCGATGCCCCATGCCCCATCCCTCCGCAACGCTAGAGCCCCATGCCCTGCGCGGGCCGATGCTTTTAGGCCCGATGCCCTGCGCGGGCCGATGCCCAACGCCCCATGCCCCATGCCCCATGACTTCTATGATGAATTTGCCTAATTTGATTACTTTTTCCCGCTTGCTGGGAGTGCCTTTTCTGCTCTACGGTTTGTACGATCCAAGCGCCCAAAGCCGCTGGATTTGCACCGCGATTTTTGTGGTAGCTGCGGCTACTGATTGGCTCGACGGCTATTTGGCTAGGAAGCTGAACCAAATTACCGATTTGGGAAAGTTTCTCGACCCTTTGG
The DNA here is from genome assembly GCF_015207285.1 of Tychonema sp. LEGE 07203. Classification (GTDB taxonomy): domain Bacteria; phylum Cyanobacteriota; class Cyanobacteriia; order Cyanobacteriales; family Microcoleaceae; genus Microcoleus. Next base: position 102,641 of record NZ_JADEXD010000002.1, on the reverse strand, counting down.
TGGATAAATTGTTGGTGCTCGCGCCGCTTTTAGTGTTGGTTGAGTTGGGTAAAGTCCCCGCTTGGGCAGTGTTTTTAATTTTGGGGCGGGAGTTGACAATTGCTGGGTGGCGTGTTAATAAAACTACGATTTCTGGAGCTAATATTTGGGGCAAGTTGAAGACGGTTAGTCAGATTGTGGCGATCGCACTTTTAATTGCTCCTCTATCTGAGGCGTGGAATTTTCCCGCATTAATTGCGTTTTGGGTTTCTGTAGCTTTAACTTTGATTTCTGGCGCTATTTATCTGTGGCCGGAACAGGAAAGCAAGGAAAATTAAGCGGAAATTAGATCGTTAAACACGCACTTTTATCAAGTCCGACCGGGAATTTAAGTCCCCGGCAGACTTGTGGAAAAGCGGGGATCGATCGAGATTCTTTCCCCTTAATAATGACTCCCAGATTTGCGGAAGTGCACCGCTGTCACCCCGTCATTTTTCAACAAATTACCGTTTTCAACCGCTGCATAAACTACCCAGTGATCGCCGCATTCCATCCGACTGATTACTTCGCATTCGAGATAAGCTAGAGCCTCAGTCAACACCGGACAGCCGTTGCTAGCTTCCATTGTTTCGACTCCGGCAAATCTGTCTTCTCCGGGAGCAAAGTTTTTCATGAAATACTTCCGCAACTGTCGCCCTTCTGCTAAGATGTTGAGCACAAATTTGTCTCCGGCGTACATCAAAGCTTCGATCGATCGATCTTTAGCCACAGCAATCGTCAAACCCGGAGGATTAAACGTTGCTTGCGACACCCAGGAAGCCAGCATCGCACTCGTAAGATCCCCGCGCCTCGCCGAGACTACGCACAGCGAACCTACTAATCTTCCCACCGCTTGTTCCGTGCGATCGCTCCCAGCCACCAACTGCGGTTTTGGCGCTCGCAATTTTTGCGACTTGATCAAAGCTTGAGCAAAATCTGTACCCGCCTCTTTGCACTCGTAAATCGTCGCCGCCGTCGGCTTAAATTTCGCTCGAATCGGCTCAAATCCAATACGGTAGCCGGCATCTTTCAGCTTGTTTTCCACTAAGTCGATCGCCTCTCCACTCCAGCCAAAAGAACCGAAAACCCCCGCTAATTTGCTCTTAGTGGCGGTTGAGAGCACAATTCCCAAAGCAGTTTGAATTTGCGTCGGCGCGTGTCCTGCTAGCGTCGGAGTGCCGATGATAAATCCCGCGCATTTCTCGATCGCCTCTTGAATTTCTCCCGGTTCCACAAATTCGCAGTTGATAGTTTCTACAGCCACACCTGCTTTAGTAATTCCTTTGGCGATCGCCTGCGCCAAAGTAGCCGTATTTCCGTAAGCCGAAGCATAAAGCAAAGCAACTGTCAAGTCTTTTGAATTTTGTTGCTGGCTCCATTCCCGATACAAATTGCTCAGTTCGTGGAGGCCGTAACGGACGATCGGGCCGTGACCGGGAGCATAAAATGCTGTTGGTAAATCGGCTAATTTATCCATTGCCGTCAGCACTTGTTTGGCCTGAGATGCGTGCAGAGAATCGTAATAATAGCGCCGGTCTTCGCTATATACGCTCCATCCTTCATCGAATACTTGGTCGCCGCAAACGTGAGCCCCAAAAAATTTGTCAGTGAACACAATTCTAGTTTGCGGATCGTAGGTGCAAAGTTCGTCAGGCCAGCGGGGAGTCGGAGTCGCAATGAATTTTAATTTGTGACCTTTTCCTAAATCGAGAGTTTCTTCTCCCCGCACAATCATAATGTTTAATTCTTGTTCGGCAAAAGCGCCTCGCAAACCAATCGCCGCTGGATTCGTACAAACAAAAGCTACTTGCGGAGCCAATTCTAACAAAGCTTTAATTGTGACGGCTCTGTTAGCGTTGAAATGCCCTAAAATCACATAATCTAGCTTTGTCAAGTCCACCCGTTTCTGCAAAGATTCCAGAAAATTTTGGGTGAAAGATTCCCCCGGCGGGTCAAACAAAGCGGTTTTGTCGGCTTGAATGAGGTAGCTGTTTGCTGTCGTCCCCTTTTGCAGGGAATATTCTACTTCAAATTTGAGTCTGTCCCAAGTGCGCGATCGCACGGCGGCGGTATCTGCTGCAATTTGGATAAATTGTACGTCGCGGGGTTTAACGTCGGATGCGGGAGAAATTATAGTGTTGACCATTAATTGCACCTATTTTTATTAATTTTGATTCACTAGATACTGGCTGTTTCTACATGGCAGTTTTAATTTATTCGCTGCGAAGAACTAGATTTTTTTTATCAACCACAAAGGACACTGAGCGCTCTGAGAAAGAGAAGAAAGTACAACAATCTCAGAAGATAAGAGAGGAAAACAAAAAGAGATACAAAGAAGTTGATAACTCGTTGAATTTCCTTCTTTCTTCTGACAACTGTCAACTGACAACTGACAACTGACAACTGACAACAGTCAACAGTCAACAGTCAACTGTCAACTCACTTCCTAATAGTGATTTCCAACTTTGCGGTGGTGAACTGCCGGCAGTGCCTCCGGATTGGATACGCGGCCGCTATCGACCATAGCATATACGATATGATGGTCTGAAAGTTCCATCCGGCTGACTACTTCGCATTCCATGTACGCCAAAGCGTCTGTCAAAATCGGAGAACCGTTGTTTGCAGGTTGAGTTTTAACTCCGGCAAATCGATCGGCACCGGGAGCAAAACGCTTCAAAAAGTGCCTCATCAGGCTTTGATAGTTGCCTTCTTCGAGCACGTTGAGCACAAATTTATCGCCCGCGTGCATCATCGATTCGATCGCCCGATCCTTCGCAACTGCGATAGTTAAACCCAGCGGTTTAAAACTCGCTTGCGTCACCCAAGAAGCCAGCATCGCACTGCTAACCGCGCCTTTTTGAGCGGTAATAATGTACAGTCCGCCGCTGATGCGTCCCAAAGCTTTATCCAAGTCGCTATCGAGGGATTTCATCTGCTTGACAGCCTTGTCCCGCGTCAGCCACTGTCCCAAGTCGGTGCCGGCTTCGTCGCAGAGTTGATAAACCGCTTCCGTCGGCGCTTCTTTAATCAAAATGTTGGGAAATATTTCTTTCAAACCCAACTCTTTGAACTTGTTTCTTAGCGGATAAACCGATGCGTCATCGCCGCCGCCGGATTCGCACAAACCGAAGGATTGTTTGTTGTTAGCCGCCACTAAAATTGTGTTGATAGCAGCTTCGGCATTTTCCGCAGCAGCCCCGTTACTCGGCGGCGAACAAATCACGATACCAGCAGCACTACCGACAAGTTCGCGGACTTCTTGCAAGTCGGCGATTCTCAAATCCGTCATTTCCACGGCGACACCGGTTTTGGTAATCCCGTGGGCGATCGCCTGGGCGAGGCGATCGCTAAATCCGTAATCAGAAGTGTAAAATACCGCTACCGTGGTTTCTGCCTTAGCTTGGGCTTGGCTCCACTTTTTGTAACGTCCGGTAAGTTCAACCACATTGTACCTGAGCAGCGGCCCGTGACCTGTTGCCACCGTACCGATTTCTCCCAATTCTGCCATCCGCTTCATGGCGCTGAGTACCGATCGAGCATTGGGAGCCATCAAACACTCATAATAAAAGTGGTAATCTTCCTCAACCGCTGCCAAATCGTCATCGTAGGTGCTGTCGGAACAGTAGTGCATCCCGAAAGCATCGCAGGTGAATATCACTTGAGTTTTGCTGTCGTAGCTGAAAATTGTATCGGGCCAGTGCAGGTTCGGCGCAGATACAAATTCGATAACGTGGCCGTTTCCTAAATCTAATTTGTCGCCATTTTTGACTACAAGCCGCTCAAAAGGCTGGTGTACCAGATTTTCTAAAAATTGAATTGCTACTTTTGCCCCCACGACAATTGCTTGGGGTGCCAAAGCCAGCACGTCTTTCACTAAACCGCTGTGGTCGGGTTCGGTGTGGCTGATAATTAGATAATCAATTTCTTTCGGGTCAATTTCCCCCGTCAGAGTTTCCATGTATTGCTGGCGAAACTTCTCGTGCGAGGTATCGACGAGGGCTGTTTTTTCGCCGCGAATGATGAATGAGTTGTAAGTTGTACCGTTTTTGAGCCCGAATTCGATGTCAAAGCGGTCTCTATCCCAGTCCAGGCATCTAATTGCCGTTGTGTCAGAGGCAATTTCGACTTTTTCCACCGTCAATTTGCGTTGGACTCGTTCAGTCAGGGCTACCATACTGTGCCTCCTTGTCTGTTATCCATTACCTTATTGTTTCCATTCTGACACGTTTCTTTTGTAAATCTTCATAAAATTTCTTATGAAGGTGTTAAGTAACTTCAAAGTTATTAATCTGTGGATGGGGCGATCGACCTACATCCAAAAAATCTGCCAATTAGCTCTTGACAAACTCCTATTCTTAAGTTATACCAATTCCGGTTGCACTCCTGATGATGTTGACTGTTGACTGTTGACTGTTGACTGTGAATCGAATAACTGAAAATTGCGCCGAGATAGGTGGCGACTTGTAAAAATCATTTATGAATTGCCCTCTAATTTATCACCTGACAATGCAGCCGGAAACGATATTAATATCTTGAACCCGCGCCGGCGCACGAAAGTTTGTACAGTAGCGGTTTCAACCGCCGACTCTTAGAAAAGCGGTTAAAACTGACAGAAGAGCACCATTCTCAATAAGCCTTTTACGGACGGGCTCTCCTGCCCATCCCACAAGAAATTTACTCTTTGTAGAACAGGCCGGAGAGCCTGTTCTTGACAATAGTGCAATATCTCAGTTTTAACCCAGATTTGGTCTTGCTTCCAGGCTTATTCCTTCTGATTTGTCACAGGCAATTCAACAATCAACTCAGTTCCTTCGCCAACCTCACTAACGCACCGAATCCTGCCGCCGTGGGCTTGCACAACTACCTGATAGCACACAGAAAGTCCCAAACCAGTGCCTTTACCCACAGGTTTAGTAGTAAAAAATGGATCGAATATCTTATCCTGAATTTCTGCAGGAATGCCATTTCCCGTATCGCGGACAGAGATTGTTACCCAGTCCGGCTCGCTTTGCCAACTGCGGATTGTTATCTCCCCCGATTTGTTTGCAGAGTCGATCGCATCTAAAGCATTGTCAATCAAATTATAAAATACTTGGTTGATTTGACCGGCATGACAGTTAACAGGTGGCAACCTTCCGTATTGTTTCTCGATTTTGATATTTGTTTTTAGCTTGTTTTGCAGCATCAATAAACTGCTGTCCAAACCTTCGTGCAAATCCACCGCTTTAAATTCAGCATGGTCTAATCGAGAAAAACTTCGCAGCGTCGTCACGATCGAACGAATCCTGCCGCTGCCTTCCCGCATCGACTCGAGCATTTTACCAAAGTCTTCTCGAACATAATCGAGTTCTAATTCTTCATTGATTTTGACAAATGCTTCCGCTGCTTCCGGACAAGCTTTGGAACAAAGTTCTAGAGCTTCGTTCAAAGCTTTAAAATATTCTTGAGCGTGAAACAAATTGGCGTGGATAAAATTGTTGGCATTGTTAATTTCGTGAGCAATACCCGCCACCATTTGCCCCAAACCCGACATTTTTTCGGTTTGAATCAATTGCTGCTGTGCCGATCGCAATTCTTCGAGTGTTGATTGCAACTGCTGGGTTTGAGCTTGAGATTTGACCGCAGCTTCTCGGACTTTGCTGTAAAGTTCTGCTTGCTGAATCGCGATCGCCATTTGATCGGCTAGCTGCGACAGCAACTCCATTTCTTGCCGCTGCCAGTTGCGGGTATCCCGGCACTCGTGAGCAATCAGCAAACCCCAAAGTCTACCGGGAAATTTGAAATTACAACTTCCGTCGGCAGACAGTGAATTTTCTTCGTTTCTGGATGTAACAATCGGTACGATCAGATTAGCTTTTACCTGCAAACTGTCTAAAAAATCAACGTGACAAGGCTCTAACCCGGAATTAAAAATATCATTAATTGCTTTGACTCGCCCTTGCTGGTAAAGATCGGCGTAATCTCCCCTGAAACACTTGTCTGCACCCATCTCTCCTAAAATTGAAGGCCAAGGAACCGTCATATCTTCAACTACAACTTTTCCCTGCCAGTTATCTTGAAACTGGTAGATAATTACTCGATCGCACTGCAACATTTGGCGGACTTCTCTCACCGCTGTTTCCAGGATAGTTCCCAGATCCAGCGTACTGCGAATTTGGTTGCCGATCAGTCGCAGCAGCGATTCTCGTTCGGCTTGGCGGCGGGTTTTTCTGTAGAGTTTGGCTTGATTGATGGCGATTGCCAACTGCGATGCTACCCCTTCTAACAGTTGCCTTTCCCAATCAGTCCATTCCCGTTCGCGATCGCACTGGTGCAAGCCAATTATGCCATTGACTTCACCTTGATAGCGAGTAGCTACTGCCAGCATTGACTTAATCTCCAAAGCTTCGGCAATTGTCTTGGTTTGTGGGTTCAACCCCGGAAAATCTAGAAACCTCGTCACTGCTAGCGACTTTTGCTGAGAGATAACTTTTTCCAAGTGCGGGTTGTTAGCAATCGGTACTTTCATCCCCAGTTGGATCGGATAATCCCCCGCGTTGTACTCTCCCCGCGTGACTAAAATATCTCCTGTACTCGATTCTTTGACTAAAATACTCGCTCTGCTGGACTGTAGCGCTTGCCCCAGCAATCGGCAGGCAGATGTCAAAATTTCTTCTATGTCAAGTGTGCTGCGAATTTCGTTATTAATTTGGTTCAGCAGGTTTGATAGCTGAACTTGCTGCTGCATTTGCACAATTAGGGCTTTTTGTTCGTCTATTTCCGGCTGCGAAAGACTTTGTTCCGGTCTCCAATTTTCAGCTTCCGGCAACTGCGAAGTGAATCTCGCCCAAGGGTTTTCAGGTTGTTGTATTTTTAGAGACATATTTACTCTGCCGTTGTACTGTATTTTGATAGAGCCTGGATTTTTAGACATTTGCTTGGCCTGCCAACAGCCAGATCGACACTACGACTGTTGGAACATATTAATAAATTATAAAGGATGCACCTCCAGCATAGCAATTATTTGCTTTACAAATGTTTATAGATATAAATTATGTCTTTTGTTGTAGCGAAAAATACTGAGTGAGCGGGTAGCGGAAAATTTGTCAGATGTTAATTAGAGTTATTTGCTAGGTTAAGCGAATTAAATTAATCTAAAATCTATCTTTAGTTCAGTGCGGGCGCTCGCGCTCGATAAACATGGAAAACTCAATTGCCAATAATTTTCGCCCGCCACGTTGTAGCAGCAACCTGACACCTCGATTCACCGGTAAAGGTCAGGTTAAAATAGCTTTGGCAATCGGCAATTCGCGGCTCCACTGGGGATTGTTTGCGGGCAAAACCCTAGAGAAAACATGGGATACAGAGCATCTCGAAGCTGATGCTGTTTCCCGGCTCTGCGAGGCAGAAAAAGCCGAATATTTGGTGCAAACAGTCATGAGGTCGATCGAGCAAATATCCGATCTAAATCTCCCTTGTCTTTCTGATACTCCCGCTGTTTCTAGTCCTCACACACTTTCTTTCGTGTCGCTACCTCTAGTCTTGGCATCAGTAGTTCCCCAGCAAACAGCAATCTGGCAGAGTTATCCCGATGTCCGAATTATTAGTTTAGACGAATTGCCGATCGGCGGACTCTATCCAACCCTGGGAATTGACAGAGCTTTGGCTTTACTGGGTGCTGGCAACCAATTGGGTTGGCCAGTTTTACTTATAGACGCTGGTACAGCTTTAACATTTACTGGGGCAGATGTCAATAGGTATTTGATTGGGGGCGCTATCTTGCCCGGTTTGGGTTTGCAATTGTCGTCTCTCGGAAAACAAGCCGCAGCATTGCCTTCAGTTAGCTTACCAGAAAATTTGCCGCACCGCTGGGCAAAAGATACTGCTGGGGCCATTCACAGCGGAGTCGTGTATGCGGCGGTGGCAGGAGTTAGAGATTTTATTGAAGATTGGCTGAATTTGTTTCCTAATAGCAAAATTGCCATCACCGGGGGCGATCGAACTTTGCTATTGCAATATCTCACCGCAGCCTTTCCCGATACAGCCTCGTCGGTAATTGACGCACCAGAAGCAATTTTTTGGGGAATTAGTCTTTAGTCAGTTGGCAGGAAAGCAGTTGACAGGAAAGCAGTTGACAGGAAAGCAGTTGGCAGTAGTTATTGGTTAACAGTTATTGGTTATTGGTTATTGGTTATTGGTTAACAGTTATTAGTTATTGGTTATTAGTTAACAGTTATTAGTTAACAGTCAACAATTCCCAATGACGGCTGACGACTGACTGCTGACTGCTGACTGCTGACTAATGACTACTGACTAATTCACTTAGCAAACTCCCGAATATATTTAGCAACAAGATCCGGGACTTCCTGTGGCAAGTTGCTTTCTCCGGGATTGATAGATTGCAGTTCGGCATCAGGAACTAGAGCAGCATAACATTGACACAGAGACAAAGCTGTGACGGTATCTTCAGAACCGTGCAACAGCAAAACAGGCGCTTTAAGCAATGGTAAATTCTCATCAACTAACTCCGCTGTAATTTCAGTCCGCCGCCGCTGAAACAGCAACTGCACGGCAACAACAGACTGCATCAACTGCTGTCTAAAATTTAGCAGTCCGTCAATCTTTTTTTTGCCGCCCGCAAACTTAGCAACGGGATAGATCGATCGCAACAACCAGTAAGCCAGCGGAGGTTGAGCCACCAGCCAGCGAGCTGTCTGCCACCGCGCCCGCCGGTGGCCAACCTTGACGCCTTCCGGGGCAAACAATACCAAACCTTGAACTCGATCGGGATATTTGATCGCGTAGCTGGCAGCCACCCAGCCGCCCAAAGAATGACCTACTAAATAAACCTGTCGCAGGTTCAAAGCATCCAGGTATTGGGCGAGACATTCTACTTCCAGGTCGATCGAATAATGAACATTCGGGCGTTCCGAATCGCCAAACCCCAGCAAATCTGGCGCGAAGCACTGGTAGTAAGGGCTCAAATGTTCGATCGTCCCCAGCCACTGACTGCTGTCTTGCCAAGAACCGTGCAAAAATACTAAATTAGGGCCTTGACCGACTTCATGCCAGAAGATTTGCCCTAAAGAAAGTTTGACCCTAGAATTGCGTAACTGTGAGTACATCCGGTTAAATATTCAACAATAAAAAGATGATTAATTTAAGGTTCAGAACTTGTAAATTAAAGTAAGGAAAAATTAAAAATTAATTCCACTTATCGCAGACAACTTTTGACGGCGAGGTAGTTTCCGACTTTGCTTAAATTTGGATGCCCCGCCGGTTTAAGCCAAAGTTGTCAGACCTTGAAAATAGTCCTGCAAGTGCTGGCCGTTATCGTGGCTGAGCATATCCTCCGGCAGCGATCCCGGCAAAAAAGCCTCAACCTCGCTGACTTCAAGCGTATCCTGAGCTTGGATCTTTCCCTCCACCTCTGCTGCCACCACGATGCAAATCGAGTGCAGGCGAGGATCGCGATCGGCAGCCGAATAAACGCCCACCAAGCGACGGATTTTGACTAAATCGAGTCCTGTTTCCTCCGCCAATTCCCGCCGCACCGTCGTCGGAACATCCTCTCCCCAGTCCACCATACCTCCCGGCAGCGCCCAGCGACCGTTGTCGCGGCGGCGAATCAATACAATTCGCCCGTCAGGTAATATGGGAATCACCGCAGTACCAGTGACGGGATGGCGAAAAATCAGTCCCAGCACAGTTTGTCCAATTTGCCACAATCTACGCATAAACTCAAAAGCTTGTTTCGGAGAAAGTATTTCGATGCCTCCTAGCTCGCAGCTCTGGAGTCTTAATTTTGCATTTGTCATTCCGGCGAGATTTCTAGCAAGTCTGCTAAAATCTCCGCTGCGTGAGATTCTGGTTTTATTTTGCAATAAACTTTTTCAATCCTACCATCTGGGCCGATCGCGAAGGTCGATCGAACAATTCCCATAAATTCTTTGTCCATAAACTTTTTGAGTCGGTAACAGCCGCAGGTGCTAGCAACTGTGCCGCTTGAGTCGTACAGCAAGGCAAAAGGCAGTTGATATTTAGCTGCAAAGCCGTGGGAGCCGGCCCCGCCTGTGCTGACACCGAGGACTGCTATATTGCGCGACTTGCAGTCTGAATGAATTTCGCGAAAGCCACAAGCTTGTTTGGTACAGTCTGGGGTATTGTCCCGATGGTAAAAGTAAAGTACAACTCGCCGCTAAGCGAAAATCTGCAAGGCTGACGACATTGCCGGCAGCGTCGGGCAGGCTGAAGACAGGATCTCTCGTCACCGGGATTGAGTGTCATTAGTTGAGATAAATATTCTGAGAGATTAAAAACATTGCGTCCGATCGGGCGCGGATTAGAAAGGGACTTTAACACCGCGTTCTTGATTTCTGGGTAAGAGTGCGGGGTGTGTTATGATCGTCATCTGTCTAAAATTGAGTATAACTAAACAACGTAAAAACTTAACTGGATTAGTTGAGTGCGTAGTAACACCGATAGGTGTTGCGGTTTAGGGAAACTAAATTTTAACAAAACCTAACTACATAAAAAGAACCGATCGAGTAGGGTAGGTAGGGCATACCGGAATTCACGCTTCGGGAGAAGATACCTCTACTTAGGCTGGAGAAATCCTCTAACAAGTAAGTGACTTCGCCCAAGCCAGAATCTCTGTCACTCCTGAGTGCAAAGAGTATCAAGCTTAAGAATCCCCAGGCGTGAAAGCCAGGGGAATGTCAATGTTTATTAGTGAGGTCATAATGGCTAAGCGCCGCAATCTCAAGAAAGAGAAGGCACAACGAAATCAAGCATACGCTCGCAAATTTCGCAAGCGGAGAAATCAAGATATGTTCTCCAACAAGAGAAGGCGATTTGACGGCGGCAACGGCGGCGGGATGGGCGCCATGAGCGGCGCCGGCGGCGGACGGGACAAGGATATGGCTGCCGCTGAAGAGTAATAGAGTCAGGCTATCTGCCCAATTTAGAACCAGAGTGGAAAACACGATCGTTCTTTCGGAGAGATAGCCATCCTGAAGTTGTCTAAGAATTTGATGTTTAGGCGATCCGATCGCGCGCAGCAATCAGTGATTTTCTGACTTGTTCAAACCCGGTACCTCCATAACTATTGCGAGCCGCCACCACTTGCTGAGGCGCGATCGCGCTGTAAATGTCTGTATCAAAAGCTGGGTGCAAGTCTTTCCACTCCTGGAGTGTTAAATCTTTGAGGAGTTTGCCCCCCGACAGGCAAGTTTTGACGACTTTGCCCACGAGGTTGTAAGCTTCCCGGAAGGGAACGCCTTTGCCGGCCAAGTAGTCTGCTACGTCTGTAGCGTTAGAAAAGTCTTCGGTAACAGATGCGGCGAGGCGATCGCGGTTAAACGCGATTCCTTCCCGCAGCAAAATCGTCATTGCTTCCAAGCAACCCTGTACCGTTTTGACGCTATCAAACAAAGCTTCTTTATCTTCTTGCAAATCTTTGTTGTAGGCCAAAGGAAGTCCCTTCACTACTACTAACAAGGCTTGCAAGTTACCGAACACCCGTCCCGCTTTGCCCCGCACCAACTCCGGCACGTCGGGATTTTTTTTCTGGGGCATGATGCTAGAACCCGTAGCGCAGCTATCTTTGAGCGTAATAAATCCAAATTCGTGAGAAGACCACAAAATCATTTCTTCCGACAAGCGGCTCAAGTGTACCATAATTATGCTGCAGGCTGCGAGAAATTCGATCGCAAAATCTCGATCGCTCACTCCATCTAAGCTATTAGCATAAACCTTGTCAAAATGCAAGAGTTCTGCCGTATAATCTCGGTCGATCCCGAAAGTCGTCCCCGCCAGAGCACCGCAGCCCAAAGGCGAAACATTCACCCGCTTGGAGACATCACCGAGACGTTCCCAATCGCGATCGCTCATTTCAAAATAAGCTAGCAAGTAATGAGCCAAACTGATTGGCTGAGCCCGCTGCAAGTGCGTGTAACCGGGGATTAAAGTTTCGACATTAAGCTCGGCAATATCGAGTAAAACTCCTTGAAATTCCCGCAATTGCTGGCGAATTTCGGCGATGCGATCGCGCAAATACAAACGAGTATCAGTACCGGCTTGATCGTTGCGCGATCGGGCCGTGTGCAGCTTTTTGCCCGCATCCCCGACAATATCCGTCAGCCGCTTCTCTACCGCAAAGTGAACGTCTTCTGAATCTACTCCCGGAACAAAAACACCTTCCCGGTATTCGCGGCGGATTTGCTCCAAACCATTGACTAACTGTTCGCCTTCTGCTGCGGAAATAATCCCTGTTTTAGCGAGCATTTTAGCGTGAGCGACAGAACCAGTCAAATCGTACTCAATCAGTTCAATATCGAAGCCAATACTAGCATTGAATTGGGCGATCGCCGGGTGCAGCGCCGATTCAAATCTTTGACTCCAAGTTTTTTGTTGTGCTGTCATTGCGGAAAGTAAAACTAGATTATATGTCTGTTGCAGAATTCTCTAAAAAAAAACCGGTTCTGGGCATCGAAATGCAAGTCTGCCGATTTGCAGCATCAAACTAAAATCCTGCTTCCCTAATTCGGCAAAAAAAGACTTTAATCCCGACTGCAAACTTTTTATACCTGTATTGACACTAAAAAACTGAATTCCTGACTACAAAATCATTAAAATTATACTGCATCAGAAAAAAAAGAAATCCCGCCTGCTAACTTTTCAAATCTTTTCCGGTTGCATCGGAATCATAAAATCCAGTCAACAGTCATTAGTCATCAGTCATTAGTCATTAGTCAGTAGTTGTTGGGAATTGGTTATTGGTTATTGGTTATTGGTTATTAGTTATTAGTTATTGGTTATTGGTTGTTGGTTATTGGTTGTTGGTTATTGGTTATTGGTTATTGGTTATTGGTTACTTGCTACGAATTTCCCATTCCCAATAACAACGGACAACGGACAACTAACAACGGACAACTAACAACGGACAACTAACAACTAACAAGGGACAACTAACAACGGACAACGGACAACTAACAGTCAACAGTCAACAGTCAACAGTTAACAGTTAACAGTCAACAGTTAACAGTCAACCATCACCTGACAGTACAACCGGAATTCATATCAAATTTGTTCCTGATGCCCTGTCCGACAAAAACTCTAAGGAAAAATTCCCTTAAAGAACCAGCCGACAAATATACCTATAAAAAAAGCTCCAATTTGACCGCTGGAAACAAAATGGTTCCAAGCTTTCTGGAAATTTGTAAAAATCTCGTAGCTTTGGCCCAAAATCACCGTATTCAAATGAGATTTCACAACTAACAAATGAACGGCATCGTGCCAAGGAATAGAGCCGATCGGTCCAGCAATAATTTCCGGCATTAAATTAACTATCATGGTGATTTTCTCCTGCTAAAGGTGTTACTCTCAGTACCACCAGTGTCATGTCATCTTCGTTGCGATTGCCAATGCCGACAAACTGGTGAACTCGATCGAACAAATAATCCAAAATTTCCTCAGACTGCTGGTAATTTTGACAAGCCCACTGAAAAGCTGCAGTCAAGTTATCCTCATCAAAGCGATCGCCCCTTGGGTTGGCAGCATCGGTAAAACCGTCAGTGTAATAAATAATAGTATCTCCCGGCTGCAATTGCACGTGGGCTTCTTGGTACTGCGAATCAGCATCCAGCCCAATTAACATACCCTCCAAAGTATCGAGCCCAACAATCGAATTAGTTGCAGCTTGCCACAACAAAGGCGGGTGGTGAGCAGCATTGCTGTAAGACAAAACACGAGTTTTCGGGTCGTATTCCGAATAAAACAAAGTTACAAAACGGTGGGAATTTTCCAAATCCGCGTGCATTACCCGGTTTAAATGCTGCAAAATTCTCGCAGGCGAATGGCGGTTCAAAACCTCCGCCCGCAGCATACCCCGCGTCATCGTCATCAACAGGCCCGCCGGGACTCCTTTGCCCATCACGTCGCCGATGACAATGCTCCAGCGGCCCTTGTCGATTTTGGACTTGAGATTTTCGATCAGGGATGGGGGGTGTTGCCCCTCATCCGCCTTGCCGATCGGGTCATAGTCAGCAGGAATAAAATCATAATAATCTCCACCGACTCTGCTAGCCGTTTGGCAGCGGGCGGCCACGTCAAGACCGGGAATTTTCGGACAACTGCGGGGTTGCAGCCGCAATTGAATTTCCGCCCCGATTTCTAACTCTCTATCTAAGCGTTCTTTTTCAGCTAACTTAACAGTAAGTTCATCTTTGTAAACTGCCACAGCGGTTTGATCCGCCACCAACCGAACTAATTTCTGTCTGCTGGCAGTCCACAGATATTGCGGATCGCTGCTAAAAACATAAAGCCGTCCGCGTTCCAAATTCTTGACTAAAATTGGCGTCCCAAACAAGTGAACATCTGGGCCCAAATAACGACTTACTTGCAAATCAAGACTAGAAGTTTGCCCAGAGATTTCGGAAACAGATTCACCAGCCGCGCCGGCAACTGCTGTAGCTTGTCTGGTGGCTATTTCCAGCGCTTTTCGCATATCTTGGCACTGCCGTCCTTCCTGACAGTGCAACTGCTGGAACCTGACTTGACCGTTGGGTTTGAACAGCACTAAAGCTCCCCCGTCGGCATCGGTAACGCGAGTCGCCACCAAAGGTACTAACTCCAAAAATTGATTGAGATTGTTAAAACTGCGGAGGGCAAACGAGAGCGAGCCCAACATATCTTGAACGTTGTGCTGGTATCGGTGCAGGCGGCCCACCAGTTCTTTGAGAGCAAATACTGGCGTCGCGTCGGCAGAATTGCGACCCGTCGGGCGGTCAGCAGGTTGAGGTGAGGGGCGAGGCAAAGGCACAGCAGTCATTTGATGTTTGTGATTTTAGATTTTAAAGGCAGGTTGATTGATTGAGGAATGAGGAATTACGTGCCACCTGACCAGAAACCCGGTTTTTTTTCTAGCAAGTAGTTTGGACACTATGGCATTGATATCAACCGATCGAAAACTTAATAACTTAAGCACCTCCTACAGTCCTCTCTCCTGTAAGTTTCTAGATAGAAGGAGGCTTTTCCTCGCCTACCTGCATTACCAGGCTCTTCCTGGTAACGAGCTAACTGGGCGAAAGTATTGTTTGTAGATGTTTAGCTTTGACTAAAATCTAAAACTTGTACAGCGAAGCCGAAGTATCTAAAATCTAAAATCCAGTAGGGCTTCGACAAATTCGTAACTAGAAAACGGCCGCAAGTCTTCGATACTTTCCCCTACTCCGATAAAGCGGATGGGCAGACCGAGCTGCTGCACGACTGCTAGGGCAACACCACCTTTAGCAGAACCGTCGAGTTTTGTCAATACTACTCCGCTTAATTTTGCAGATTCTGCGAATACTTCTGCCTGTCGCAAACCATTTTGACCGAGTGTTGCATCCAAGACCAGTAGAGATTCTACGGTAGCGCCGGGGGCTTTTTTATCTACAATGCGACGGATTTTACTTAATTCGTCCATGAGATTTTTTTTGTTTTGCAGGCGGCCTGCGGTGTCTACGATCAGCAGTTCTGTGTTTCTGGCGTTGGCGGCGGCGATCGCATCAAACACGACAGCGGCCGGATCGGTATTTTTGCCGGGGTTGGCAATAATTTCCACGCCGCTGCGGGCTCCCCAAACTTTGACTTGTTCGACGGCGGCGGCGCGGAAGGTGTCGGCGGCGGCGATTAGGGTGTTGTAGCCGGATTTTTGGGCGATGTGGGCGAGTTTGCCGATCGTCGTAGTTTTGCCGGCACCGTTGACTCCGACAATTAACCAGATGTTAAAGGTGTCTTTTTCCGGCGCAAATGTCAGGCTGTAGGCGGGATTGCCGGCGGCGGTGGAGGCTGTCGGAGCGTCGAGAATGTCGCGCAGGATGGTTTTGAGGAAGGCTAGAGCCTGTTCTGGCGGCAAGGCTTCTTGTTTGAGTCTTTCTTGGAGGCGGTTGATAATGATGTCGGTGGCTGCGACTCCGACATCGGCTTGCAAGAGCAAAGTTTCAATTTCGGCTACCGCGTCTTGGTTGAGCGGGCCTTGACCGACGATCGCCTTGAGTCGATTAATTAAGCTGCGGCGGGTTCTTTCTAAGCCTTTGCGCAGTTTTTGCAGCCAACTGATTTCTTCGACGGATATTTGATCTGGCCGGCGGCCTTGACTGGCGAGGATTTCTGATGACCACAGGAAGCCTTCGTCAAAGGCGAAACCGGGAATTTCTTCGATAATGGCGGCTCTTTCGGCAGCCGCTGCAATTACTTCTGGTTCTTCAAGGGCGGTTTCTTTGAGGCGTTCGATGCGAGCGGTGCGATCGGCCACAGCTCTGGCCCAAAACGGCAGAGATTCGCCGGCTTGGGCTTCAGATGCGATCGGTTCGGTGTCTGCAAGCTCAGTTGCGGGTGTGGCAATTTCTATATTTTCTGCTGTTACTTCTAATTTTTGAGCGATCGATTCGGTGTCTGCCACCCCAGCTATTGGTTGCACTGCGTCGGGAATTTCTTCCGGAGTAACTGTGTCTAATATTTCGCTATCAGTATCTTCAATTTTTGTAGGTTCGGGTATTTCCGCAACTTCTGCAACACTTTGTTCCGGTGCAGCTTCTGCAACTTCTGCAACTCCTGCAACTTCTGCAACTTCTGCAACTCCTGCAACTTCTGCAACTTCTGTTTCGGCGGCCGGAACTTCAGCCTCTGCTGTGTCAGCAACTTCTGTTTCAGGTTGTTGCTGTTTTTGAATATTTTTGTAAGCAGCTTTGGCCCAATTGAGATAATCTTCGGCTACAGCGGGAGAGCTTTGGTCTGCTGCTGTATCTGTTGAAGGCTCAACCGATGCCGATTGCGCTGACTCATCTGGGGTTTGCTGGGGGGGAGTTTCTTTTTCAGAAGATCCGCTTTCGCTGTACTGGCGACGAAACCAATTAAAAACCATAATAAATTGGGGAATAAAGAAGAGTTATATCAATTCCGGTTGCACCGGAATGATTGTTGACTGGGGAATTGTTGACTGTTGACTGTTGACTGGGGAATTGTTGACTGTTGACTGTTGACTGGGGAATTGTTGATTGGGGAATTGTTGACTGTTGACTGTTGACTGTTGGCTGTTGGCTGTTGACTGTTGACTGTTGACTGTTGGCTGTTGGCTGTTGACTGTTGACTGTTGGCTGTTGGCTGTTGACTGGCGGGTCGAAAAACTGAATGGTTGAGTGCTAACTGTTGACTCTATTTTATTATTCCGATGCCACTGGAAACGATATTATTAGTGATTAGTCCTCAGTCCTTGTAGAGCCGATTGCAAATTGCCGATCGCTAACGACCAACAACTGAGGACTAATAAATGTAGAGAATAGTTATAGCGGTTCTCAAGTGTTGTGAGGTATGCCATATACCATATACCATATACCATATACCCAGCGGCACCTCATCTTTCGCTTGAAATGATATTATTAGTCATTAGTCCTCAGTCCTTAGTTTAGAGCCGATTGCAAATTGTCGATCGCTAACGACCAATAACTGAGGACTAATCACCAATGACTAATGACTAATGACTAATGACTATTGACTAACAACTTCTGCGTTAATTTGATCGACGACTCGGCGGAGAACTCCGTTGATAAAGCGATGTCCTTCGTCGCCACTGTAGCGTTTTGCCAGTTGGACGGCTTCGCTGACGCTGACTTGTTCGGCTAAGCCGAGATAGAGGATTTCGGCGATCGCAATTCTCATGATATCTCGATCGATCCTGGGCAACCGATCTATTTGCCAATCTACGAGGGATTCCGACAGCAATTCGTCAATTTGAGGGCGGTTGGCACTGACTTTCGTCAGGATTTGCAAAGCATAGGTACGGACATCTTGCTGGTTAGCAAGCTGGATGAGTTCTGGAAACTCCATTGCCGAACCGAGACGGTTAATAGCCGTTTGAGTGAGTTCCACAGCTTCGCGCACCATTGCTCTAGCACTTTGGATATCGGCGGCGCGGATTTCGCTAGAGAGCAGTTTGTCGCTACCCCGCTGCACTTCGGAGGCTGCTGCTTCTAAGGATTCTTGAACTTCTGCTGTCAGGGTGCGGATGGCGGCGAGGACAACATCTTGCAGTTTCTTAGATTCTAAGAGTTCTGGATTTGCCGGGAGTTGGCTGATGCCGAGGAGTGCGAGTTCGCGTGCTGTTTCGCGGGCTTTTTTCATATTTTTTAGATAGGAATTGGGACTTTAGGAATTTCGGAATTGTTGAGATTGTTAGATACTGGTTGAGAATGTAAACTTGGACTTTAGCAGAAAAATCCGCAAAAAACCCGCCCTCGGTGATGATTGTTTCTGGGCAGGTTTTGGGAAAATATTAGACGAGCAATTGCCACAGCTATTTTAATCTGAGATGTTGCACCCTGCTCAATATTAATTTTATGGGCGGGATTTCGGGTTCATGGTATGAACCGGGTTTCTGAGTGTGGGATTTCTCCGCTTCCGGCTGGTTCATTCTTCTTCGACTGGGACACGCTGGTATCTAGATTCGGACATTAAGGGTTCGAGTGTTTTGCCTGGGGGGTTGTCGGCGGTGATTGAAACTGAGTTGCTGGGGTTGACGATGCCGCCGGAGACGATGAGTTTAAAGGCATCTTCGATCGACATTGACAAATTGACTAGATCGGCCTCCGGGACTATAGCGTACCATCCGGTGGTGGGGTTTGGTGTGGTGGGGATGAAAATGCCGATCGGGGTTTCGCCGGACAAATGAGATGTAATATCGTTAATCTCGATCGTACCCGTCACAAACGCCAAAGCCCAGATGCCCCGGCGCGGATATTCCACCAACACCACCCGGCGAAATTTGTCATTTGAGTTGAGAATTGTTCCCAGCAGTTGTTTGAGGGTTTTGTAAACCGAACCCGCTAGCGGAATTGCCTGCAACAGGCGTTCGCCAAAGTCTAGCAGCCACTTGCCGAAGATGTTGCGGGCCATTAAACCGATGAGTAAAATGCTCAGCAGGGGTACAGCCAGCCCTACTAAAAAATTCAGCAGATTTACCAAAATCGGGTTGAGTCCGTCAAAAGGGTTAATTTGCTTGGGAATTTTGGTAAGAAAATTGATTACCCAACTGGCGACGGTAATTGTCAGCCAGATGGTGGTAGCTAAGGGTATCACTACCAGCAGACCTGCGATCAGGTCGTTTTTTAAGTCTTGTTTGATGCGTTGGATCACGGGCGATCGACTCTCCTCGTAACTGGCTGCAAATAATGTGAATAAACCTGAGAGTAAAGCAACTGCACGGGCTTTATTGAAAGTCGGCATTTTTATTGTCTTCTATCCCACCTTGCCACGCCCTGGGAGCAGGGAAGAGTTAGGAGGTGGCAACTGTCGCTGTACTGTAATTTTATTGTAAAGAATTATTGCAAATTAGTGACTGTCTTTAATATACGTGACTTTTGAAACACTTTACCCCTTTGTATATTTTAAGACAATTTAGCTCGGAGTTAACAAATCAGCTTCCAGCGCTGAGAGGGCCCTCGTCGGGGCGTTTCCCGTGGAAGGCTGCTGGGCTGCTTCAACAGCACATGAATTAAGGCAGAGCTGGCTGTCACAAAAATCTGCGGTTGTTGTAATGCGGTGTCCGCCAAGAGGAGGAAAATTGAAATATGCAATGTTTATTTGCACAACAGCTACAATCTCAAATCTCAAATCTCAAATCGATTGACTATCCTTTGAAAAAACGTAAAATATAATCAAATTCATGGAAAGTGGCGAAAGCTGCTAAAAAATAGCTTATGTTGAACACAGCAGGACTGTTTGAAGAAAACCCTATTCAGGGAACTGTTGGAGGTATTTCAGCCGAAATCCCAGACTTATTTGGTCGTAAGTTCGATCGCCTAAATCGGACGAACCAAATTGCAGTCGGCGATACCAATGTTTTATTTGATACCAGCTATGACTTAACTCAAAAACCAGATTTGGCGGCCGCTGCGACTGCTAGGGCGATCGACCTTTTGGAACCGAGCGCCGACTTTGGCAGGGAGCAGCCAGCAAACAATCTCAAATTCGATAATAGTAGCCTAACATCCCAGAGCGATGTCTCCACTCAAATTCAGAGAGACGAACTGACAGGGATGGATTTTGCTGTTGGCGATTTCGGTAGCGAGCGATGGCGGACACAATCCCAAATTTCTTCCCAATTACCTTCAGAAAAATGGGAGTTCAATTTTAAAGATTACACCATCGACCACCAAGGTTTAAACACCCTCAACATCCAAGTTAATTACAACTTAAAACCGGGAATTACCCCAAACGAATATCCCGATTTTGTGCCAATCTACAAAAGTATTGATAACTTTTTAGTCAACTACCCGAACGAAACCGATGTTTGGGAAAACATCAACAAAAATCTGAGCCAAAAAGTGCTAGACGAAAATCCGGCACTAACAGATATTACCATTCAACTCGAAGTTTTGCCAACGGACAGATTGCCCTACGATCGCACCAGCACAGTTTTCCGCAGCCGTTCCGGTCAGATCGAGGAAAATGGTAATTTTTCCTTAACAAACTACGCAATTAATCACCAAGGATTTAACAAGCTCAATCTCGATGTTAATTACCAGTACAAACCGGGAATTTTCCAAAATGAATATCCCGATTTTCAGCTAATTTCCCAAAGCATTGATAACTTTTTAACGAAGTATCCGAACGAAACAGATTTTTGGGAAGTTGTCAATAAAAAATTGACTCAAAATATCCTCAACGAAAATCCTTCCCTGGCATCAATCAATGTTGATTTCAAGGTTTTGCCAACCCAAAGCTTGCCCTACAACCGCACCAGCAAAGTTACTCGCACTCAACCCACCAATCCTCAAGGCACATTCTTAGTTGGCAATACCAGGGGCAATAATGTGCTGCGGTTTGACGGGAATAGCGGGAATTTTCTCGGCGAATTTATTCCAGCGGGAAGCGTCGGTTTGTCCAATCCAGATACAGTTCTTTTTGGGCCAGATGGCAACGGCGACGGTAAGTCGGACATTTACATTGCTAGCGGGGACAAACCTGGAAATTCGGAAGAACCGACAGCCTCTGCCGTATTGCGGTATGACGGAGTTACTGGCGAATATATTGACAGGTTTGTCGCTGACAATCCGAATACGGCAACTGATGAAACTGGCGGATTGTCTCGCCCTTACGGTTTAGCTTTTGGCCCTGATGGTAATTTGTATGTCAGCAGTTTTTTGACTGACAAAATTCTCCGATACAGCGGCAAAACAGGACAGTTTATTGATGTATTTGCTGCGGGAAACCAGCAACCGGGAGGATTGAACGGGCCGAACGGTTTACTGTTTGCTCCTGACGGCTATTTGTACGTGACGACGCAGGGGAGTGTTGCTCGCAACAATCAAGCTGATTTTAGCGCAAATTTCCCCAGTCAGGTGCTGCGCTACAACCCGGAAACTCGGGAGTCTAGTATCTTTGCTTCCCCCGATCCTTCGCCTCGGAGTCAGGGATTTGTGAGTCTTTTGGGAATGGCAATCGATCCTGTTGATGGCGATCTTTATGTGAGCGATTTTGCTAACGATATCAGGCGCTACAATTTAAATAGCGGGGAATTGGTCAAGGTTTTATCTACGAATTATACTGATACTTCGCCCAGCAGTAATTATATGGGTAGTTTGGCATTTTCGCCGATCGGCAATTTGTTTGCAGTTGGCTTTGACAACCGCGCCGGTGCTAACGGTGCGGGCGCTGTTTTGCGGTACAGCGGCAAGACTGACGAACCGCTGCCAATATCGAGCAATACTTTGTTGAGTAACAATTCTATTTTTGTTTCTCCCGACAGCAAGCTACAGCGTCCAGTCGGAATTGCTTTCTTTCCGTCGGATGCTCAACTGACAGAAAAGTGGAATTTTACACTGGCAAATTACCCGATCGATCATCAAGGGTTAAACAACCTGAATCTTGATGTAAATTATCAGTACAAAAAGGGGATACAAAATTATCAGTATCCTGATTTTGTGCCGATTTACAAGAGTATTGACAATTTTTTGGTAAACTACCCGAACGAAACAGATTTTTGGGAGATTGTCAACAAAAATCTGACGGAAAAAGTGCTGGCAGACAATCCGGGAATTGCTTCGGTGACGGTTGATTTGGATGTTTTGCCGACGGAAAAATTGCCTTACGATCGCAGCAGTACCGTGACTCGCACAGCAGATGGTAAATTGGGCGAAGCGTGGGATTTCCAGATTCCTGGTTATGCGATCGAACATCAGGGTTTGAATAACCTCAATATTGATGTCAAATATCAGTACAAACCAGGAATTACCCAGGATGAGTATCCCGATTTCGTGCCGATTTACAAAAGCATCGACAGTTTCTTGACTAATTATCCCAATGAAACGGATTTCTGGGAAATTTTGAATAAGAGTTTGACGCAAAAGGTGCGGGCAGAAAATCCGGCTTTGGATTCGCTGCAAATTAATCTGGAGGTTTTGCCGAGCAGCCAATTGCCTTACAATCGAGCTAGTATAGTGTCGATCGCTTAAGGTCTAATTGTCACTTGTTCTGACAAGTTTTGACCGAAAATCGACTTTAATTGCAAAAATACAGCATATTCCAGGTTGATGAAGTAAACACTCTCTCCTAACCGGGTTTATTTGCAGTTCTCGCCGGATGGAGTGATGAGCATACATGGAATATGCTGTAATATCGTTTCCGGTTGCATCGGAATAATAAAATAGAGTCAACAGTTAACAATCAACCATTCAGTTTTTCGAGCTGCCCGTCAACAGTCAAAAGTCATGGGCATTGGCCCGCGCAGGGCATTGGCCAATGCCCGATGCCCGATGTCCGATGTCCAGCCTCGCAGACAACAGTTAACAGTTAACAGTCAACAGTTAACAGTCAACAATCTGTCTTGGGATAGATGCCTGCGCGGAATTCAATAAAGATAATTTTGGAACATAAATAATCAACTTAAAAAGCCTGGTTTCTGCGTAAAGGTCGATCGCTCAAACAATTTGAAATTTGAAATTTAAGATTTAAGATTTGAGATTTGAGCTTGGCAAACGATTATCTGCAATACAAACCAGAAATTCCGTCAACTGTCCCACATTTAAATTGTATGTTTAGGGCGATGCTCAAAGCCCAACCCCTACTCCCCACGCATTGTTTTATTGTTTTTTACATAAAATTTAAATGCAGAATGGCTTAAATCCCAGCCCAAGATATGGGGTGCGATCGACCGGACGCGCTTTTACTGATGACCCAGAGGTTTGGATTGCGGGCAAAGCAGTTGGACTTTTTTGGGAAACTGGCATCATAAAACTGTTATTTTGGCTGTAAACCTGATTTTTGTGCGTCGAGGAGGGGCAAAGATAATTGTTGAGATTAAAACTCCGGATGAACCCGCAAAGTGGGGCTGAGGTTCCAAGAGAAAGCAGAGCAATTTTTTATATTTTTTTTACAACCGCGATCGAAATTGAGTCAATAATAGAAGTATTCCAGGAATTTTGATTAAAAAATTAAGTAACAGATATTAAGGAGTTTTTGTGAAAACGCTAAATATCCTTTTATTAGAAGATAGCGATCTAGATGCGGAAATGGTTGAGGATTTTTTGGTTGAAGGCGGTCTCAAATTTTCTCTGCGGTGGGTAGAAACTCGCGAAGAGTTTGTTGCAGCGCTGGAAAAACAGTGTTTCGATGTTATTTTGGCAGATTATATGCTGCCCGGTTTTAGCGGGATAGCGGCGCTGTCAATCGCCAGGGCTACTTGTCCGGGAGTGCCGTTTATTTTTGTGTCGGCGACTTTGGGCGAGGAAGTGGCGATCGAAACTTTGAAAAGCGGCGCTACAGATTACGTTCTCAAACGCAGTTTGACGCGCTTGGTGCCGTCGATCGATCGGGCGCTGCGGGAAGTTCGAGAGCGGCTAAACCGCAAAGCAGTTCAAGCGCAGCTGCAGGAAAGCGAAGCTCGATTTCGGATGATGGCAGATACCGCGCCAGTGATGATTTGGATGTCGGACGCGGACAAACTCGGCGATTATTTTAACAAAGTTTGGCTGGATTTTACCGATCGCACTTTGGCGCAAGAAATGGGCAGCGGTTGGATGGAAAGCTTGCACCCCGATGACTTGCCCAGATATTTGGATGTTTGCCACAGAGCTTTCGACGCTCGCAGGGAGTACCGGATCGAATACCGCATGAGGCGCTGGGACGGGGAATACCGCTGGGTTTTGGGTACGGGCGTACCCCGGTACAGAGGCGATCGCACTTTTGCCGGTTACATCGGTTCTTGCATCGACATTAGCGATCGCAAACAGGCTGAACAAGAACGCACTGCCGCTTTGTCCCGCGAACAAGCAGCTCGCAAACAAGCAGAAGAAACAGCAAGAGCGCTGCAATCGGCGAGCGATCGAATTACTAACATTCTCGAAAGCATTACAGACGCTTTTGTAGCCTTCGATTTCAATTGGAATTACACCTATGTCAACCAGAAAGCTCGAGACCTTTTAGGCAAGTCACCAGCCGAACTGCTAGGTAAAAATATTAGGGAAATATTTCCTTGGATTGTGGATTTACCGTCTTACAAAATTGTCGAAAAAACCTTAGAAGAAAAGGTGACAGTCGAGTATGAAGAATTCGTTCCGCTATGGAACAAGTGGTTGAACGTGCGTTTTTATCCGGGCGATTCTGGTTGGTCGGCTTACATCCAAGACGTGAGCGATCGCAAGCAAGCAGAATCTGCACTCAAAGCCAGTCAAGAAAAGCTGAGAATGTTGGCAGAATCTAATTTGATCGGAATTCTCTTCGGCGATGTTGACGGCGGCATCAGCGAGGCTAACGATGAATTTTTGCGGATGGTTGGTTACACGCGGGAACAGTTGCGGCGCGGGGAAGTCCGCTGGACAGACATTACACCGCCGGAGTACCTACCGCTGGACGAGAGCAGCATCGCAGAGGCAAAGGCAAAGGGCGTTTGCACTCCCTACGAAAAGGAATACGTGCGGCCCGACGGCAGCAGGATTTCAGTGCTGTTGGGATATATTTTGTTGGGGGAAAAGCGACAAGAATCTGTCGCTTTTATTCTCGATTTGACCGTTCGCAAAGAGTTAGAAAAAGAACTGCAAGATCGAGCCGAGGAATTGGCGCGGTTAAACCGGATTAAAGACGAGTTTCTGGGAACTTTGTCCCACGAATTGCGGACACCGCTGAATGCGATGCTGGGATGGACGCAACTGCTGCGCCACCGCAAGTTTGACGAAAAAACCACGGTTCGGGCTCTGTCAACGATCGACCGCAATACCCGATCGCTCTTAACTCTGATCGAGGATTTGTTGGACGTGTCGGAGATTATTACCGGCAAACTGTCGCTGAATTTGCGCTGGGTGGATTTGATTTCGACTGTTGAGGCTGCGATTGAAACTCTCGCGCCCGCTATTGCGGCAAAAAATCTTGAAATTGTGACGGATTTCGACGAAACTGCAGGGCGGATTTTTGCCGATTCGGGCCGCTTGCAGCAGGTGGCGTGGAATTTGCTGTCAAATGCGATTAAGTTTACTCCTGATGGCGGACAGGTGAGGGTGAGGCTGCAAAAAATCCAGGGTTCTTGTAACAAAGCGCAATGGACTGCGATCGAACATTGCTCGCCGCCTAGCGTGGAAATTGAGGTGAGCGACACGGGAAAAGGGATTTCCCGAGAGTTTTTGCCCTATGTTTTCCATCGGTTCAGCCAAGCTGACAGTTCTGCAGCGCGAGCGTACAACGGATTGGGTTTGGGTTTGGCCCTAGTGCGCCATCTTGTAGAAATGCACGGGGGGACAGTGCAAGCGGAATCTGCCGGTTTGGGACAAGGAGCGAGCTTTTTGGTGAGATTGCCAATTAAAGCGCGAAACGGCAACGGCGGATTTTCTGTGGCCGAGCTCGGGGAGTGGGCGGTTCGAGAAACTCCGGCGCAAGGTAACGCTGACATTGAGTCTTTTGTCAGCACCAACCTTTCGGGAGTGCGGGTTTTGGCGATCGACCGCGATGGAGACACCCTGGATTTTGCGCGTACAGTGCTCGAAGATTGCGGAGCCTTGGTGGAGACTGCTGCGTCGGGAAAGGAAGCCTTGGAGGCGATTTTTGAGCTGAATCCGAATGTTTTGGCGATCGAACTGGGGATGCAGGCGCAAGATGGAGAGGCTCTGCTGCAGCAACTGCGATCGCGATCGGGAAACAGGGAAATTCCGGCGGTGGCGCTGACGGCGACAGGCAAGGTACAAGAACGGGTGCGGGCGCTGCGGCAGGGTTTTCAAATTCACCTGTCCAAGCCTCTCGATCCTGTTGAGTTGGTGGCGGTGGTGGCAAGTTTGGCGGCGCGATGACAAATTGTCGATCGCGCCAGTCGATTTGAGATTTTTCTCGTTACCAGGAACAACCTCTCTTTACCGCTGGGTTTCGGGAGAGACGAGTGTGAATAATATCGGAAACAATATCAAATCATGTGCGATCGATCGGAATAGTAAATTCACTGTTAACAGTTAACAGTTAACTGTTAACTGTTAACTGTTAACATCATGTATGAGTGCAACCGGAAACAATATCAAA
Source organism: Tychonema sp. LEGE 07203 (assembly GCF_015207285.1). Taxonomy (GTDB): domain Bacteria; phylum Cyanobacteriota; class Cyanobacteriia; order Cyanobacteriales; family Microcoleaceae; genus Microcoleus. Next base: position 76,109 of record NZ_JADEXD010000002.1, on the reverse strand, counting down.
TGATATGCGATCGATCGCCCTAACACACAGTCCTCGACGCATAAGACCTGACATCTTGCACCATTCTCAATAAGCCTTTTATGGACGGGCAGGATGCCCATCCCACAAGAAAATGCAGTTGTTGTGGAACGGGCTTCTAGCCCGTTCTTGAGAATGGTGCAAGATATCAGATTAAAAGGACTTTTTGCAAGAGGTCTAATATAATTCGCCCACCCTTGGCAATTCAAAAAACACTAACTTTGTGTTTCATAGAAGACAAAACATTCTGCATAACCTCTTTCGCCACAGCCTTGACCACATTAATACTCACACTATTACCTAATTGATAGTAAGCCTTATCATCCTTGGGATGCAGCACAAAACCATCGGAAAAACCTTGTAACCGCGCAGCCTCGCGGGGAGTAATTCGGCGGACTCTGTGATTGTGATAAACACCTAATTTATTAGCATCGCTAGCAACAAGCGTTACAGAAATCTTCTGCGGATCGAGAAATTTATACACTTCAAAGGAAAAATTACCAGACACAGGCTTGTACAAATCATTTTTCCGCTGTAGGTACTTCTTAGCAACCAGCAAATCCAGAATTTCATCAAGATTGGGATGAGGGAAAAAAGTAGCGATTTGCTCTTTACTTAAAAGTTTACCATCTCGATCGCAGCCAAATTTTTTATTTCGCCTTTTTAATATAAAAAGATTCATCAACTCAATTTCATCTAAACTGCATTTTCCTCGCAAACCAAGTTCCCAAGAATGAATCGAATTGCCGCCGCGATAGTCAATTAACCGCATTCCGTGCAAGCGATTTAAATCATTGTTAACAATTTGTTTTAATGCCTTGACAAAATCTGGCGAACAATCATATTTTGGGTCTGGATTGTCTTCCAAAATATCTGCCACTGTGACAAGTTTACTTAACGGGGAAAATAACGATAGCTGTTGGTGGTTACAGGAATGGGAATCTTTTGGCCCTAAGTCGGAAACTAAGTCAAATTGGGGCGAAGCATTTAAAATTCCGACTAGGTAAACTCGGACGCGGTTCTGAGGTAAGCTAAAGTTAGAACTGTTGAGCAAAAAGCAATCGAAGCTGTAACCTCTACTGGTAATTTCCTGTTTAATTGTTTCAAGGGTTCTGCCGCCGTCGTGGCTGACAAGCCCCCGCACGTTCTCGAAAATAAATGCTTGAGGTTTAGCGGTATCAATCAGCCTCATTATTTCAAAAAATAAGGTTCCTCTGGTATCGCCAAAACCTGCTTTTTTGCCAGCAGCGGAGAAAGACTGACAGGGGAATCCTGCTAGTAAAATATCGTGTTTTGGTAGTTGGTCAATTAGTCGGATGTCGCCTAAAGGTGTGTCGGCAAAGTTTTTGCGGTAAACGAATTGAGCTTCGGGATTAATTTCGCTGCTTAAGAGGCATTCTGTTTTTAGATTTAAGGAATCAGCGGCTGACTCGAAACCTAATCTCATGCCGCCTATTCCTGAGAATAGGTCGATAAAATGGATTTTTGGCATTATAATAATAATTTTAGTTAGTTTAGATTTGAACACAATTTCTTCAGTATACCATCTTTTTACTCATTTTTAGGCACAAAGTGATCCCTCAAAAAATTGCAAAGTACATTAAGTTCATTATGGGAAAATGCAACAGTACAATGACTATACGTACACAAGGTTCTGATTGCATTTTCCCTCTCAAAGTTACCAGCGCCATCAATGACATAAGCCATTTTATAACCTGCATTTTCAATCTGCTCAAATCTAGCTCTTGCTTGTCCAGCTTTACGTTCAATTACACTGTTTGTTGTTACCTGAAAGCTAATCTCTATTGCAACAAACTTATCTTCTTTAGAAACAACCAAATCAAATGTTGTTAGTCCTTTTTCGCTTTCTTGGTCAGTATGTCTAACGCCGGGTAAATGACCGTTAGGTCTAATAGCTATATCTATAACCCCTAAATTATCTTGTAAGTATTCTTTGACAAAGTTTTGAGCGATTTGACCTAAAGTATTGGATTGTGACCCAGAAGTTATCCGGCTAACCCAGATATATCGTTGTTTAATAAACTTATTTAATTTATCGGGTTGACCTAAGTAATTACCAATTTCACATTTAGCTAGAACCTCAGCGCTTTTTTCATTGAGTGAACTAGCGCCGAATAAAAGAATTGCTATTAAATCTTTATGTGCCAAAGAGAGAGATTGATTTTGGAGTATTTTTTTACCGTCAATCCCTAGTTTATTATTGGTTAGTTGACCTGATGCTGGTAGAAAAATGAATTGATAAGAGTAAGTTTGCAGGTTCCAACGGTAATCTAATCTCTTTAATGGAAACATTGAATCAAACTGACTATTCACTCTTTTTATCATTTCTCCCCCAAAGTCCGCCAGTACAATTAAATGCTTGAGGAACATATTTGCAGAAAGTGTTGAAGCTTCTACTATTTGAAATAATCCGCTTAACCCCGAAACTGGGACGCTAAGAATAGCAATAAATTGATCTTGAGTTTCTATCAATTTTGGTATAACACTGAGTTCTGCTTCCTTTTGAGATAAGTCGGAAGGCCAAAACATAGAAGCTAACTCACGGATTTCTTCAACTGTTCTTCTGTAATTTTGAGTTGACATTTTTGGTTTTGTGTGATATCAAGTGATGTGAGTTTGATGAGATCGCCCGCCCTTCTCGCTATTAAATGTTCGCCGGCCGTTGACGCGATTCTTAAGGGGAGGAGGCTGGCGATCACACTTTTCCCTATTTCTTGTTACTAATCCATTCCTTAAGATCCGCGATCGTAAAAACGGCCTGAAAATCCAATCCCTGCTCGCGATATAATTGAGCTCCACCTTGCTCTCGATCGATCAGCGACAACACGCGATCGACTTTATAACCTGCACCCCGCAACCGTTCCACCGCCTGCATCGCCGACTTGCCCGTCGTCACCACATCCTCCAAAACCGCAACATTAGTCCCAGGAGGCAACAGCGGCCCCTCAATATACGCCATTGTCCCGTGTCCCTTCGTCTCCTTGCGGACAATTAGCGCCGGAATCGATCGACCTTCCAGAGCCGAAACCACACTTACCGCAGTTACAATCGGGTCAGCACCCAAGGTTAAACCGCCCACAGCCTGCACCTGAGCCGGCAGCATGGAGAGGAGTAAGCGCCCCGTAGCCAAAGCACCTTCAGCGTGCAGCGTCACCGGTTTGCAGTTGATATAATAAGAACTTTGCTGCCCCGAAGACAACACAAAATCCCCTTCGCGGTACGCAAACTCGCACAACAAATCCAAAAGTCGATCGCGCAACACCTTTAAATCCAAAGCATTCATAACTTAAACCATCTAGAAAACACAAATAATCCGCCGATAATCAGTTTATATTGGAATCGGAATTAATCTAAAAGCCGAAGAAATATATGAGTCAAAAATTAAAAAGTCTGAGCTGCGCGTTAATTCTCGCTGTCGCCTCTGCCGCCATGACATCCGTCAAAGCAGCTCGAGCAGAAACAGCTCGATTTCACCCGATAGCCGACGACTTCAACCGACAATTCTTTGAAGCTTCAGGAGACTTTTACCACAACGTCAGCTTGCAAGGTTACTTCGGCGACTATTTAGGCATCGGTGCCCCCAGCGGCGTTGTTGCCTTTCCCGAAAAAGAAATCGAGCGGGATGCCAGCCGCCTCAACGGCTTCTACCGGCGAGTAATGCAGCGGCAAGTTTCCAGCGACCCGCTTCTCCGCATCCCCGATGCCGTCAATCCCTTCGATTCCTCAGTCATGGCGCTGCCTCCCGCTTGCCAGCTAGCACCTCAACCGAGCGGCTGTTTCCCCACACCCGCCGGACTCCAAGACCAGTTTCCACCTCAAAGACAGCAGCAAGAGTCGCAGACAGCACCGGGTCCAGTTAGAGGACTTTATCAAGTATCGCCGGTTCGAGGAAATTAATTCCCGGTGAGACAATTGGTTCGCAGTCAGGACGGAGAGTCCTCGCTGCGAACCTACGTTGAAACAATACTGCCGTCAGGCATGATTGTTTCTTTCAAATCAGCGCCGTCGAGATTAGCTCCCGCCAAGTTCGCTCCTCTGAGATTTGCCCCGGTCAAATTCGCTCCCCTCAAGTCAACTTTGCCGAGATTTGCCCACCGCAAATCCGCGGCTATCAACTGGGCAAAACTTAGATTTGCCTTGAAAAGATATGCTCCAGTGAAGTGAGCTTCTCCGAGGTTAGCTCGATATAAATTAGCTGCATAACAATGTGCTTCAATCAAGTCAGCTTGATTGAGATTGGCTTGACTGAGATTAGCACAGTTAAAGTTAGCGCCCATCGCATTAACTCGAAACATCACCGCACCGATTAAATTCGCATCTCCCAAATCAGTTTGTTGGAGATTGGCAGCGCTGATGTCTGCTCCAATTAGATTAGCACCGCTCAACTGCGCTCCTTTGAGATTGGCACCTCGGAGATTAGCTCCCGTTAAATTAGCTTGATTTAAATTAGTTTCGAGCAGTTGCGCTCCCGAAAAATTTGCCAAACCGAGGTTGGATCCGGCGAGATTTGCTGAAATTAATTTAGCCTTAAATAAGTCTATTTTAAAAAGGTTTGAGTGGCAGAGATGCGCGCCTCTGAGATTTGCTTCTGCGAGATTAGCTTCGCTGAGATCCGGTTCTATATTTGGGTTGAGATTTCTCCATTCAATCCAACTAACTGCACCTTTTTTTAACAAAGCTAAGTGCTGTGGGTTTGCCATAATTGCATCTCCTTTAACGGCTATTCCTTGCGACCGGTAATTGCTGGATTTGCCCGACCAGATATGCTTTCCACCGCTGCAATTGCTGCCTGGGAACCTGCTAAAATATCTTGTTCTGAGCCGCCGAGGTAAAGTCGCCCGAAACTGCCGACAGCCTGAACCTCTAAGATATTAATCGATGCGCCTTTTTCTGCTTCATTGGCCGCCAGGGCTGCATAGGCTGCCGGTTCTACTTCTAAGACATAAAGAGTTTGTCCCGCCAGCAGCAACTGTCCGCGGCGGGTGCGGTTGATTAATTGTGTTTGGTGCGGGTCAATGTTGCGAATAATTTGGCTGGAAATTACTCGCGGTTTAATAGATTCTTCTCTGCGGACTCCGATGAATTCTAGAATTGCTTTGCCTGCGGCCCGGGTTTCCCCCTGCAGGCCGGAGTGTACTTCCAGCAGGCCGTACAAGCGCTCGACTACCTGCACTCCGGGGCGCACGGAGGCTGATTTGAGGGCGACATCGGTAATTCGGTTAATTTCGATACCGGGCGAGATTTCTATCCACAGCGACGCATCCCCTGGCAGCGGCAAGAATCCGGCGGCGATGGTGCCGATGTATGCTGCGTGCTGCGGCTGCAAGTTGTCTAGAAATACGTAGCTGCGTAGCTCTATTCCCAAAAGTTTTGATCTCCGTCGATCGAATTTCAACTGTTGTCTGTGCAATATCTGAGTTTACCTGTTTTTGCCAGCAGTAAATTAAAGTTCGATCGAAGTCGGAAGCAGGAAGAAGGGAGAACACATACACAGCAAGCTTTGTCGGGAGGCGTATTTTATACCTATGAAGTAAACTAGCGCTAGATATTACCCCCCCCAACCCCCCCCGCGATTTCGGGGGGGGCTAAGACTTCATGCACAGCACATATGAAAGAAAAATGATATTACGTTTAATTAGGTGGATTTACTGAAATTGTCTGCGGGGTTTGGTGTTTCAACCTCGCCAGCGGCTGAGGTGGGAGACCGGCGCTTGTCTGTGGCTGGAGTGCTGCCGCGAGCAATGTTTAATTTGATGCGCCTGCTAAAAATCTGAGATAAATCTTTAGTAATAGTTGGAATTTAGCAATGTTTATTGCTAGAGACGGATTTAACTTTAATAGCCGATCGGTATAGTTTTGATAGTTAAAGATTTTTGCAAATAGAGAGCATTTAAACTATGAAACGTTCTGATTTATCCAAAGCAATCGGTGCAGGCATTCTAGCTGCTGGTTTAGCCATTGTACCAGGTAATATGCCTGCTTCAGCTCAGACAGATCCGGCTCCCGGTACTAACAGCAGAACCACCACCACTACCACCATTCCTCGCGCCGACGTTTACAGTGCCGATACCGATCGCGATTTTGACTGGGGATGGTTGGGATTACTTGGCTTGTTTGGTTTGTTGGGCTTGATGCCGCGCAAACGCGAAGAAAATGTCCGCTACACAACTACAACGGGCGATCGCGACCCAGCAGTTGGCACAGAGTACCGCTAATGGTCGAATTGACTGGCTGCGGACTTAATACAGGGACAGGATATTTAACTTGTCATACCAGCATCAACAACCATCAAAAAACCTCCACCTGCGAGGTTTTATTTGTTTGAGATCGTTGACCGTTGCATCGTCAGGTGATTTAACCGGCGCTAGAACACAGAGTACACAGAGTCCGAGAATATATATCTGAATCATTCCGATGAAGAGAGGATTTGATATGAGATAATGCGCGATCGAAAAACCGTCGCACCCTCAAAATCATCGTCGGTAGAACCCAACTTGAGACGATCGACTTCTGCCTTTCTTCATCCCTTCTTCCTTAGCGCTATGAGCGTCTAAGCGCTTCGCGCAGGCTACGCCAACGCGGTTCGTCAAACAAAGACTTTTCACATACAAAAAGTCCTTAAAAATATTAACCAGAACGATCGAGCAAATCCAAAATCGTCTGCATTAACTTGTCAGCATCCAAAGGCTTAGAAAGATGCCGCTGGAACCCTGCCCCCAGCGCTTTCCGGTAGTCAATTTCTCCAGCATAAGCCGTGAGGGCGATCGCCGGCACCAATCCGCCTTCCTCGGCAGGCAGAGCCCGAATTTGCCGCAGCAACATATAACCGTCTGTGTCGGGCATTCCAATATCGCTCAACAGCACGTCGGGCACTGACACAGTTAAAGCCGCCAAGGCATCGGCGGCATTAGAAACTGCCGTCACGGTTGCGCCGCAATCCTCCATCAGAAAAACCACCAAATCTCGCGCATCAGTATCATCGTCCACCGCCAACACCTTGATACCGCTCAAATTGAAGGATGACTCCGGCGGCGCACTTGGAGCAGGAATTGTCTGAGGTTGCACGGGCATTAGCGGTATCCGGACGGTAAATGTCGCGCCTTTTCCTTCGCCTCCACTGTCGGATTTGACTGTGCCGCCGTGGAGCTCGACGAGATGGCGGACGATCGCCAATCCTAAACCCAATCCGCCAAACTTGCGCGTGTACGTGCTGTCAGCTTGCCGGAAATAGTCGAACGCGCAGGGCAGAAAATCAGCAGAAATGCCTTTTCCGGTATCGCTGACAGTAATTTGAGCGTCGGTGTCAACCCGATCGAGAACAATGTCGATTTTGCCTCCGGCGGGGGTAAACTTGACGGCATTTGACAGCAAATTCCACACGACTTGCTGAAGTCGGCGCGCATCGCCCAACACCGGGCCGAGATTCGGTGCAAATTGAGTGTTGATGCGAATCGACTTGACTTGGGCTGACTGACTGACAGTTTCCACGGCAGCGCCGATCGCCCCGGCTAAATCCACAGGTACAATATTCAAGCTGACTTTGCCTTGGACAATCCCCGACACGTCGAGCAAATCTTCGATCAGTTGAGTTTGCAGTTTGGCGTTGCGCTCGATCGTCTCTAGGGCGTAACTCTGCTTTTGGGGTGTCAGCACGTTCGATTGCAGCAGCTTAGTCCAGCCGACAATCGGGTTTAAGGGAGTCCGCAATTCGTGGGACAAAACAGCCAAAAATTCGTCTTTGAGGCGGTTAGCCTGTTCTGCTTCTTCTCTGGCGGCCTTTTCGAGGCCTAGCAGGCGTTCCCGTTCCGCTTCTGCATTGAGGCGATCGGTAATGTCGGTGTTGGTGCCGCACCAGCGCAGCACCTTGCCTTTCTCGTCGCGCACCGGCACGGCGCGGGAGAGAAACCAGCGGTAAGATCCGTCTTTGGCGCGCAGGGGGAAAGTATCTTCCCAGGGTTCGCCTGTTTTAATGGAGTGCCTCCATTTTTCGACAACCCGATCGACGTGTTCCGGGTGGTGTACCTGCTGCCAGCCCCAGCCTTGCATTTGCTCGCTAGTGGTGCCGGTGTAGTCAAACCAGCGTTGGTTGTACCAGAAAATCCTGCCGCTGGGATCTGTCATCCAAGCCAACTGAGCGATGTTGTCCGCTAGGGCGCGGAACCGATCCTCGCTCTCGTGCAGGTTCTGCACGGCTCGCGCGTGCCCGATCGCCGTCCAGAGGCGAGCCACCATTTCTTGCACCAGCGAAACTTCATCGGCCCGCCACTGCCGCACCGCCTGGGATATCACCAGCAAAAGAGCCACCCAGCGTCCTTCCTCAAGGCAGGGAACACCGACTAAAGCGCGGATGCTAAGGGCACCGTAGTTATCTGCCAAAGGCGCTATCTGTGGGTCGGTAGCGGCATCTGAGATGACAAGTGTTTTACCTGCGGTAGAAAGAGTTTTCATTTCTGCCGTCTTAAAGTCGGAGAGTTGATAGGTGCCGGCGACGCTGGCAAGGCCGGGTTGGTGCCAGTCTCGATCGACAATTGCCACTCTGGCTGCTAGATCGATTTCGTGCCACAGGCAGCGATCGACCTGTAAATATTCTCCCAGACTGCTCATAGCTTCCCACAACATTTCTGAGGGGTTAGAGCGCTGGCGCAAGCGGAGTTCGAGATCCGAGAGAAACTGCTCGTTGAGTTGGGCTTGCTTGCGATCGTGAATGTCGGTATTCGTGCCGATCCACTCGACAATCCGATCGAGGCCGTCGCGAATTGGCACGGCGCGGCACAAATGCCAGCGTTCCATTTGGTCCGATGCCCGCCGCAGGCGGAACTCAAGTTGATAAACTTCTCCGGTGATTTGACATTCTTGCCAGCGGGCAAAACATTCTGCCAAATCCAACGGCGGCACCAGAGACTCCCAATTGTTTTGAGCGGCTTCCTCGTAGGGCATTCCCAGATATTCCGACCATTTTTGATTGGCAAACCGAAGTTCTCCGGCGGAGTCTACATTCCAAATCAGGTGGGGCAGCGACTCGGCCAGGAAGCGGAAGCGGCGGTCGCTTTCTGCTAAGCTTTCTTCGGCTCGTTTGCGATCGTCAATATCAATGCCGATGCCTACCCATTGCAGCACTTTTCCCCGGCTGTCTTTGAGGGGGACAAGTCGCGCCAAATGCCAGCGGTAGGTGCCGTCAAACCGGCGCACCCGACATTCAAATTCGTAGGATTCCCCTGCTTGAATCGCCTGAGTGCGCGTGGCGACAACTGCAGGCAGATCGTCGGGATGAAATAATTCCAGCACTGGCCCAGCCAGAGGCAATTCTGGCATCATGCCCGTGTAGCTTAGCCAGTGCTGGTTGCAAAACTCTAACCTGCCGTCGGCGGTGTTGATCCACATTAACTGCGGCACGGCATCGGCGAGGGTGCGGTAGCGATTTTCGCTTTGCCGCAGTGCTTCTTCTATTTGCCGGCGCTCGGTTTTGTCCTGCATGATTTTCAGGAAACCTTGCACGTCGCCTGCTGCATCGCGCAGGGGCATCACTAGCCCGCTGCCCCAAAAACGGCTGCCGTCTTTGCGTAGATGCCAGCGCTCGTTTTCTCCTTTTCCTTCTGTCAGCGCTAGGTGCATTTCTAATTCCGGCTTCTTGGCTGCTGAGTCTTCTGGGGTGAAGATGATTCGTCCGTGCCGGCCGACGATTTCTGCTTCGGTATAGCCGAGCAGTCGCTCTGCGCCTGCGTTCCAACTGGTAAGGTGTCCGCCGGTGTCGAGGGTGAAGATGGCGTAGTCTTTGGCGCTGTCGAGTATCAACTGCAGCCGGGTTTCGCGATCGCGCAGGGCTGCTTCTGCTTGTTTGCGATCGTTGATATCTGTCAGGGAACCCACCGCCCGCACGGGATTGCCGGATTCGTCCCAAATTGCTCGCCCTCTGGCTAAAATCCATTTGTAGCGCCCGTCGGGACAGAGGATGCGGTATTCTCCGCTGTAATGCGAGGTTTTGGAGTACAAGTGTTCCTGCCACTTGCTTTGAATTCTCTCCAAGTCGTCGGGATGAATGTAGCTCACGTATTGGGCTAGATCCTTGACTTCTTCGGGACGGCGTTCCAAAATCTCTAAACACCGATCGCTCGCCACATGGCCGTTTGTTTGTAAATCATGTTCCCAAATGCCGTCGTTGTTGCCCTGCAACGCAAGCTGCCAGCGTTCTTCGCTTTCTCGCAAAGCTTCTTTGGTTTGACGGGCGCGATCGATTTGTAAGGCGGCAACGGCAAAGTCTGCTAGGGCGAGTCCGATCCGCAAGTCTTCGGCATCGAACTGGCTAGAATCGTGAGAGACAATCCAGATTGCTCCCAGCGGTTGATTTTCTGCTAGCAGCGGCAGCACTAATGCTTCGGCGATCGGTGGTTCTAGCTGCTGCAAGTCGGTAAAGTATTGTTCTGGATGCAAGTAAAGCTGGGGAGTTTGGAAGTCTAGATTTGTTCCGGACAGATGCAGCGCTGGGGGTTTGTTTGCCTGTTCTGCGGCTCCCCACGCGCCCGCCAAGGCTTCCCAACAATAAATTTGTTCTGATGCGCCATTTTCTGCTAGCAAGCAGATTCCGGCGCTGCCTGCACGACACAAATCTCGCGCGGTCGCCGCGAGTGTTACCAGCAGGGTGCGGGGGGATGTTGCCAGTTGTCGGGCAAGGGTTTGCAGCGCCCGGTTTTCTGCTTGCAAATCGGGCGATCGAGGGCGGCGGCGCGACAGAAGCTTTGCGATCGAAATCTCGGTTAAATTAGTTTGTGGGGTTTGCCAAGGTTCCATCTATCTAGTCGTCTTGATGTCTTTCTGTTCCTGCGGGCGATCGGACTTTATCTATATATCTATACATATCAGCGCGGAATTAAACCCTCTGCTATATTCTATTCTCTACCGACAGACAGAATTTGCGATCTGTCTTTGGAATTACTTTTGAGTTTTCGGGCTAGTTTATACCCTTGGTTGCCTCTGCTCTTGCTGCTGCCTTATCCACCATTTTATTCCGGAATCGCGCTCTTTTCGGGCTCGGGCTCGGACAGCAATTCAGTCGGTTCCCGATCGGGAAAATACAGTTACAATTCAAGCCGCTAAGTGCGATCGAACAGCGCTGCTCTCATTAGCCTTTAATGGTAAAAGCAGCAATTAGCGCGGCGCTGACCCTGCGAATTTCTCCTGTGGTACCCGCCACGAGATCGACCCGCCGAATCAATCGGGAGCATCTGGAATCTCAAATCCTCAAGCCCGATCCTCGATCCGTGGGGTCGATCGGGAGCATCTAGAATTAAAAATCTAAAATCGAATCGCGGCTGGACACAAGTTATTCAAGATGCGTACAAATTTCGACAGCAGGGAAGTAATAAAAATTCAGAATTAAAAATCAAAAATATTTCTAATCCGTGTCAAAATAAGCCTAACAAATTTTTTGAGTTGGAAAACTGACGATGAGTGTAAATTCTAAATTGCAGCGCGCATTTGAGCAAGGCCGCGCCCTGAAAATTATCAGCGGTTTAAATAATTTTGATGCGGCCAACGTTGCGGCTGTTGTCAAAGCAGCGGATCTCGGCGGTGCAACATTTGTAGATATTGCTGCCGATCGCGATTTGGTATTGATGGCAAAACAGTTGACAAATCTGCCAATTTGTGTATCGGCTGTGGAACCGCAAAAGTTTGTGGCTGCGGTAGAAGCTGGCGCTGATTTGATTGAAATTGGCAACTTTGATGCTTTCTATGCACAGGGCCGCCGCTTTGAAGCTTCTGAAGTTTTGGAGTTGACTCGCGAAACTCGATCGCTCTTTGAGAACATCACGCTTTCTGTCACAGTTCCCCACATTTTGGCACTCGACAAACAAGTGCAGTTAGCAATTGAATTAGTCAAAGCTGGCGCGAATATCATTCAAACCGAAGGCGGCACCAGCGCCCAACCAATTCACGCCGGAACTTTAGGATTAATTGAAAAAGCAGCGCCTACTTTGGCCGCCGCCTTTGAAATTTCCCGCGCCGTACAAGTCCCCGTTCTCTGCGCTTCGGGCATCTCCAGCGTCACCGCACCGCTAGCTGTTGGCGCGGGCGCTGCTGGTGTTGGTGTCGGTTCTGCTGTCAGCCAACTTAATAGCGAAGTGGCGATGATTGCTGCAGTTCGCAGTTTGGTGGAAGCTTTGGCAAAAGTAGAGCGACGATCGCACTTTGCTGCTTCAATTTAATTAAGAATGAAAAGATGATTCGGCGATTGAAACCGCTTCTTGTCAAACGATATCGGCCTGCGCCGACTGGTTGAGCGAGGAGATCCCAAACCCGGATTTGGTATCTCCTCGCAGTTGAAAGTGCGAGTTATTAATAACTCGCACTTTCAACTGCCAAGACTTTCTTAATAATTCAGAGACCACATTAAATAATCATCCAATAACTGATGGTTTGGAGAAATGAGATCGGCTGATTTCAACCCGGATAAAGGCAACATAAATTTTTGGCGATCGCTGAGGCGATGCACTTGCACAAATATGCCTTCTTCGTGAGCAAACAAATCCTCCGACCGATTAATTATGAAGCTATCAGTATAAGAAGGTCGAGTTTTTTTGAGCCGTGCATATTCTTTTTTGCTACCAGAACCCCTTATATATTCTTGTTCCCACTCAAACTCTTCTATGCAGGTAACTAGGCACGGGAATTGAATGTTTTTCTTCATTTTTTCGAGATATTTAATTGAATTTTCTCGGTTGACCTCAATGTTTTTTGTAGCTAACATTTTACGAATTTTAGTTTCAAATTGCTTCGCATTAACTGGGATATCTCGATCGAGACGGGCGAACAATTCGGACTCCAAGCTCTCTGTGAGTTCTGGTAATTCCGCCAACAAGCGCTGGAACTCGTTGAGCGGTTTCGGTCTTCTGCCTGTTACAATGGTTTCATCAACCTGAACTGGAGGAATTTCTGATTCTGAAGGAAGGGATTTGCTGGGATTTGGGCGATCGTCAAATTTAGACTTGTTAACTTTAGATTTGTTAAGTTGAGGTTTGTTAAATTTAGGCATCGCTCGGTTCCGCTGTACTGGTTTATCAATAAAGTATATCTTGGTAGAAGTACATTCGTGTCTGATAGATAGGAGGAAGCTGTGATGCAATTACTGAAATCGCCTGATGAATCGGAAGTCTATCAAGGGCAATTCGGCGAGTTTACGATTACTCAAAGCGATCGCACCGGAGTGCTGATCTACCGCGCCGGGTTGGGAGTGGCGGCGCTGTGTTTGGCGGTGGGCGCTACTCTGGTGTTGCAAAGCGGCGACAACCCAACAGCAATCCAAGCTTTAACGGCTGTTTTTGCGTGTTTTTGGATAGCTTTAGGCGTTAGTTTAGCAACTATTCACATTTACATGATAGCGCTGCACCGCACTTTACAAGCGTTTTGGGCGATCGGCGGCGCAGCAGCAGTATTTGTCGCCCTACAAAGCAGCAAACCTTTAGCTTTAACCGTTTACGAAAATCCAGCGACTTTGTGGGGAATTGGCTTTACTTTTGCGGCATTAAATGGCATTTATTTTAAAGAAGCTTTTTGCTTCAACCGCCTAGAAACTAAGTTTTTAACTCCGGGAGTTCCGCTGTTGATTTTAGGACATATTTTCGGTTTTCTGTCACCGGAAAGCGAACAGTTGTTGCTGGGACTTTGGGCAATATTGTTCATCATTTTTGCCGTCCGCAAGTTCTTTCAACCGATGCCGCAGGACATTGGAGATAAGAGCGTTTTTGAGTATCTCAAACAAAAACAGTAGATAAGGTTCGGCAGCGGATTTTGTAGCGGATTTAACGAATTTAATTTTGCACTCGCAAGTTAGATTTTTTGGCGTGATTTCTATTAAGATTAGTTGGGGATCGCACTCGGACTCAAGAAACCGGGTTTTGTACATCTGTGGGGTGCAACTAAGTAGTTTAAGAAAAACCCGGTTTCTAGCCATTGGTGCGTAAATCCTCAAGAATTCTCTCGATCGGAATTTTGCCAGAATGCGAAAACCTAAAATCAAAATTAGTCTGATCCGCCGCCGAGAAATGTGGGCAATTACCTGGCAAGGTTGGGTAATTGCCGTCACGGGATTAATCATTGCAATGGTCTTAATAATCACAAATATCCATCCATTTTTGGCAGTAAATTCGCCGCTGAAAGCAGATATATTGGTTGTGGAAGGGTGGTTGCCGGATTATGCGATCGAAAGTGCGATCGCCGAATTCAAAAAAGGCGAATACCGCCAATTAATTACCACTGGCCCTCCAGTAAGCAAAGGCTACTATCTCGCTGAATATAAAAATTATGCCGAACTGACAGCAGCGACTTGTATAGCCCTAGGATTTGATAAGGACAAACTGGTAGCCGTACCCGCACCCAATGTCGTGAAACACCGCACAGCAGCTTCGGCGATCGCCCTTCGAGACTGGCTGGCTGCATCCGCCCTAAAAGTTGATTCAATTAATCTCTATTCCTTTGGCCCTCACGCCCGCAGAAGTTGGATTATTTTCAAAGAAGTGCTGCATCCAGAGATTAAAGTCGGGATAATAGCAGCAGAACCCCAAGATTACAACCCCCAAGAATGGTGGAAATCGAGCGAAGGTTTTCGGACAGTCACCGGAGAAATCATAGCTTATATTTACGCCCGTTTTATCGACTGGAAAACTTAGCCATGCTTTTTAACTCTTCCCCTTCTTCCCTTCGCGTTCTTTGCGCCTTCGCGGTTCGTTAAAAAAAATCTATATCCCACCCAAAAATGATAAAATAACTCCCAAAAAAATGAGGTAAAACAATTGCTAGAAGAACGCGCTTACTGGTTAGCATGGTCGCAAATTAGCGGTATCGGGCCAATCTTGTTGCAAAGATTGCACCAACATTTTCCTAGTTTGGCAGCAGCTTGGACAGCTAAGTCCGTAGATTTAATGCGAGTAGAAGGGTTTGGGAAACAGACAATGGAAACGGTTTTGCAAGAACGATCCAAACTCAATCCCCAAGAATTTATTGAACAACATCTTATTAAAAATCCCTGTTTTTGGACACCCGCCGATCCAGATTATCCCAGCTTGTTATTAGAGATTCCCAATCCGCCGCCGGTGCTATATTATCGCGGTTTAGTTGATGTAAAAGAGAATCAAGGAATTACGCCGACGGTGGCAATTGTTGGCACTCGAAGTCCTTCGGAATACGGCCGCCGCTGGACTCGCAAATTTAGTGCGGCTTTGGCTACAAACGGGTTTACTGTGGTTTCGGGATTTGCTGCGGGAATTGATACGGAGGCTCATACAAGCTGTTTGGAGGCGGGTGGCCGGACTTTGGCTGTTTTTGGTACTGGGGTTGATATTGTTTATCCTAGGCCGAATGAGCGGTTGTGCGATCGCCTGTTGCAGCAGGGATTGGCAATTAGCGAATATCCGGCGGGAACTCAACCGAATAAAACTAATTTTCCGCGCCGAAATCGGATAATTGCGGGCTTAAGTCGCGCTACAATTGTGATTGAAGCTCCGCACAAATCGGGGGCGTTAATTACTGCTTATCAAGCTAATGATTTTTGCCGGGATGTGTATGTTTTGACGGCAAGATTGGATGATGAGCGCTCTTTTGGTTGTTTGGAGTTGCTGAGTAAAGGTGCTCATCCAATTCTCCCGAATAGCGATCGGCTGTTAAGCGAAGACAGGTTGTTGGAAATGCTCGGAGCTATGCCAAAATTGGATAATGCCAAGCAGTTGTCGCTGTTTCCGCCAAATCCGACGGTTGAGAAGCGCACGCCGCCGTTGGAGCCGGAATTGGCTAAGGTGTTAAGTGCGATCGGCTCCGGGACGATTTCTTTTGATACAATTGTGGAAGCAGCGGGATTAGAAGCGGGAACAGTTTCTGGTATACTTTTGCAGTTGGAATTGTTGGGATTAGTTTCGCAGTTGCCGGGAATGCGTTATCAGCGCTGCTGATGTTAAAGGTAGAATATAACTCACATCTTGCACCATTCTGAAGAACGGGCAAGATGCCCGTTCCACAAGAGATAAATTTTTTTGTGGAACAGGCATCTTGCCTGTTCATAAAAAGATGATTGAGAATCGTGCAAAATCTCAGATATAACCATCAATAACACGGCAACTCTGGAAACGGCAGTGCTGTTTCCCTACCCGAAAATAATTATTAACCCCCTCGGATGCAAGCATCACCCGATTAATTGTAGGGACACGGCACTGCCGTGTCCTGATTTCGGGTAACGGGTAAAATCAACCGGATTGGATGATGAAATTGCCCCGATAACCCAATCGGATATAACTATCGACAACACGGCAATTGAGGACACGGCAATGCCGTGTCCCTACTCAAATTAATCCGAAATTGGCAGCGCTAATACTGCTAGCAGAAACTCCACTGAGAGAAGCTAAAATCTCCCCAGTTTGTACGAACCGAATTAAAGTTGCACCGCTATCTTGACTAATCGCCAACTGCGAGAAATCCAGCCCGCTACCCAATACTAACAAGTCTTGACCGAGTTCAAAATCTGCGATCGTATCAGTACCGGAATTCGCAGAAAGCAAGAACTTATCTACTCCCATTCCTCCCGTCAAAGTATCACTTCCCAAACCGCCAGTCAGCAAATCATCTCCCTTACCTCCGTAAAGTAGATCGTTGCCATCATCGCCGTTCAAAATGTCAGCGCCGCGATTGCCAAACAAGGCATCATCACCGCTACTTCCGAGCAAAGTATCGCTACCTTTGCCGCCGAAAACAGTGTCATTTCCCAGAGTTCCATCGAGGGAATCATTGCCCCTCATGCCCATCAATACATTATCCGCGCTGTCGCCAATCAGGATATCGTCGCCATTTGTACCGAGAATTGCATTCGGGGAATTGCTGCCCAAATCTGCATCGCCGCTGACAACGGGAGTCGCAAGGCCAACTGGTAAAACTACTGCTTGAATTCGGCTATCTAAAGCAGCACCGGTATTCTCAGTAACTACCAGGGAAATTGGTTTGTTTCCCGTACCAACTGCTTTGAAATCTTGAGTTGTCGGGCCCAAGGCTACTTGTTGGACGCGGGCAACTGATTCAGGAATTGATGTTGCTGTTGGGTTGGAAACAGCGCTATCAATGCGTTGATTTGCGGTAGCCATTACTGTCGCGGCTTGCGAGGTAATTTGGGTGATTTGTTGACTGTTGAAACTGGGGTCTATTTGCTGGATTTTCGCGGCTGCTTGCTGAATGATTGGTTCTAAGGCTGCTGCGTTGCTGAGGTTTAAGACTGTACTGGATTGAATTCGATCGGTAATTGAACTGACAACAGCTTTGACAATATCGGTATTGAGTGCACTGGAAGCGCCGTCAATCAAAGCGCTGGTTTGGGTGATGAAGTTTTGGACTTTCACCATTGCGGATAAGACTTGGACTCCGCCTGGTAAATTTTGGTTGGTGGCTGCGATCGGATCTAAGCTAGTTAAGTCAACATCAGCGGGGAGTCCAAGGGCGGCTTTGACTAAAGATTGGGCTGATTCTGGTGCAGTTCCTTTGTCGGTTAAGTCAGCGACTAAGCTGGTTAGGAGGGTGACAACTGTGGAATCTGGCGGTGCGGTGACTGGTGTTTCTAGGGGTAAGCCGGTGGCGGTGTCAGTGCCTCCGGTGGCAACTATATTGCCTTCTGATGGGTCGATTTCTCCGTTTTTGTTGGTGTCGAATGTCTCGAAGGGGATGTTGAGATTGAATTCACCTTTGCTGTTAGTAATTGTGGATGGTTCGTTGGTGTCGAGGATGCCGTTTTTGTTAGCGTCTAGGAAGAGGGTTGCACCCTCTATGTAGCCGTCAATGACTACGCCGGTGCTGCTAAATTGCAGCAACATACCGTCATTATCGCTAGCACTAGCACCCGCCTTGTCCGTTGCTGTTAACTTAATCTTGAATTCCTGCGGTATGGAACTTGTACCGCTGAGTGTACGAGTGTTTGGATTGAAGGTAAGCCAACTTGGTAGGGGGCTACCGTCCATCAGAGTTGCTGTCTAGGTGAGCTTGTCGCCCTCATCTGGGTCTGTGAAAGTGTTCTGCGGGAAGGTGTACTCGAATGTCGATGAACTGCTCGACTTGATGTACTGGTAATGCCACGGGGTTGTAAGCTGCTACGCAGCTAAACCGGATAAAATAGCATTACCTTTATTTTTAATTTTTCGATCCCATTTAATAACCATTTCTCCTTCATTTAATAATTTATGTAGCAAATCAGACAATTCTTCTACTGACTTAAATAGTCGATGTGCTATATATTCTTTTGCTGAATGCCAGATTAATTCAATCAAATTATAATCAGGGCTGTAAGGTGGCAAAAATTCTCAAATAATCTGAGGCATTTCGGCTGATATTTGGCTCAAAATATCTTTGTTTTTATGAAAACTAGCATTGTCTAAAATGATTACAATCTTCATTCCAGATTCGGCAAAGTTTTCAGTTTGATTGCCCCGTTCTCTCCATTCTTGAATTGTCGAATCATTTCAGGCATTAATTTGCTGATAAAATGTATTTGAGTCTCCTCTTTTTATCATAAAATTTAACCTTTTTTTGTCATGATATCTCAACCCACCCATGATATTTACTCTGCCTCTTTTCCTTTGACCTGTAAGTTTTTTCGACTACCTTTTTTACCCCAAGTTTTTCTTTTTATCACTCGTAAACTGAATCCACTCTCATCCCAAAATCATGCCTGTAAAAGCTCTGGCGTTTTTTAGTTATTCTTAAATACTCCGATAATTTCTGTTTAAATACTTCTCTTTCAAGGGTATTTTGTTTGAGTTTTAAGCTGTATTTAGCCCAAATGTAAACGTATTTTTTTTATGTAGTATCCGGGATATTTGGGAAACACTCAATTTAATTCCTGTGACTTTTTCTAAATATGTTGCTAATCTAGCTGCCGTCCATCTCCCAAATTCATATCCATATTCTTCCGGAGCTTTATCGATTGTATCTATCAATATTTGTTCATACTATGGAGTGACTTTGCGAAAATTCCCTGGGCTTCTTTTATCTAAAAAACTATCCAAATTATCCGGAACGCCATGAACTGACCAATAAGCCACTGTTGTGTAAGTAACTTCCATAACTTCACTAATTCCTCGATAAGTTTTTCCGTCATTAATTAGCAATAAAATGAGAACTTTTTCCCTCATGTAATTATCATCAGACTCTTTTAGTATTTTAATGAGTCTCTGTTTTTGATTTTGAGATAGATGGTTTTGAGCTGGCATATATTACAACTAATTATCCCTTAATTTATATTTATATTATACGGTATAGCTGCGTATCAGCTTATTACTACTATTTACCAATGCTAAGTCCGGGAAACTGTCATTGTCAAATAGTCCCGATGTGACGAAACGCGGACTTGAACCTGCGGCAAAGTTGGTAGCTGTCTCAAAACCCCCTGTGCAATTTCCTAACAGGATAGAAACATTATTAGATCCTTGGTTTGTTACAGCTATATCGGGTTTGCCATCGAGGTCAAAATCCTCAGTAGCAATACCGTAGGGATTTGTCCCCCCGCCAAAATTAGTTGCCGCACCAAAACTATTCAAAACGTACTCGTAACCTGCCAATACTTCGGCTGCAAATATTAGCGGTGTTTGGATTTCTCCGGTGCTGATTTCTAGTTCCCAGTCGCCACCCTTTGCAGCGCTTCCGGTGAGGTTTTGGGAAGCGGCAACACTAGCGTCTGTTAACTCACTCAAGCGTTTGACAAATGCTTTACCTGTCTCGCCTGCCGCTACGGAGCACCCGTAGAGTAGGATATTAGGTCGATTTTGACCGATCGACTCAGTGGGTGGCGCAAACCACTTCTGTAGAGAATCCCGATCGCCCTCAATGTCATCTAAACTCAAGCTACCGTCGCCCAGTTGCAAGCTACCGGGAGCACCGTGAGAAACTATGTGAATGCTGTCAATATTGGTTCGATCGCGTAAAACTTCAGTAATTTGGGCGATCGCATCTTGATTCCCATCCAAAACTACTACTTCCGTACCCGGTTTTACTCCGGCAATCAAACTTTGATAATTTGGTACTTGAGTGTCGATAAAGGCGATCGCACTTACTGAAAATCGATCATTTAAATTTGGCATAATACACCTGATTGGGGGTAAAAGAAAGACAATAATTTTCCCGGTTTCGCGACTTGCATCCGAAACTCTTTTTGAAGCTTGTAGCAACCATAACAGTTGTTTCAGAGAAAATATATAAACTTTTCTCCATAAAAACACTTAGTTATTAAAGCTTTGATAAAGATACAAAAATTAATCAAGTAATATTGTGTAACCGCCAGTACGAAGTTGATAATTCAACACAAAATTAATTAGTTGCTAGTGTAATTATACCTAAGTATTAATATCGTATTTTTAATACATATGTGCGATCGGGGCGGGTTTATGAGATTTATGAGTCTTAGGCAATTATTTCTCGTAAAACCTGCCCCTACAAGTTATTCGTTAGAATATTTAAGGGCGATCGCACTTATTTCAAACCCGAATCTATCTCCCCTAAAATCCTCTCAGCATCCCCGCACAAAGCATCGTGACAGCAACCGTTACTCGCCAACAATCCCCCCCACTGACTCACATCTCCCCGGTTGTACTGCAAAGCAGAACCATCAAAACGAGTAAATCGGCCGCCCGCCTCCGTCAAAATTAATTCCGGTGCCGCCAAATCCCAATCCTTCGGTGCAGATTTTCCCGAAAGGGCAATATAAACATCAGCTTTTTGTTCCACAATCGTTGCAATTTTGCAGCCGATACTTCCTACAGCTAGTTGATTTTGACAAGGAAATTTGTGCAATAGTTGGTTTAGGCGATCGCCCCGGTGACTGCGACTGGTTACTATAGATAAATCCGCCAGTATATTTCGCCCTGAAACCTGCAATTTGACCGCAGAACCGTCCCGACTTTCCACAAAAGCACCCGCATCGCGAATAGCGTAATAAATCTTTTGTTGTTCCGGCCAAGCCACAACTGCCAAAACTGGTCTTCCTTCAAACGCTAAAGCAATGTGAACGGCAAATTCGCCCGTCCTGTCAATAAAATCGCGCGTTCCATCCAAAGGATCGATAATCCAAACCCAATCTTGAGTTAAGGCAACTTTTCCGTTTTTTTCTAAATAAGCTTTGTAAGTTTCTTCGCTAAGATAGCCAAATTCTGCATTCCCTAAAATAGACTGCAATTCATCTAAAATGTAAGAATTAACAGCGACATCGGCCGCAGTGACTGGGCCGTCTTTTTTCTCTCGGATGTCGAGGTTGGGAGTCTCAGAATCTTGGCGATAGTAAGATTGCAAAATATCTGTCGCACCCCAAGCCACCGCCCGCGCAATTTCGCTTAATTCTTCAAGATTTTTCATTTTTTAAACCGCAGATGAACGCTGATAAACGCAGATAGTGTTTGCAAGTTGTCAACTGACAACTGACAACTAAGAGGGCGGGCACGCACCATCCACCGCCCCTACCAACTGACAACTGTCAACTGACAACTACCAATTAATATGAGGATATTTCCATTCATAATAATTGGGAAACACAAAATTAGTAAACGAAACCGAAATACTCACCTCCAATGACTTTACGTGATGCCACCAACCCACAGGAATAAAGATAGCTTCTCCCGGTTCTAAAATCACCTCAATAATTTTCGCGTCTCTGTAAAGCGGATATTTATCATAGTCGGGATTCTCGCCATCAACCTTGCTAAAAACTCCGACATGATTGTAAAGCAGAGGTGTTTGCTGCGGAGAAATCAATTTAATCAGTTTGCGTCCCGATACCTGTGCTAAAACTAAGTTCACTGGGTCGTGATGCAGCGGCGTAATTGTACCCTTCGGGCCGAACCAAAAGAAAACTCTGCCTTTTGTATCGCCGGGATTGAGGTATTCTGGGAAAATCTCAAAGTCGTTAAATAGCGATTTAAATTCTTCTCTTTCCAGAGTTTGGTTGTTAGCAACCATATAGCAATCGTTGCTGGGCCCACCGTTGACGACCATATCTACATACTCGCGGAAGAAAACAGTTTTTTTGTGGTTGTGTACTTTAATTTCGTAATCCGGGTCTGAGTTGCGGTTGGCTTGAATTTCTACCTCTGCATCTCCGTATTTTTGCTGCAAATACTCCGGTGTCCACAACTGTAATGCTTTCCAGTTGTGCATGATGTTGGTAATAATTACCGGAGTATTTTTAGCGTAGTAATTTTCTAAAAAATACTCTCTGGAAAGGCTGCTTTTGCGTTCGATTGTGCCAAACTTGGAAGAGAGTGCGGCTAATTGATTGTTGATGTTGAGTTGCGATTCCAGTTTCTGCAATAGCTGTACGTAATGGCTACCTGCTTGGAAGTACGGATGAGATGATATTTCGGTAACTTCTGCGGTTGCTGTTTCGGCATCTATGCCGGTATTTACTAGGGCTTGAATGATTTCTGCGTCTGCTTTATTTAATAATTTGTTGGCCGCCACCCACTGTTTTAAGTTGTCGGGGACTTCTGGTTTGCTTGGCGCTGCTGCGAGTAGGTTTGGTAAGTTTTGCGTCAGCCATTCTAGATTAACCTGTTGTTGTTCGGTTAGGGTAATCCGCAAGGGGGGAAGTGTGATGCTTAGGGGTTGAGTTTCAGCCATGATTTGAGTGTTTTATTTTGGGGTAGTTTTGTTTTGCTTGCAGGTGTTTTACTACTATAGCAATGTTGTTTGATTTGTGGATTTTTTGGGCGAACCGCGTTGGCGTAGCCTGCGCGAAGCGCTTAGACGCAAAGGGCGCGAAGGAAGAAAGGAGAGGGTTGATATGATTATTTTAGCTTAACAAGTGTTGTCTGTTTCTGTTTTCTGGGTGCGATCGCTTTTTTCCGGATATTTGGGTTATTTTAAAGTTAAGCTTGAATGTTTTTTATCCATTGACGGGTTCCGAAAGTTTTGCAGGAATTGGAAGCTATTTTGGCGGCTGCAGCGAGGGCATTTGTAAAGTTGTTTTGTAAAATATAGTGACAGAAAGCACCGTGAAAAATGTCGCCTGCACCTAACGTGTCTGCAGCTTGGATTTGAGGCACTTCTAAACTGCCGAAACTGCCTTTGCTGAGGTATTTAATCGGTTTTTCGCCGCGCGTGATGGCAATGTGGGGAATTCCGGCTGCTGAGAGGTAAGCAAAGACTTGTTCTGAATTGTCGCAGTCGGGCGGATGAAAGTTATCTGAACATACCGCCCATTCAATGAAGGGCAATATTTCTTCTAATCCGGGTTTCCAACTGCCACCGTCGAGGACAATGGGAATGTTTTTTGATTGGGCGAGTTCAGCGATTTCTTGGCTGGCTGCGATTTGGTGTCCGTCAAACAGTATGATATTAACTGATGTTAAAATATCCTGGTTAATTGTTTGACTGTCAGCTTGCGATTTCGTAGCATTGATGGAAATTACCGATCGATCGCCCGTTGCTTCAGTTACAATAATCGAAGAAACTGGCGGAGAGTGCGAGATCCCTGGTTGCAAATCGATTATCCTAATATCATACTCCGCTAAGTCTGCACGGATCAATTGGGCGATCGCGCCAGTGCCCAAAACGCCAGCCCATAACGCCGCATTCCCCAAATAGCTAAAAGTCACCGCAGCATTCGCCGCCGGCCCGCCCGCAGCAATGGTACAATCAGCAGCAACAACCTTCTGATTTTCCCCCGGAGGAGATTCAGCCAAATAAACTAAATCTAAAGTCGCCAATCCCAAAAATAATCCGGTTTTCATATCTGCGTTAATCCGCGTTCATCTGCGGTTAAAAAATCCCACTCTTAAAATGCAGCCAAATCCTAACACAGGAACACTTTACATTGTCGGAACCCCAATCGGCAACCTCGAAGACATGACATATCGCGCTATCCGAATTTTACAAGCAGCAGACTTCATCGCAGCCGAAGATACCCGCCACACAGGCAAACTTTTGCACCACTTTCAAATCAAAACCCCCCAAATCAGCTATCACGAACACAACCAACAGCAGCGACTCCCCGAATTAATCGACAAACTGCAGTTAGGGAACAGTATCGCCCTCGTCACCGATGCTGGAATGCCGGGAATTTCAGACCCCGGATACGAGTTAGTCAAAGCTTGCGCCGATGCTAATATTAACATTATTCCGATTCCCGGCCCGACTGCCTGCATTGTTGGAATAGCTGCATCAGGATTACCCACCGAGAGATTTGTATTTGAAGGATTCTTACCCGTAAAAGGTCAAGAACGCCAGCGGAGTTTAGAAAATTTGCAAAGAGAATCCCGCACTATAATATTATACGAATCTCCCCATCGGTTGCGGCAAACTTTACAAGATTTAGCAAATACCTTGGGAACCGACAGACAGATTGTGCTGGCCAGGGAATTGACAAAAATGCACGAAGAGTTTTGGCGTGGCAGTATAGAAAGTGCGATCGAACTTTACACCGCACGCGAACCCCAAGGAGAATTTACCCTAGTAATTGGCGGCCTGCAAACAGACGCACCAATTTTCTCCGAAGACGCCATCAAAGCCGAATTACAAACATTAATAGCAGAAGGCATCAGCCGTTCCCAAGCCAGCCGCCAACTCGCCCAACAAACATCCCTCCCCCGCCGCCAAATCTACCAACTCGCCCTCACAATAGGCGACAACGAATCACTCGAATAGCTATTAGATGACTCGTGAATAACTCTCTCTTCTCCTCCTCTGCGCCCTCTGCGCCCTCTGCGGTTAAAAAAAGAAAACTAAATAATCACACTAATAATTCTATGGTACGCGGAAACTACTGAGGACAATGAATCACTCGAACAGCCATGAAATAAATAGTAAATCAACCCTCTTATCCTCTCTTCTCTTCTTCTCCTCTCTGCGCCCTCTGCGCCCTCTGCGGTAAAAAAAAGAAACTAGATAATCACACTAAAAATTATATGGTACGCGGAAACTACGATCGCCAAAAACCCTACTTGCGCAACCCCAACATCAACAAACCAATCGCCGAAATCTATGCAGACTTAGACGCATTTAGCTGGGAGATATTTGAAGACCAACCCCACCGCTTCGATACCGTAAGTTTCTACGTCTTGCTTCCCCCGCTATTTTACGAAGGAAAATTCATCAAAGGAATTTACTTAAGCGAAGGAGTCGAACTAATCAACAAACTATTTCCCCAACTTTCCTCAGTATTTTTATCCTTCACCTATTCCCCCGGAATCTCCTATTCCTGGGCCCCTGTCGCCGACGCATACTCCAGTTTATACAAAAACCCGCAGCGAGATAAATGGTTTCGCGAAACTTATCCAAATCGCGCCAACAAACCAATCGTACCACTGCAAGACACAGACTTCATCAACGAATACTTAATTTCTCCCCGCAACGTCCCCACCAAAGACATCGACTTGCTAGCCGTCGCCCGAATTTCCGAAGAAAAGAACTTGCCAACAATTGCTAAAGCCTTAAAAATTTACCGCCAAAAATATCCGCAAAAACCAATAAAATTAACAGTTGTCAGCGGACACGAATTTGATGTTAACAACCTAAATACTCTCGACGAACTCGCCTTAAAAGAATGGCACCAAGTAGAAGCAATTTTAGGTAATCCCTCCGATTACATCAACTTACTACCGCGAGTTGACTACTACAGCGAAATGCCTGTATATTATTCGCGCGCCCAAGCCTTCGTCCTCGGTTCCCTCCTCGAAGGAAAAAATCGGGGAATTACCGAAGCAATGAGTTGCAACGTACCAGTAATTTGTTTTGAAGAATTCAACCAATACGCCAGAGGAAACTCGCCAGTTTTCCCGGAAGGTGCGGGACTTTACGCCAAATTTGACCCGGAATCCTTAGCCGATACTATTCATACAGTATTGGAAAATCAAACCGAATTCAAGCCGCGATATCAGTATTTAAAGCATTGCGGGCGCAAGAACTTTTTCAACACTTGTATAGATAGTTTTCCTTACTATCAGCATAACATTCCCGACTACAAACCGGGAGAAGCATTTAAGAATTTGTGGCTGGATTTGGCGGTGCAGCAAAATTATCAAGTTAGTTTGGATAGTTTTTTGTATGGAGGTTCTCCATTGTCTCATATTCGGGGTATAAATACGATTCAGCAAAATCTCGGTGAGTTAACTAAGTTTCAATGACAGATAATTCGGAATGATTAAACCGCAGAGGCCGCAGAGGACACAGAGGAAGAGAAGAGAGAGATGAATGATTCTGATGTCAAGGGATTTGAGATTAGTTTTCATGGCGATGAATTTCGCTAAAGGGCTCGTGGAATTCATTCCCTAGCGGCTGGTAGGTGGTCGGCTTTAGTTGATACAAATGCCCTATTCCCTATGGCAATATCCTCAAAAATCTTACTTGCCAAAACTCTTGCTAAATTCACAGGAACAGCATTCCCGACCATTTTGTAGCCGTCCGCAATATACTTGTACTTGAAGATAAACTCATCAGGAAAAGTCTGAACTCTCGCACACTCTCGCACAGAAAGCCTGCGGTAAGGTTGAGGCGAATTGGGGTCAAAAATGCGCTTATCCTTGCCAACCAAAATCATTTTACTAGCTTGAGGGTGCAGAGGTGCGTGTCGGCCGCCCGCCTGAATTGTAAAGGAAGGTTCGCCCCAACTTCTCACTCGATTGCGCGACATATAAATGCTCGAAAACCCCAAATCTGCACATTCGTGATTCGCGACAGCATCGTGATAATTATCTACTTTACCCTTAACTGACATTGGGGCGATCGCCTTTAAGTCAAAAATCGCATCTTCCAGCGTCAAAACATCCGTTCCAGGAGCGGGAAACTCAAAACCAAAACCCAGATTTTCCCGATAACCGACAACAATCACCCTTTGCCTATCTTGCGGAACACCAAAATTTCTAGCATTCAACAACTGGAACGAAACTCGATACCCGAGTTCCTCAAACTGCGATAATATATAAGTGAAAGCATCACGATTTCTAGGCGCTAAAATACCCCTAACATTCTCAGCCAAGAAAAACAAAGGCTGCTTGTCCCGCACAATTCTGATATACTCCCAAAAAAGCTGGCCTCGACTATCATCAATCCCGCGTTTCGCACCCGCCGCACTCCAACTTTGACAAGGAGGCCCGCCGATAATCCCAATACAATTAGGAATTTCATCAGAATTAATTTTTCTGATATCTCTGCAGTCTAAAATAGTTTCAGGATGATTGAAATTATACGTATCCCAAATAGACTTATCATATTCATTCGCCCAAACCAGATTAAACCCAGCCAACCGAAAACCCAAATCCAACCCACCACAACCCGAAAACAGAGAAATAATATCCAAAGCCACCTTTTCTCACCCGCAATAAATTACAATCAATCAATTATAAACATCTCTTTCCTCTCTCCCTCTGCGCCCTCTGCGCCCTCTGCGGTTAATAAAAAAAAATATAATTCACACACAAACAGAATTCATCATCCTCAATGAATGCAAACTCCATCCTCCAATCTTACCAACACTTCGGCGTACACCTCGGCCTAGAAAGAATCCAACAACTCCTCCAAAAACTAGACAACCCCCACCAAAAAGTCCCCATTATCCACATTGCCGGCACAAATGGCAAAGGTTCCGTTTGCGCTTACCTCTCATCGGTACTCACAGCAGCAGGCTATCGAGTCGGGCGCTACACATCCCCGCACCTAATCGATTGGACAGAAAGAATTTGCATCAACCAAAAACCAATTTCTACAATAGCATTGCAACAGTGTCTCGAACAAGTTGTCAGCGCTGCGGAAGGTAATACAGAAACTCCCACTCAATTTGAAATCATCACCGCTGCAGCTTGGCTGTATTTCGCCGAACAAAAAGCAGATATTGCCGTGATAGAAACAGGATTGGGCGGTAGATTAGACGCGACTAATGTTTGCGAAACTCCCCTTGTCAGTGTCATTACTTCTATCAGTCTCGATCACTGGCAAATCCTCGGCCCTACTGTCGCCGATATTGCTGGACAAAAAGCGGGAATTCTCAAATCAAAGTGTCCGGTAGTTGTCGGAGAATTGCCAGAATCTGCTAGAATAGTAGTAGAAAAACGCATTAAAGAATTAGACTGTCCGGCAATTTGGGTAAAACCAGCGGTAGATTTAGGAGAAGGATTTGCAGAATATCAGTTAAGTCAAAATTCGGTTAAAATCAAATATCAATTGCCATTGTTGGGACAAATTCAATTAATGAATTCAGCGATCGCCCTTGCAACTCTTCACACCCTCCAAAACCTAGGATGGCAAATCTCTCCCACCGCCATCGCCGACGGAATCGCCACAACCCAATGGCCCGGAAGACTTCAGCAAACTACCTGGAAAAACCGCAACATCCTGATTGATGGAGCTCACAATCCAGCCGCTGCGATCGCCCTGCGCGAATACGTAGATCATCTTACCAGTTCCCCGTCCCCGATTAACTGGGTAATCGGCATTTTGGCGACGAAAGACTGCGATGATATTTTACAAGCTTTACTCAAAAAGGGCGATCGGCTTTACCTAGTTCCGGTACCCGATCAAAACTCATCATCCCCCGCAGAATTAGCCGCCATTGCTGAAAATATCTGCCCCGAATTAACAGTTTGTCAAGCCTTCCCCGACTTAACAACAGCCTTAGATGCTGCTGTTGCAGGCGACAATTTAACAGTGCTCTGCGGTTCACTTTATCTCGTCGGCTATTTTCTGCAACAACAATCTCAATTTTAAACGCATTATACCAATTTCATAAAGTAGCGCTAGATATTACCCCCCCAACCCCCCCGAACTCGCGGGGGGGCTATGATTTTATCAGCACATCTTTAAAAAAATGGTATTATAATTGTGTTTCTTCTTCTGTAAAAATAGGAGGCCACAGTTCCGAAACAGGCAATTCCCAACCGGGAAAAAGTTCTGCTACTGTTAAAATATCGCCATTTCCTAAAACAGTCGGTTCGCCGGTAGAGCGATAAATAGTCACTGTTTCTTCATCAGGATCGATCAGAATTCCGACAACCGCCCCCAATTCGATAAACTTCAAAACCTTGGTTTCTATCGGCTTAATGCGATCGCTCTGAGATTTAATCTCAACCACCAAATCCGGGACAAGTTCACCAAAATAACGCGGACTTTGGCGCAATCGGGCGGCGCGCACAAAAGAAACATCCGGTGCTTTGACATTCGTATCCGGCATAATGAAACCGCCTGCGGAGTCAAACACTCTCCCCAAGCGACGGGGATAAACCCAGTTACCCAGCAAGCGAATCAAAATACTGCTGATTTCACTGGATACGATGTCTGATGGCCCCACAATTGAAAGTCTCCCGTCTTCTAGTTCAATTTTGTAATCTAAACCCGCTTCGGAAAAAAGGGTTTGAACTTGGTTTAAATCTTTGAGTGTCATCGCTGGCATAAGAATTTTCTCCTATTCCGATCGGAGCTTTGATTTTAACACAAGTCAAATTTATGAATATTTGAGGGATTTAGGCTATTTTTGTAGAAATCATTAATCAAGCTGCATTCAGAAAGGCGATCGCACGGGATAAATAAACCCGGTTGCTGGGATGAGCGATCGTTCTTACTTATTTATCGATAAACATTTACCTCTCAAACAGTCGAGATTGACTTGTTCAGAGTTCTCCTCCGACTCCGCCCTGTGAAAAAGCAGTAATTTCATCATTCGATAATAACTTAAAAACCAGAAATCTCGAACCTTAATACAAAACTTTAGATACTTAGATAGAGTAAAACTAATTAGGTAAATTTTTCAACAAAAAATAAGTTTATCACACCAATAAAAACTAATTGTTTAACATATACAATACTTTTGGTACAAAACATAATTCTATCAAGTAGAAGCCAAACACCCCGACGGCAACTCCCTCACTTACACTCTCTTGAATCCGCCAAGCGGCATGGCATTTACCACCCCTGCATCAATGCCAAACGGCACGACATATTAAGAAGGACTTAAGTAATCAGACAAAATTAATTACACAAACACATGGTAAGCTGTCGCGTAAATAAACATTGCATATTATCGGCGGGCGGGACACCCCACTCATGGCTGGATTTTTTTTCACATATAATTTAAATGCCGCAACAGCTTAGCATCGGAATTAATATTACCCACAGCTTCAACACGGCACCGTTTCCTCTATAATAATTCCGGTGCAAGCAGAAACGATAGGATTTTATTACTGGCACAGAGTTGAAATTCTAGTCGCATACTCCGGTTGACTACCAAGAAAATTGCAACTTTGCTTCAGCAATTCTGCCAACCCTTCAACCTGCCTCAGCCAGACAGTTCCATTGCTTCCAGCTACAGCAATTTGCTTTCCATCTCGACTCCAACCGACACTAACAACATTCTCCTCAAACTCAAATTGAGCAACCTGCCGCCCCGCTAAATTCCACAGTCGCACTGTCTTGTCAATTCCCACAGTAGCCAGCCTTTCTCCGTCGGGGCTGAAGCTAATAGATTTGGCGTCTAAATGCAAGGTTTGAAATTCACTAACTAATTCTTTTTCTGACAGATTCCACAGCCCGATTTTGCCGTTTAATGTTACTGTAGCAAAGCGATATTGCTGCGGATCTGGACTGAAGCTGATACCAATTGCTTGCATCGGCAGTGTTTTTTCCAGTTGTCCGGACAAATTCCAAATTCGTACTGTAGATTTGCCGTCTAAAGTCGTTACAAAATCTCCAGTAGGGCTAAAATTAACGCTCCTCACTAACCCGTTATGACCGGAAAGTTTCACACTAGATGATATTACTTTTGGCAGTTTTGACAGCGACAAAATTGCAGCACTGCTGTCTATTCCTGCCGCAGCTAAAAATTTTAAATCTAAACTAAAACTGATGCTGGTGACTGAGCCTTCGATTGCTTGAAAACTAGAAATATTTTTACCTGATAAGTTCCAAAAATTAACTTTTCCGTCCCTTCCTGCCGTTGCTAAAAACTTGCCATCAGGACTAAAATTTACCAGATTAACTGACTGCTGCAAAGTTTTCCATTCAGCAATTTTATGTCCTGAAAAGTTCCAAATCCGAACAGTACCGTCTATGCCTGCGGTTGCTAAAATTTGTCTGTCAGGGCTAAAACTAACGCTGGTAACTGCACCTGCATGAGCTTTCCAATTCATTTTTCTGAAGAAAAGTGAAGATGCTTCGATCTGCTGTTTGTTGCTACTAATTTTATCGAGAATTATTTGTAATGCTAATAGCGGTCTAGTTGCCGGATATTGTTCTAAACGCGGTTTATTTTCCACCAAAACTTTTAATTTTTTACCGGAGGCGATCGCCCCGAGTAACGCTTCTGACAAAGCTTGGCTGTTATCTGTCTTTTGAGATACCGCCAATAGCAAAGCATCGCTGCCATGTTGTTCGATTTCAATACTTGCTTGTGCGAGTTTAAAACGCTGGTAAGCGAGAGTTGAAAAGCCGATCGCCCCAATTAACGAGGCTGCGAGTACCGCCGAACCGATGCCGATCCACTGTTGCGCTTTGTGCTTGGCTGCATCAGCTTCTATCAAAGCTGTTTCGGCATCACGCGCTGCTTTTTTGGTTTCTAGTGTAGCTGCTTGCAGCAGTTGATTTTGGTCGCTGAAAATCATTCTTTGGCTGGCTGTCAAAAACTGGAAATCTTCGTTTCTCAAGCTTTTGTCGGCTGCCCAAACTAATGCTGACTGTAAATTATCACCGCGCAACAGTTGGGAATTATCCTCGCAGTTTGAATTCAGCCAGACTTTAATAGCTTCGGAATAAGGCGAGAGTTTTTCTAACTTTTGGGCAATTAAGTTTTTGTTAAATACAGCTTGATAAATTGGATTAGAAATTGTTAATTTTTCCCGACGCTTGACGATTAATCCGGTTAAGCGCAATTCCATTTGTTCGGCACTGCGATCGGGAACAATGTCAACTTGCTGTAAAATTTGCTGGTACAATCCGAGTCTTCTGATAATGCGTTGGTTTTCTTTGAAAAGCCGATCGCGAATTGTGGACAAATGTTCGGGCACATCCTGAGATTCCCAATTATCCACGATTTTCAAGCGCACCACTTCCTCAACCCAAGCTTGAGGATTTTGAATGCGATCTTGCTCTCCCCCTTGACAAGGGGTGTGAATCAAATCTTGCTCCCCCCCTTGGCAAGGGGGGGCTGGGGGGGGTGCATTTTCAAACAGAAGTTTGCACAGCTTTTGAGTCAGAAAAGGTTGCCCACCAGTCCAATACAATACTTCTCTCAAAACTTCCCCAGATTTGTCTGTAAGCTCTGCTAACCCCGCTGCTAGCGGTTGCGCTTCTGTTTCGTCAAAACCCGTTAGTTCGATCGCCCTACCGATATTAAAAGGCGTGCTGCTGCTGAGATTTTTGTCGCGGCACAAATCCGCTGGCGATGCTACGCCCAACAGAGCCCACGTCAGGCGATCGAACTCTGGATTGTTGGCGCGCTTGTTGTAGCACGATCGAATTAACGCCAAAAAATCATCGGCGGGAAAATCCAAGGCGAGAATGCTGTCGATTTCGTCAATAAAAATGACAATATTGCTGGAAATGTTGGCTAAAAGTACAGTTTCGATGAATTCGCTCAATCTTTGAACCGGACTTAAAAAATTGCGATCGCGCCACCAAGTCCGCACGTTAACAACATCCGACAGGTTAAAGTTATTTTCCAGAATGCGGAGCAACCCAGCATACCACTGTTCGGGAGTCACGCTGCGGTTGCCAATTTCCGAAATGTCGATCGCAGCACAAGCAATTCCTTCATCTCTCAGCCGCTGAATTGTCCGCACTTGCAAGCTAGATTTTCCCATTTGTCGCGAATTCAAAACATAGCAAAATTCCCCCGCTTTCAATCCGTTGTAGAAGTCGTCATCTGCTTGGCGCTTGACGTAATTGGGAGCGTTAGTGCCGAGACTGCCGCCAACTTGATAGTAACTGGGCTTTGTGGTAAAATCCATAAAATAACAAGATTACGGCTTCGATTATTCGGCGGTTGAAACCGCTGCTTGTAAAACAAAGTCCGCCGGCGCAGACTGAAGAAATGAGGCGGTATTAAAGTTTAATTTTGTATAACATATTGTACCACAAAACAGCATGAAAACTGATTGGATTGGATATCACCAGAACAAAGACCTATTAAGAACTGAAATTTGGTCTTTGCTGAAGCAGCAAGCCGCATCTATTGGCGATTGCTTTGGTCATATTCCCAACTTTGTCGGTGCTGACAGAGCGGCAGAAAAATTAGCAACTTTACCAATTTGGCAACAAGCAAAAACGATTAAGTGCAATCCAGATTCGGCACAAATTTCGGTGCGAATGCGCGCTTTGCAAGACGGAAAACGCCTGTATGTGGCAGTACCGCGATTGACAGACGCTCGCTGTTTTGTTGAGTTGAATGCTGCGGATTTGCAGAGACAAAATGTATCTATTGCCGAAAGTGCGTTAGCGTTAGCGAAGCGATCCGAAGGAAAGCCCGCCCCTACGGGGGCTGCGCCAACGAAGAGGATCGCCCGCAAAGCACTTGCTTGCGGCAAATTGGTAAGTTTTGCAGAAATGGAACCAATTGACTTAGTAATAGTCGGCTGTGTAGCGGCGGGGCGCAGCGGTGGAAGAACCGGAAAAGGTGCAGGATTTGCCGATTTAGAATTGGCGATGTTGACAGAATTCGGGTTAGTACAAATCGATACGCCAATTGTAACAACAGTGCATCCTTTACAAATTGTGGCAGATTCGCGCTTGCCAATGCAGCCTCACGATTGGCCGCTGGATTGGATTGTTACTGCTGGTGAGGTAATTGAAACTAATACAAGTTATCCGCGTCCGACTGGGTTAAATTGGGATAGTTTGCGATCGGAACAGTTGGCACAAATTCCAATTTTGCGAAAGTTAAACGAACCGCGAAGGCGCTAAGGACGCGAAGTAAGAAAGAAGAAGAAGAAGAAGATAATTTCATAATACATCTACTTTGTGGTGATTACGCGCCATGCAATGAAAGCTGTAAAAGCTAGATAACCAAACACGGTTATCCAATCCAGCCAATTATCGGATGTTATCAAAAAAATATCGTTCACGGGCTGTTCACCTGATTATTATTTAGTCCGCGCAGGCGGACTTTGTTTGACAAGGAGCGGTTTCAACCGCCGATTTCGATCGGATATTTTTAACCCAGATTTAATATTACCCGATCGCGCTCAAGTGCGATCGAAAATATTGGCGGTACAGTTCATTCCTCGGCACACACTCGTTACCCTGCAACTTCACCAACCCCAAACTATCCAATTTAAACGCCTGCATCGACTTTAATTGAACAGGAATGTCCGCCGCTGCAATCTCTCTCATTCCCTCCGCTAACTCTGGATATTCTTCCAAATTCCACAGTTGGCGGCGCAAATGGTCGCTATAAATTCCCGCATCGCTGGTAGCAGTTTCTTGTAATTCATCAAGGGTCAAATCCGATTGCGAAATGTGATATAATGCAACTCGCACTAAATACGGATGACCGCCGATTATTGCTGTCAGTTGCTCAACTTCTGCATCCGACCAATTTAAATTGTGACGCGCGGCTAAATCTTGGATTTGCAGGTGGTTGAATTCCGGTAAATCTACCGGCAGTCCCACGTTGAAAGGCGATTGATTGATGTTCATCGGAATGTAAACTTCGGTGGAGTGAACTACAATTAATCGCAGTTTTTTCCAGATGTCGCGCCGTTTTGATTCTTCGTGCCACGCCCGCAGCAATCCTAAAAAGTCTTCGGCAATATCTGGATATTGGAAAACGCGATCGATCTCGTCTAATCCTAAAATTAAAGGACTGTCGATTTGCGGCAAAATATATTTTTCAAAGTAATCTTTGCAGTTGACTTTGCTGCCAAAAATCTCGTCCCAATAATCGTCTAATTGATTTGCTAAGTGCAACTCGCGCCCAACGTAGGCGCAAAACCATTTTAAAAATTGATCTAAATCGGCGAATACGGCTTTATCTACTAACTGAAAAGTTAGCGGGACAGTGCAATAACCTTGAAGGCTTCCGTGATGCAAAATTCTTGCCATCAAGGAAGTTTTTCCCATTTGTCTCGGTGCTTTGATTCTAATTAACGCGCTGGGCTGTACAATAGTTTGATAGCAGCGTTCTTCGATGGGCTGGCGTTCTACATAAAATTGAGAGGCGACATCGACTTGTCCTCCCGGTAATTCCGGTTCGGCAACTGGTTGGGGTATTTCGTCGCTGCTAATTTCTAATACTTGGTTTTGCGTTAAATCTTCCGCTTCTTCTGGGAGTGGTGCGGGAGTTTCTGCTAGCAAATTCAGCACTTCTTCGATAATAATTGGTGTGTCGGCGGTGGTTTTCCATTCCCTTTGTTTGATGCGGTACAGATAGCCCCGCAAGTCGTGGTTGAGAGGCGCGTTTAGCGGGAAACCGACGCGGATGGGGAGAATTATCGGTTTTTTGTCAGGGCGCGAATCTTGCAGTTCTTTTGCTTGCTGCACTTGATATGTTAGTATTTCGCTTTGGCTGACTGTTGGTGGCAGTAGCAACACCAAGTAATCGCATTCTTTGAGGAAGAAGTTAATGCGATCGAACCAATTATCTCCCAATCTAATGTTATTGTCGGCTGTGAAAACTGTATGACCGATCGCACTTAATGCCGTTTCCAACTGTTTTCCCAACTCGCGATCTGGTTCGGCGCTGCGATAGCTGATAAATACTTTAACACTGCTGGCGGTTTCCCCTGCAGCAGCTAAATTGTCCGACTCCCCGACATCTTCGGCAGCATCTAGTTTAGCCGATCGGTGGTCGTCATTCGTCAGAGTCAGATCGAAAGCGGCGAACAACTGACGAATTTTACTTAAATCCGCACCTTCTCTACCCTGCTTAATTTTGCTGACTGTATCGATACCGACGCCAGATTCAGCCTCGATTTCCGTCAGGGTACCTCTAATGTTAAGTCGGTCAGACCATTCTTGGAGCGTTTCGTTAAGTTTTTTTAAGCCGGACACTGTGAGAATGCGGCCGCGAGATCGTTTTGACTTGAGCACTTCGCTTGCACTGAAAGGGGAACGAATTTAGAAAATTTAACGTCTTAAATCCCTATTTTAGGCGATTTTGAGGCAGATAGTCACCTAGCCGGAATTTAAGGAATTTTACAGCGGGAGGGTTTTTGGGCGATCGACTCCTCAAACTCCATCCTGACAACGGCTTCAACCTTTGAATATATTTGAAAACCAGAAACTTTTCTTAACTCCCCAATCTCCCCCGCCCGGAATCACTTAATTTTTTAGAGTAGATACATCAAAACCCAAGGGTGCCGCAGAAACAAACTGTCTGATTCGCGTCAAATATCTTCTGTGACACACCCTAAACTAGCAGAATCCATCAGGCAAAAAAGGAGCATCGTCAAAATGAGTAAAATCTTACACAGACTGGGAATGGCAGCTTTAGGAACCGCAGCAATTTTCACAATTAATACACTTAATAATTTAACAGAAGCATCAGCCGCTGGTAAATTCGACCAACCCGAAACTCATCAAAACAACGTTTTTCCACTTGCTGTTCCCGCTTTTTTGCATAAATAAGGAACTTTATTAAGTTAATTAAGGAGAAATTATGAAATCTACACTTTGTTCGCCGCAACCTACCGCTACACAATCTAATTTGGTTGATGCTGAGGCGATCGATGCCTGCACAGCCTTAGCCTGGATTGAATTGGTAGCGTTAGATGACAGCGCCCTCACGGGGGATGATTGGCTGGTTCTGTGCGATGATATAGATAGCGGGGAAATCTATCGCGGCTGGTTTCTGTGGCACGATCGCGAAGTTAGCGGTAATTGGGAAGCTTACGATCATTTGAGCGATCGCCGCAAGGTTGCTAAAGGCAAAGTTTTTCTCAAAGCTGCGATCGACTCGATCGAAAATGCTAGAAACCAATCGATTTTAGATTTGGTAATTGCCGAAACCGCCGATCGACGCAGATCGAGGCTTTCTTAACCCAGATAATTTCTCGATTGTTTTCGATTTTTGTCAAAATGTCTCTTCAGTTCGGGCAGCGGAATATTCTAAAACAAAATAATAAAGTTTGCGGTTGCGGGGAAGAGTTCACTGTATGATGCTAGGTGGTTTGGCTCAAAAGCGGTCGATCACCCTGTTCCAGCCACTTTGTGATTGCATCCTTTAAACTCTTTCTCTTTAAGCATGACTCCAAAACTGCGATGGCTGTTGCCTTCTTTAATTAGTATTTTGTCGATCGCCCTGCCTGTCAAAGCTGATACACTAACATCGTGGTACTTCGATGCCAGCCAAAATCAACTAAACTTAACCACCGATTCCGGCGTTCAACCCCAAGTTCAACTTATTGCCAATCCCACCCGTTTAGTAATTGATTTACCGGGAATTGTCTTGGAATATCCCGAAACTCCTCAAAGCTACAACTCAGCTATTCAACAAATTAGAATCGGGCAATTTGATCGCGAAACTACCAGATTAGTGATACAATTAACTCCCGGTTATCAGTTAGACCCGCAAAAAGTCCGAGTTATTAGAGAATCTGCAACCCGCTGGTCGTTTCAGTTGCCCAATCCAGAGCAAATCTCCGGCAACGAGTCTTTTCCACCAACAGCTATTACCCACGTAGAACAGAAAATAGGTCAATTTTCGCCTACTGGTGCTTCAGGAATTTCGAGAAACTATACCCCTGATTTGGAAATGCGAACGGGTTTGGAAATGAGCGCAATTAAGCCTCAGATTGAAAGTGCGATCGCCCAATACAGATCCCTGAGTGCCGGAATGTTTTTTCTGGATTTAGATACAGGAGAATATTTGGATATCAAAGGCGATCGAGTATTTCCGGCGGCGAGTACAATTAAATTGCCAATTCTAATTGCATTTTATCAAGATGTAGACGCGGGCAAAGTTAGCCTGGACGAAACATTAATTATGAAATCGGACTTAGTGGCCAGCGGTTCTGGAACCATGCAGGACGAACCAGATAACACTCGGTTTAGCATCAGAGAAACCGTAGATAAAATGATTACGATCAGCGATAATACAGCCACCAACATGATTATCGAACGTTTGGGCGGGATCGCTAAACTCAACGAACGTTTTCGCAGTTGGGGATTAACTGATACGAGAATTCGCAATTGGTTGGGCGATTTTCAAGGAACAAATACCACAAGTTCTGTGGATATGGTAAAGTTGCTAGCAATGCTGTCTCGCGAGAAATTAGTTTCGGAATCGAGTCGAGAACAGGCTTTAGAATTATTGCGTCATACTACAACTAGAACGCTGTTGCCTTCTGGTTTGGGGGCGGGAGCAGTAATTGCCGACAAAACCGGAGATATCGGTTTTGTAGTGGGCGATGCGGGGATTATTGATATGCCCAATGGCAAGCGTTATTTAGCAGCAATTTTTGTAAAACGTCCTTACAACGACCCAATTGTCAGAGATTTTGTGCGTCGAATTTCGCGGATTGTCTACAATTATTTAGACCAGCCGTCGGCGAAATTACCGAATTAAATCATTTCCTCTTCCTCTCATTCCCAGGCTAGGCCTGGGAATGAATACCAAGAGGCTCTGACTCCAGTAAAGTGAGATTCTGTTGTATGTGAAGTCATTACTTGCTAGCAACAGGCATCAAATACTTCGCATGAATTTCGACCTCTGTCACCAAAAAATCACTAAAACTTTCATGGCTTTTAATGAAATCAATTTGGTTAGTCCCTTCGCAATAAGAGTAAATCGGGGGATCTGCGCCTTCTGATAATCTAAAAAAGCTGAATTGATAGCCCTGGTGCATCAAGAAAATAAAGGCATCATCTGCTAAGGATTCAGGAAAGTTATTTTCATTTAACAACTCAACAGCCCACTCCTGAAGTTGAGGTAAATGATTCAAGAAACAGTCCGAACCCCGCAAAAATTTACCAGCACTGCGCCCCATAGATAACAGAAATTCTTGATAGGCCAGGGGCAGAGAAATCCCCAACTGTTGCTGGATAGCCATTACCTCATCGGGGGTACAGCCTACAAGTTCATCTTGCCTTATGAGTTTTAGTTCTATCAGTTGTTTTTTAACTCGATCTAAGTACATAGCTACTACATCCTTTAAGTAATACCTCCGGGGTGCCCCGGAGTGTGTTGGCGATGGGAGCAATTCTTGGGAGGATTGCTCTTACAGATTTCCGAACCCTATTCAGCAACGCCAACCTTGAGATATCCCCACTTTAAAAATCTGGCTGTGCGTAGATTTTGCTGAGTTTACATTGTATGGTTTACCGTCAGTCTGATATTGGGAAACAGCCTACGAAATTGCTCGATCGCGTAACAACAGGAATCGCAGGGTTCTCTTTCCGTCCATAGATTTACGTTACCTTGAACAAGAGGTGTTTGAACATATCTCAATGCCACTTCCTCAAGAAGTTTGTATTCGCTGTCATAGCCTCGTGAATGTCCGGGTGGGACTTCAAAAGTCTTAAATAATGGCTCGTCTGGTAAACCAACTGTGCCGGGACGAGTCGATCGACCACTGACGGCTATCAATTCCTCACTATCATTCCCAATCTGAAAGTCTGCAACAGCAATGTTTTTGTAGGCTGACACTCCTAGCTCTTCCCGTATTATATCGATACGAGTTATCCGTTCTGGCATAACTTTTTTTTAAATAAAGACAACTATATGGGGTAAAACTTTTCAGTAGCCCCATTTTATTTTAGCAAAGCAATCTGGGGAAAAAAACTGAAACTAGCAGAATACTTCACCCTAAAAATTAGGGTATCCTCTGGTTCTTAGCCTCTGCCTCCGGTAAAATAAGACTCGAAACAGCGAAGCAGAGCCTCAAGACATGCGTTACTTTACTTTCGCAGATCGTAGTAACGAGAGTAATGCCATTACGCGACGAAAGAGCAATCCCCAACTCTGGGATTGCTCTCTCGTCGCGCAATTACAAATTAGATGATTTAAGGAATAATGACTGCGGACAAATGACTACTCTTTTCGCTCGACAGCCACAGTCAAATGAGCCGCAACTGCCCCAACTGCCGCAAGTACAGCAGCAATTGGAAAGACTACACTTCCTGCAACGCCGCCTACCAATCCCGCCATCAGCGGAATGTCTGCCAAAGTCCGCCCTTGCGAGTTTTTGATGACGAGGCGGCGGAGTTTTCCTTGCTCAATTAGTTCTTTGACTTTACCAATTAAACTGTCAGCGCTAATCTTAAACTCTTCTACTCTGACTTTTTCTTCGGTTGCAAATTCTGAAGCGAATAAAGGTGTTTCAACCGTTGGGTTTGCTGCATTGCCTGCCGCTACTGTTTCGTCTTGCAGAATAGTTGCTTGTTGTTCTAGTTGTGAATTCATTTTTTGTAGGGCGGGCGAACACCAGCCGTTTAATTTCTATACTTCTATCTTGGACGATCGCACTTGAGTACGACAGGCAAGAAAACCCTACAATCTGCATTCGTACTTTCCACCCCCGCATTTTTACTCAAAACATTATCTCTGTCTGGATAGATATATCAGTTGACAGTTGGCAGTTGACAGTTGACAGTTGGCAGTTGGCAGTTGGCAGTTGACAGTCAACAGTTAACAGTTAACAGTTAACAGTCAACAGCTAACAGTTAACAGTTAACAGTTGGCAGTTGACAGTTGACAGTTGACAGTTGACAGTTGGCAGTTGGCAGTTGGCAGTTGACAGTCAACAGTTAACAGTTAACAGTTA
Source organism: Tychonema sp. LEGE 07203 (assembly GCF_015207285.1). Classification (GTDB taxonomy): domain Bacteria; phylum Cyanobacteriota; class Cyanobacteriia; order Cyanobacteriales; family Microcoleaceae; genus Microcoleus. Next base: position 35,391 of record NZ_JADEXD010000002.1, on the reverse strand, counting down.
ACAGTCAACAGCTAACAGTTAACAGTTAACAGTTGACAGTTGGCAGTTGACAGTTGACAGTTGGCAGTTGGCAGTTGGCAGTTGACAGTCAACAGTTAACAGTTAACAGTTAACAGTCAACAGCTAACAATTCCCTAATAACTACTGACTACTGACTACTGACTACTGACTACTGACTACTAACTACTGACTACTGACTACTGACTACTGACTAATTCATTTGTGTCGAATTAGCTCGTAAATTTCCACATAGTCTTTAGCTGGATATTTCCACGAATTATCGCAATTCATGCCTTGAATTACCAGTTTTTCAAATTCATCATGATAGTCATACCACAATCCGATCGCCCGATCGATCGCCGACTCTAAAGCGTAGTAGTCGCTTTGGTAAAACACGTAACCGTTGCGCTCTTCGGGGGGGTGGCTGGTGCCGTAATCGCGATCGAACACCGTATTCACCAAACCGCCCACACCTCGCACCACAGGAACAGTACCGTACCTCAACCCGATCATCTGAGTCAGCCCGCAGGGTTCGTAATTGCTCGGCACCACGATCATATCCGCACCCGCGTAAATTAAGTGCGACAGTTCCTCATTAAAACCAAGTTCCAAGTGGCAGTCTGGATTGTCGTTTAAAAACCATTTCTCGTGCTGGAAATGAGCGTTAATTCCTGCTTCCGTCGCCGAACCCAAAAGCACGAATTGCGCGCCTTTACTCAGAGAATAATAAATTGCGTGGTGGACGAGGTGAACGCCTTTTTGATCGTCCAAACGACCGATAAAGGTAATCATAGGTTTGTCAGCATCGCGCAATAAAAGCCGATCGCGCAAAGCCTTTTTAGTTTTGGCTTTTCCTGCCAGATCCTTGGCAGTGTAGTGCTGCGGAATATAGCGATCGCTCTCAGGATTCCATACATCATAATCGATGCCGTTGAGCACCCCGCGAAACTTATCTTGATATATATGCAAAGTGTGGCCCAAACCGTAGCCGAACTCGCCGACGTGAGCTTCCCAAGCGTGGTGCGGCGAAACCGTGGTAACAAAGTTTGAGTAGACAATGCCCCCTTTCATAAAGTTAAGGGCAAAGGGGTTAAAATTATCTCGGAGGCGATCGTACTGAAAATAATAATCATCTCGATTCAAACCCGTTGCCCGCAAAACATCGCTACCGCCCATACCTTGATGTTTAAAATTGTGAATGGTATAGCAGACTCGCTGATTTTCCATCCAATTGTATTTGTAAACTTCAAACAGCATGACTGGCACCAAACCAGTTTGCCAATCGTGACAGTGAATCACATCCGGGCGCTTGTTGCTTCTGAGCAAAAATTCCAAAGCAGCTTTGCTGAAAAATGCAAACCGCATATTGTCATCATCGCAACCGTAATAACAGCCACGATTAAAAAAGTTATCTTGCGATCGAGGTTCGATGAAAAAACACAACACCCCGTGCACCCAGCCGCAGTAGACATCGCAAAGGATTTCGCCGCCGTACCAGGGCACGGCCAAATCCCGATAGGCCTCGTGCAGCCCCCAAATGTGGTCGTACCTCATGCAGTCGTACTTGGGCAGAATAATCTCGACGCAGTGGCCGGAATTCTGCAATTCTCGACTTAAACCGTAAACTACGTCGCCCAAACCCCCAGCTTTGATGACGGGGGCGCACTCCGAGGCAATTTGTACGATGTACATTTTTTTTGCTTACTCCTAGAAATCCAAAAATATTTTCTTAACTTGACAAAGTATATGATTTCTCGGCAAATAAGCAAGTCGGCCATTGGGAATACAATTAAAATACTTAGAATACAGGTAGGGACAGGGCGCAGTACCGTCTCTGGCTGCTGTTGAGCCAACTCGCCCTTTGTATCCTGTTGTTCCGAAGATCGATCGCACAACTTTCTCAAACCTTCTTGAACTAATCTCTTTCTGTGTCTTCACTTCCTTTGCTATTACTCCTGCACGCACTCTTTGGTCACAAACCGGATTTGATGGACGAAAATTCTTCGGTTTAACCCGCAGTAAGGATAAAAAAACAGTTTCTTTGGTATTGGTGCGTCCCGGATTTGCCGTGCAAGCAGTTAGTTGAAAAATAAATCTAATTCACAAAAGAAAGAGAATTGCTATATATTTGATTTTTGGCAGACATCCTCTGCTACTATTAAATTATCTAGCTATTTTAGGAATAGCAGACAATGCCGCTCCACAATTCTTGAGAAAAATTTATGTCTGCGATCGCCCAAACTCCAAACCTACCCATTTTAAACGAAATTAACTCAGGCTTACCCAATATCTGCGGTTTTGAAGCAGAAATCAGTGCCGCAGCCAACAGCAACGAACCAGTCTTTTTACCTAAAACAAATCTCCGCCTCGAAAACATTCAAGCCGGATTTGCCTGCGCCCTGCATATGCACCAACCCACAATTCCAGCCGGTGCAAACGGCGAACTAATCTGCAATTTGCAGAATATGTTTGAAAATCCTAACCAAGGAGACAATCACAACGCCGGAGTCTTTGCTTGGTGCTATTCCCGCATGGGCGAATTCATTCCCCAACTAATTGCCGAAGGCTGCAACCCGCGAATTATGCTCGATTATTCGGGCAATTTATTGTGGGGATTGCGCCAAATGGGACGCGATGATGTCCTCAACAATCTCAAGCGGATTACCTGCGAAGCTCAATACCAACCTTACGTAGAATGGCTGGGGACAATGTGGAGTCACGCCGTCATTCCCTCAACTCCCATTCCCGACATTAAACTCCAAATTCAAGCATGGCAACATCATTTTGCATCCATTTTTGGCATTGATGCCCTCAAGCGCGTCAAAGGTTTTTCACCCCCAGAAATGCACTTTCCCAATCACCCAGATACGCTTTACGAATACATCAAAGCTTTGAAAGAATGCGGCTACCGCTGGCTGATGGTGCAGGAACATTCTGTAGAAAATCTCGACGGTTCGGGATTGTCTCAAGACCAAAAATACATTCCCAACCGTTTGCAAGCCCGCAATTCTCGCGGCGAAACAATCAGTATTACGGCTTTGATTAAAACCCAAGGTTCCGATACAAAGTTGGTCGGTCAAATGCAGCCATATTACGAAGCCAAAGGACGCAACAAACAGCAAATTGGCAATGTCACAGTTCCTTCTTTAGTCACTCAAATTGCTGACGGCGAAAATGGCGGCGTGATGATGAATGAATTCCCCAGTGCTTTTATGAAAGCTTGGCACGAAAACCGGGAAGATGGCGGCGGAAAATCGGGTGTTGTCGGTTTAAATGGGACTGAATATTTGGAGATAATTGAGGCGGCTGGTGTTAATCCTGATGATTATCCGATTTGTCAGGGAATCAACCAGCACAAAATCTGGCAGTTAGTCGATGCTGATAGTGCGATGCCGGAAAAGGTCGAAAGTGCGATCGGCCAACTCAAGCAAACTGACCACAATTTTCACATGGATGGTGCTTCTTGGACTAACGATTTAAGTTGGGTGAAAGGCTATGAAAACGTCTTGGAACCGATGAATCAACTCAGCGCAGCATTTCACCAAAAGTACGACTCGCTGGTGCAACAAGATGCGGCCGTTACCAAGCAGTCTGAATACCAGCAAGCTTTGCTTTACAATTTGTTGGTGCAAACAAGCTGTTTCCGCTATTGGGGACAGGGAACTTGGACTGATTACGCGCGGGAACTTTACAACCGCGGCGCTGCTTTAATGAAGTAGGAAAAGTTTGCAGTTGCGGTTTTTCGCCACACCGCAACTGCGAATTTTACCAAATTTTACGAAATAAATAATTGCAGTACACCCGGACTTGATATCAACCCTACATTCGCTGATTGTCTCCCATTTTAGAGGGAATTCGATTCGCACCATCAAATTCTGCCTACAGCATTAAGAGCATTACATGACTTACGCAAAGCCTCTAGATAAGCGCTTTTTGTGAAGAATAGCCCAATATTAATTTAGGTTGTTGTCTGTTTTTTTCTCTAATCGCTGATTATAACTCGATGAATTATATGTCTAATTGCAAGGTTTTGTTAACTTACTTTAAGCTTGATTCTTGACATACATCAGATAAACTTATTAATAAAATATTTTCTAATAATTTTTTTTTTTATAAGGCTTGCCAATCAATTTTATTGTGTTTAGGCTTGTGACATCGCAGTCAATCTCTTCATTCACTTATCAGGGGTAAAAAGAGAGATTATGAATTACTGGAAATCACAGTATGGTGAACAACTTTACAGCATTAGGAACTTTACTTGCCCTGGCTTTATTGCCTGTAATTAAAAGACTCACAAACCGGAAAAGCCAAGAATAGTCAAATCAGGATTGAGGTTGTTGTCTGTCTGTCAACTCATTAATCAGGAAATGAAAGGCATACTTATGAACTACTCGCAAACACATCACCGCGAAAAACGTCACTGCAATCGTCTTGACTGTCCTCACCCCCTCAAGGTAGCTTGCAGTCAGTTTTGTAGCCGTTGCTGTAGCAAAATAGGGCCTCATAGCACCACTGAACTGAAGTCAGAGTTTGTGCAGGTAACGAAGAAGGAACTTGCTCTTCAAGAACGCTTACCTCCTCGTTCAAGGCTGGATTTAACTTACGGTTATCTGCCCAGTAGACGGCAGAGTATGCCAGACAATTATTGGTCAAAATCTGACTGTTCTTGGCAGAGTAATGCACCGCAGAATGATTGTCAGCCTGTGTTGGGATATTACAAGTATACTTTGATTGAATATCCCGGGGAATCGAGTGGGAGTTGGGGGAAGTTATTTTGGCTGATGATAATTGGTGCGGCGGTGTGGTTCTGGTTTTTTCGTTGATTATTTGAGGATAATCCAGAGAGCGATGATGTTGTGATAAAAATCAGAAATTATCTCAGCAAACTTTTAAATCAGCGTAAGTGCTACTGCCACACTCTTAGGATCAATAAGGAGGAAAAGCATCATGACCATAGAAGAATCAAGTGACAACAATGTCGTTGAAGTAGATGGCATCCGGTTTGAAACTTTAGTCCCAGAGCGAGAGCTAACAATCCCAAATATCAAGGGTCTTAAAAATTCCGTACAGTTTGGGATTCGCATTACCAACAATTCCTCAATATCCTATCGGTTTCTTTGTTTCCATTTGTTTCCAGAACTTAAACGAGGAGATGGGGAATTAATCGAACGAATTTACGCTATAAATGCAACCAAAACACCGACAGAATCAGACTTTTTATTACTTCTCCCACAAGAGAATTTGACCTTTTTTATAAATGCCAAGTTCTGTTGGCGTGGCTTCCAGCTTGGACTTACAGGCTATGATGGTAGTGGTGGAGTTTGGACTTTGTGCAGTTTGAAACCAGGTATATATAGTGTTCGGTTTACTTATGAAAACCACTCTCAAACAGGAAGAATTGATGGAGGTATGACACCCTGGAGATTCTTAGAACCTCTGTGGACAGGCGTAGTTTCTACGCCTTATGAGGAATTTCGTATAGTGCAGCCAAGATACGAATTTTAGTCACAGTTACTATTTGTAGATGATTTCCGAAAAAGCTGCTCTCTTTTTAACTATTAACTTGTGAGGATCAAAAAAATGGTATTACGACAGTATCCTTTAGCTTTGTTCACAACAACACTTTTTATCACACTCACAGCTCAGCCTGGGGTTACGTTTACGATTAAGTCTTTAAATCCTCCAGACTACTATGTCCCCTACACTCTGGGAGATGCGGAGGGTGCGGCTTGGATAATTCCACCTACTACTATTAAAGCAGGTGGAACTAATGAGTTTAAAAGCTTACTAAGCAACTTTTCTAGAAGGTATTCAGGAAAATGGATTTTTGAGACAGGAACAGAATTAGAGGGAAGTTTTGACATTGAAAATTACTACGCCTGCGGTCCTAAAACTGACTGCGGACGGGAGGCATTCTTTCCGTCAAAAGGAGGAGTTGGGTCTACTCTTTTTTTAGAGTACCATCCAAAAGGTAATGACCCCAAAATTGACAGTACAAATCCCAGAAGACTCCAATGGATTCAACGGGTGAAGAGTAACCACAGTCTCAAAACTAACAGACATAATGACATTGAAAATGTTCTTGACATTGGTACTCGACAAACAACGCCGTATTATTCTGGTCATCAAGGAAGTATATCTACATACAAGTATTTTGGAGATCGACCATATAGAATCGATCCCTTGAACAATCATACGTGGAATGCTGAACTATACCTGGTTGAAGAAGTTTCATTTATTCCAAGAACTAGAACCAGGACACTCAGAATTTACAACGGAATCGGATGGGGTTGGAGAAATCAAATATTTCGTCGCAAACAACCAGTACCCGTTCCCGTTCCAGCTCCAGCTCGAACTCCAAACCCAATCCCATTTCCCATTCCCATCCCATCCATACCTAAGATACCCAACTTAGGTGAACCTGTCGCTAGTAGTGCTAGCGGTGGCGGTGGCATAGGCTACGTAGCATCATCACCATCACCAACACCCAGACCAATACCATCGCCAACACCCAGACCAATACCATCGCCAACACCTCGACCAAGCCCGTCACCAACACCTTGGACTTCGACACCTTGGACTTCGACACCTTGGACTTCGACACCTTGGACTTCGACACCTTGGACTTCGACACCTTGGACTTCGACACCTTGGACTTCGACACCTTGGGTAACATCTCCACTAGGGGTCAACATCATCAACTGTCGTTGTCTCAACATCAACAACTACTATTACATCACCCTCACCCAGCCCGCGCCCAGCGCCAGCACCTAGTTTGAGTCCAGCACCCGCAACGAGTTCGGGCGGGCGTCCGATTCAGGCAGTTCCCAGTTTTGGGGTAGCAAACGCTAATGCCCAAAGCTTGCGTTTCAGCTCGCTTGTTAAAAGCAGTAGCAAAGCTAACACTGACTACTTAACAGCAATCAGCAGCGACTTACTTGAAGACCCAGAATTATCATCAACTTCCAGCAATTTTAACAATGCCAACCTAGCTGGAGTCAGTCGTGATTTACTTGAAGACTCAGAACTATCATCAACAGACAGCAATGAAAACCAAGTCAATTTAGCTGGAGTCAGCAGCGACTTACTTAAAGACTCAGAATTATCATCAATTTCCAGCAATGAAAACCAAGTCAATTTAGCTGGAGTCAGTAGCGACTTACTTGAAGACTCCGAACTATCTTCAGAGGACAACAATCAAAATAATGCAGATATCGGAGGCATCAGTGCCGATTTACTTGAAGACCCAGAACTATCTTCAGAGGATAATAATTCCGATGCAGTAGACTTAGCAGGCATCAGCAGTGACTTACTTGAAGACCCAGAACTATCGTATGTTGACGATACTCTCATCGCAAAAACTCCAAAAGTCTCAGGTAAAAACACCGAGGATGACGCACTCTCGGCAGAAGCCGTTCCCGAACCAACCACCGGATTAGGAACTTTATTGGCCCTAGCCATATTGCCTGTAATCAAAAAACTCAAGAATCGGAAAACCAAAGAGTAATGAAAACCCTCTACACCCTGCTATACGCCCTCAGTATCATCCTTATCAACCCTTGGGGAAGCAGCCGGGGAATCATCTGGACTTCCCCCAAAGTGTTCGTTATTTGGCTAATAGTAGGAGTCAATCTCGCCCTCTTGTGGGAACAAAGAAAAGCCCTAATCATTCCCAGACAATGGAAAATCTCGCTAATACTTTGGACAATATTTCTCTCAATCGGAGCTATCTCGACTCTACAAAGTCCTTTCCCCTTAACGTCTTTTTTCGGTCAAGACCAAATGGGAGACGGCTGGCTGTACTGGCTGTTAATCGCCGCCTTCACCCTCAGCAACAGCTTGCTCTTAACCGTACACCCGCAACTCATAAATTTCCAATTCCAAGGACTGCTAATTGGCGGCATCATCCTTTCTCTTAGTATCTTCCCCCAAATCATCGACTGGCGGATCGACTATACCTCCACAATGGGTCAAATTATCAGAGCTGATGTTAATGCCAGCAGTATTTTTCAAGGACAGCAACCCATCGGATGGTACTCCCATCGCGGCCATGCAGCTATAGTTTTAGCATTAATAATAATTAGTGCTATTGTCGGTTGGTTTTGGAGATTTACCACAACTAAATTAACTGCAATTACTTTGGCTTTAACTGTTCCCGCACTGCTGCTAACTTCTACCAGAAGTGCTATTTTAGCTGTGATGGTTGCGAGTGTCTATTTGCTGAGACGCAAGTATTACAAAATCCTTATAGGGATTACTTTGACAGGTGTAATTGCTGTTGGTGTTATGACTGTCACCAGGCCGCTAGATTGGAGCAAACCGACCATCGCCCAAATCATGTCCAGCCGATCGCCCATGTGGACACTTTCAGCCCGTGGCATCAAAAAACGCCCGCTACTTGGATGGGGATTTGATGGTTTCGGCATTGCCTATCCCTACATCAGAAATCCTCAACTAACTCCGATTGTTGTAAATTTAGATGACTTTACTTACAACTATATTAACATAAAAAGTGAAATCAGCACTAGAGAAATCCCTACTTACAAAGCTCACAATTGGATTCTGGATACTACTTGTCAGTTGGTATCTTAGGGCTGCTGGCTGCTATTGCACTTTGGGGATATTATGTATGTTTAGCGCTGAATTCGTCTATGCGCGGTATTGAAGCTGTTGTTATTGCTTATTTAATTTTTACTGTCACTTGGTTTGACTGCGCTCAATACGCACATATTGCCTGGTGGATTCTGAGTCTCGCCGCAGTTAAATCTGCTTCTTTTACTCGTTTTTATCGTTTCCGATCGCAGTCTGGGCAATGGGTAATTACTAATTAGCAATTACCCATTGCCCAATCTTACATTTCCTGCATCAACCGCAAATAGTTTTGCCGCATTTGTGTCATGTTTTCCATCATTCTATTAGCCATATCTTTTTCAACATCGCTCATTTGCTGCCAAAATAAGGCCGATCGCCTCGCCATAATTGCTTCTTCCCACAGCATCTCCAACAGTTGCGCCGCCATTGGGTTTTCAGCGTCGATAATCCCGCACAATTGCTCGAAGGCTCGGTTCGCTTCGCTGTGAGTGTTGACATCCTGAACCAGGCTTAGGCATTTTTTGAGTTGTACGATCGGATTTTCAGAAGAGTAAGCCATAATTTCACTAAGATAAGCGACAAAATTTACAGTGATACCTTTGACATTACTAGAGTTGTGACACAGCCGTAGAGTTCCCTACATACCAGCGCCAAGGCAAATCAATTCCTTGAGAAATCCCGATCCGCGTAGTTTGGACAAAATTTATTGTACCCTCCTCCACGGCTTGCTGAAATTGCTCGCTCCGGTGTTCCAACCGCAGCGGGTGGCCTGCATCTAAGGGTAAACCGCTGAAAGTTCGATCGATCTCCAGTACCTTACACAGTTTCCCTGGCCCGGCGGCGAGGCGCGATCGCTTTTTTTCGGGAATGTGCGAGAATGCTTTGGGAAGCGCATCTAGCTGCAAAGCTCGAATCAGCACACCGCTAGCAACCCCCTCTGCATCCGTCACCACGTTAAAACAGTGATACATCCCGTAGATTAAGTAAACGTAGCAGATACCCGCAGGCCCGAACATCGCGTGATTGCGAGGTGTGCGCTGGCGGTAAGCGTGACAAGCCGGATCTCCAGGGGCGTAAGCTTCGGTTTCCACAATCATTCCCCGAATTGTCTCACCGTCAGGAAATTGTCGCACCAGAGTACAGCCGAGCAAATCTGGCGCTACGCTAGTAGATGGCCGCGCCAGCCAAAAAGAATCTACAATCTGAGTATTTGCACTCACTAAATCAGGAGACAGTAAATTATGGACGTTAAGTTAGTTTTAGCAGTGTTGACGGCTGTTTTCACTGTGTGCTGTCTGTTCTTCGGCACAAAAAACGGATTCTACGATACTGACAAGTATCACGGTAACGGTTCTGCTCACTAATTTTAAGCGACTGTTAGTTGTTTAAAAAAAAACCGCTGTCTGTTATTGAGATGGCGGTTTTTTTTTGATGAACCACAGAGGCCGCAGAGGACACAGAGATTGAGTTTGAATCAGTTGGCTAGAAAAATTACCTGGTAAGCAAAACACTCCTGGAGGGGTGTTTTTTGTCGGTTCTTTTGCCGGTTATTAAAAACGGAGAGGGTGGGATTTGAACCCACGTTAGAGTCACCCCTAAAGCACATTTCGAGTGTGCCGCATTCAACCGCTCTGCCACCTCTCCAATTGACTTGAGATGCGAGCTAAAACTATCTTACCGCACAATGCGCCGCGTTGTAAATCCTTAGAGAAAAGAAGTTTCATTTTCTTCAGATTCCAGAGTCGTCTTAAATCCCGTACCGGGAGTCCATTGAAGGGCTCCATCGCGCCCTGTCCAGAATATCTGGGTTTTGCTTTGGTGCAGTTTGGCTGCGGTTTCTGGGTCGATTTCGTCAGCAGAGGCGATCGCCACTTGCGGCGTCACCGCGTCCAATAACTCGGCTGTTAGAGCTGTTCCCGACCACCACAGCACTCGAGCGGGTTTCAATGTTCCTGTAGCTGCTAATTTTTTTTGCGTTTCCGGTGTCATTTCACCGACAATCAACCAAGTTCGCGAAGCTGAGCGCTCCCGTTCTCCGAAGGAGTTCCCAAGGGGTAGGGAATCGCCCACCAGCAATTCTACTACCGGGATTTCCGCATTTACAAACTGCAACCGCATTGAACCCAGATCGATTGTGCTGTTAGTTTCTACAGGTAAGTAAACGCCTTGGCGAGACTCGACAGCCTTCATAAATTCCCGATCGCTGCCGCGGTGAATTTTTTTGGGAGCATTGTTATCATAAAATGTGTTTATTCGCAAGCGTTCTAGTAATTTTCCCCAACCACTGCTCAAACCTAAATGACCGTGAGTGGCGATCGCAGAATTCAGAGAATTAACTCCTTGCTGCTGCAAAAAAGGCAACACTGTAAACCTCACAGTATTTTCATCACCGCTATTAATCAGCGCCACTTTTCCCCGGTCTTGAATTACTAAAACTGGTTCGCCCGATGTTGCCAGCAAAGTAACTTGAAACAAAGATGATTGAACGTGCGAAGCTGGCAAAACTATGATGCCAATTCCCGCCACCAGCGCCATCGGTAAAATCCAAACAGCAGAAAAACTCGGCAGCGAAATAACTCTTGTTTTCCCTGGCTGCTCTCTCCCTTTTCCCCGATTTTTCTCTCTTCCAGCTTCCCTCTTACCTGTTTTTTGCTGCTTCCTGATATCCGTTAAATTTTGTACGGTACTTGTTGCCGAACTTCCCTCGGACTTCTTCCCACTGGCATTTTTATTGCTGCTTCCCCCCAGCCAAACCCAGCAGATTAAACTGTAAAGTGCGATTAACTGAAACACGGATACTTGACCGACAGCTACCGAATTACCTGGCAATTGCGAGAAATATTGGGCGATCGCAATTAACCACTTTGCCGGATAGTCCAGCAGTTGCGCCAAAATACTCCCCGCCGGCGGAAAAATTAATCCAGCTAAAGCGCTAACCATCCCGCCAATACTCAAAATCCACAGCAAAGGAGCCGCAATAATATTGACTAAAATGCTGTAAGGTGATACCACACTAAAAACATAAAGTAACAGCGGCAGCACCCAAACTGAAGCGGCGATCGGAACCACCACAATTGAAGCGATCGCCGGTGGCATCCAGTCCAACTTTGCCATCAGCGGCGGCGCTGTCACAACTAACCCCAAAGTTGCTAAAAAACTCAGTTGAAAACCTAAATCCCAAATCCACAAAGGGTTAACTAGCAGTAAAATAGTAGCAGCGATTAACAGCAATCCCAACGGCTTAACTTCGCGACTCAACACCAAAGCAAATAGTGTGCCAAATCCCATCAGTGCGGCGCGGCAGATTGAAGCTTCAAAGCCTGTCAATCCGACGAGCAAAAATAAAGCGCCTACGCCAAAACCAAATTGTAATTGTTTGGAAAAGCGCTTGGTTAAAGCTATAACTAAAGCCAAAACCATTGAAACTTGAGTGCCCGAAGCTGCGATCGCGTGGGCTAATCCAGCTTGCACGAAATAGTCGCGGATGTTGTAAGGTAAATCAACTGCTTGTTTGCCGAGGGCGATAGCTGCGATCAGCGGGCCTTCGGGAACATTTAACCGCGATAGCTGCGATCGCACGATCCGCATCCGCATCGCTTGAATGTACGATGGCTGCATCCCAGCGGGTTCCCAGAAAGCAGCCGTTTTGCTGTTAACTCGATTGACATCGGCGATCGCATTTTCTCTCCTCCAGTCAATCTGACGCCCTTTGAGCCCCGCAAAAGCCCCTTCTCTGGCTAAATATGCTCGAAAATCAAAAGCCCCCGGATTTGAGGGCCGCTGCGGTTTGTACAGCGAGCCCACAACTGCGATCGTATTGTCGGCGTACAAGCCCGTTGCTTGCAGCAGAGGCACTGTAACGTAGAGTTTGCCCGATACTGGGCGGTTGACGACTACTCCGGCTTCACCGCCGTTGATTTCGCTAACTAAATCTGTGTTCAGCCAAAATTGCGATCGCCCCGATCGAGTCAATCGAGGCGCGCTCACGACTCTACCGCGAACTGTCACCACCACTTCTTGGGTGTTTCCCACTGCCGGAATCAGTTTGCTGATGTCATTAACTGTCGGTTGGGGCGATCGAAATGCCAAATAAAAGCTACCTAGAAATGCCACCAAACCCGCCGCAGCCCACACCCGTTTTCCTCTCGGCAGCATCTCCAACCAACTCAATTCTTCCCTCATCTCTAAGGGTTCTTCTAGAGCATTTTTTGGGGTTCTGCTGCGTCTTTTTTTAGTAGTTTTGAGAGAATTCCTAGTATGCTTTAACAACAATTTAGGCATCGCGACTGCCGCGGCTATTCCCAAAGCTAGTATGGCATATCTACCCCAAAAAACTCCTGTGGAAATCAATCCCAGAATGTAGGCCAGACAAAAAATGACACCCGTTGCTTGATTCATTAATTAGCAATTTAGAGGGAGAATATTTCAGGGAAATCTGCGCGGTAAGCTTTGAGGCATTTAAATTGTCTCTTAAAAAGCGATCGAACCGCGAGCGGTGTGTCCCGCCCGTCCTGAATATACAATTTAAATGCCTCAAAGCTTATGGCTAAATTGCTTTCTTGAGATTCTTTCCCTTGCCTTCCCCTTCCTCTTCCTTTTCTAAATAGATAGCCCCAATTTTAAACCGAAAGCCGCGTGCAACACCATAAGTGCTAAAGCCGTCGTACCCAAATAAGCGTGAACCGCGCGCAGTGCCAGCTTGTTGCCTCCAAAACCCGTTAGCGAAATCAAGCTGCTAACAGCCAGCAAAACCAGCACTGTTGAGCCAGTCCAAAAATGCGCGCTTTCCATCACAGGCTGATGCTGCATCACCAGCGACAGCAACCCGCCAGTGTAGCCCAAAGCTAGAAACAGAAACATCCACGGTGCAAGCTTGCGGTGATCCGATCGACTTTTAATCGCGACATCCTTATCCGCCGCCAAACGTCCCTGCCATCCCGTATACCCGACAAAACTGCCCATCGCTACAATCACGATCCCCATCATTACCGGGTGTCCCCAATGGGTAATCGGTTCGGGAATGCCCAGGCTGCGAAATTGACTGGCGATTGGTTCTAGAAGTTCGCTTAAATTTACCATTTGATTTTGATTCCAAACTTGACGATCGATATTTTCGGACTAATTATTAAAATATTATAAAATAATAGTTTGCCAGCGCGATCGCGCACTTCAAAGAGTTGTTTAACAACAACACTGCAAAATATTGCCCAAAAGCCCTTACTTACACAAAACTTAGCCGGCTAAAGCCGGCTGTGAGATTTTTACAGCAGCGATGCTGTTTCAAGTTAATTGTTTGTTAGCCTTATCAGCTAAATCGAAAAGCAAAAATAAACGAAATTTGCCCGTCACACCCCGGGGCAGCTTTTTGCCCAATCTTCACAGCCTCATCCTGGATCTGGATGTTAAATTTTACTTGCCTGCTCAAAGTTAATTTCAATTCCTTGACTTTTGAATGCCAAAGCGGGAAATTAACATCGCAGCCGACGAGCAGTAGCACTTCTACATTTTGCGAACAGATATCTAGGGATAATCAACTGCTGCAAAAAAACTAGGGGTTCCAAGTTTGAGATTTCTTGCATAAAATATGCCGTCTGACCGGTGGGAGTTCGATCGGCGAGGCGCTAAACTGAGGGTCTGAATGCACTCTTTTCGGTTGAGCTAGCATCACTCTACAACCTGTGAATCCTCTCAAATAAATTGATGGGGATTGATTTGTAGCAGACAAGCACCCTATTTCGCGCTTAGCTTTCCTGGGAGCCGTGCAATCGCTAAACTCGGTGCGCCGCCGCCAAAGTAGCTTCTGAAGGCTGGATGTCGTACTTTACCAGATTTGCCAGTTCTTGTAACTGATTGATCGCTTCTGCACCTTCAAGTTTCATCAGTTCGCGATCGTCCCGCATCTCAGTCCAAGTGATACCGTAATCTGACACTAAAAATCGAATTAGATGGTTGTCCGTCAAACTGACCATAAATGAGGCACTGTTCATCTGACCCCCGCAAGTGTAGCAGGATGCCAGATAACCTCTGCGCTCTAGCACGATCGCCAAAGCCTGGAGGTTCATTACCAAATCTTGGACGAATTTACGGTGTTGTTCTGCAAGTCTCAGAAACACAGTTTTTCTCCTATCACCACGCCGTGTATTTTACACCCAATTTAATAATTTCTTAATTATTGGGTATTTAGGTGCTGGTTCAGTATATGTTTAGTATGCTCAAAAAAAATCGGATTAGCGACCTCTTCAGCTTACCTATACTAGATTAACCGAGTTGCGATCGAAACTAAGTATCAGCAGCGACATTCAGTCAAAACACGCTGTCGCCTAGGACTCCAGCCTCAAAAATATCCTGCGGTGATGCTCGATTCAGCCCTCGGACAGGCCAAAGATACAAATAACTAATCATAGCAATCGAGTTAGTTAAGAATAAGAGTTCAATCGCCTTGGGGATACTCCTCCCAAAGCGTTGTAGTCTGCCGCAAGCTCCGAAAATCGCCATTTCCCAAAATCAAGTGATCCAACAGCGGAATCGATAAAAACTGCGCTCCCGCCAGCAACTGCCGCGTCAAAGCAATATCCTCCGGGCTCGGCTCTACAATTCCGGAGGGGTGATTGTGCGAGATAATCGCCCGCGTCGCTCCTTGGCGGATCACTTCCCGAAAAATATCCCTAGGGTGAGCTAAAGTTTCCGTGGCTGTGCCGATCGTAATTACCTGAGTTCCCAGCAGCCGATTTTTTACATCCAGCAACACCACAGCAAAACGTTCCTGAGACTGCCACATCAAATCCTGACTCAAGGCATCCGCAGCCGCTTGCGGAGAGTCAACCACAGCCATTTCCGGCGGCCGCGACTGAAACACCCGCTTCCCCAACTCCACCGCAGCCAAAATCCCAGTTGCCTTAGCAGGCCCGATCCCGTGAATCTGCGTCAATTCCTGCACGCTAATAGTGCGGAGCACTGCCAGAGGGTCGCGCTGGTGCTGGCTCAACTGATTTAAAATATACTGTCCCAGCCCTACAGCCGAGAGTTTGCCCTTTCCCTGACCGGTACCGAGCAAAATCGCAATCAATTCCGCCGTCGCCAAACTTTTCGGGCCGCCCGCCATCAGCCGTTCCCGCGGCCGTTCGCTTGTTGGCAAATCGACAATTCTCAAGCTGTAAGTCATAGATGCACCTGCACCGCAAGCTCTACAATTAGATAATACTCGATCGATTTCCATCTTCAAATCAGTAGAAGCACCGAAAAAAGCCCAAGCATTAACCGAGGCTGTTGGCGATGTAATTTTCGTGAAAAAACCCGGTTTCTCGCCCCCTGGCGTAACTCCTGGTAAAATTTCTCGTAACCCTGCCACAAAAGTGAGGTGCACGGGCAGCTACGTTCAGCGCAAAAGTGGGCTTACCCGATATTTTGCACCTGTGGCAACAACCGGGTTTCTGACCGCAAAAACTGCATCACAACCTATATCTTTCGTTCATAAACCCGGTTTTTATGAGCTTCCACGAATGGTACTCTTCTGTCAGCTTACCCTAGATTCTGGCCGTTGAGTGGAGGCTAGCAGCCCCGAGGCAACTGGCTGCGGCGGCTTAGGTGTTCCAACCCCAAGCAAAACAAACGAAACTGCCATCAAAACGCCGTATAAACTCACAGATAGCTTGCGATTTTTCATTCCCACCCATTGAGGATTCACAAGACCCAGAAAAAAAGCCGGCATTGAAAACATAAATGTTAAAACATACAAGCTAGACATAACTTCCCCTCCGACTCGCCAAATGTGTATATCGATTACCTTTCTCTTCTATTAAAAACTCAAAAAACCGCTAAAAAAAGTCTTGATTTATGATTTATGACTTGGGAACTATTCCCTGTTACAAAACAATAACAAAATTAGTTAAATCTATTGCTAGAGGTAGATGTTAAAACAATTAAAAGGTTTTTATACAAACAAAAAATCCAGATTAAAATAGAAACTAAATTCTCCACTCAAAATATGCAAGTCCGTTTTAACGTAGTCCGCCAAAATCAAAACGAGGCTCCCCGCGTTCACACTTACACCCTAGACGTGGAAGAGAGCAATACTATCCTCGACTGTCTCAACAGCATCAAGTGGGAACAGGACGGGACTTTAGCTTTTCGCAAAAATTGTCGAAATACCATTTGCGGCAGTTGTTCGATGCGGATTAACGGGCGATCGGCATTAGCTTGCAAAGAAAATGTCGGTAGCGAACTCGCCAGACTGCAAAAAATAGCCCGTGCGAGTTCAGCAGAACAGCCTGCCGATTTCATCCCAGAAATTACCGTCGCCCCTATGGGAAATATGCCGGTAATTAAAGATTTGGTGGTCGATATGACGAGTTTTTGGGACAACCTGGAAGCTGTGGAACCCTATGTCAGCACAGCCTCGCGAGCAATTCCAGAACGGGAATTCCTGCAAACTCCCCAAGAGCGATCGAAACTCGACCAAACTGGCAACTGCATCCTCTGCGGCGCGTGCTATTCTGAGTGCAACGCCCGCGAAGTCAACCCGGAATTTGTCGGCCCCCACGCCCTCGCCAAAGCTTACCGGACGATCGCCGATTCCCGCGACGGGGAAACCGAAAATCGACTCGAAAAATATAACGAAGGCACCGCAGGCGTTTGGGGATGCACCCGCTGTTACTACTGCAACTCGGTTTGTCCGATGGAAGTTGCGCCGATGGATCAAATTGGTAAGATTAAACAGGAGATTCTCGATCGCAAAGACGACCAAGCCAGCCGATCGATCCGCCACCGCAAAGTCTTAATTAATCTTGTCAAAGAAGGCGGCTGGATAGACGAGCGCAAATTTGGCATCGAAGTAGTAGGAAACTACTTCCGAGATGTTCAAGGCTTGCTGAGTATCGGGCCATTGGGTTTGAGAATGATCGCTCGCGGCAAGTTCCCGCTGTTGTTTGAGCCTTCAGAAGGTACCGAAACCGTGCGAAACCTGATCGAATCGGTTCAAAGTTTAGAAAAGTCAGCAGATTAGCGATCGGCGGTCAGTTTCCTGGTAAATTAGAAGTTGTGCGATCGCCAAGCTTCCCAAAAATTCTTTTTCAAAACTCGCAACTCAAAACATTTAAATGACTGCTAAAACTCCTCCATCCCCAAAACCGACAACCCCAAATACCCCAACACAACCAGAACCCGCCTTTGGTTGGAATCGCTACGCAGAAACAATCAACGGACGATTTGCAATGGTGGGATTCGTGGGACTTTTGCTGCTAGAATTTTTCACCCGCCAGGATTTTTTTACCTGGCTGGGCCTGCGTTAAATTAATCTAAATCGATCGAGAATGGGAGTTGTAAAATTATTGATTTTTCAGCTTCCATTCAACTTTTAATGGTTATTTAAAATACAGTCTGTCGAATTAAATATGCAGCATTTTATAGCATTTCTCAGAAAGATGAGATGCCCTAGGCGCGCGCAGGGCATAGGCCTGCGCCGGGCATAGGGCATTAGGAATTGCCACCAACAAATAACAAATAACAAATAACAAATAACAACAGTCAACAGTCAACAGTCAACAGTCAACAGTCAACAGTCAACAGTCAACAATTCCCCAGGAGTGCAACCGGAATTGACATAACACATTAATTTACCGAAGTTAACAATATTTGCTGGTAGTGCGATCGTCCTAAAACTATCAGGACACAGAATTGCCGTGCCCTGACTCCGAAGTTTCGTTCCAACTAATTTCCAGTTGTTTCGCGGACTGTCAAACTGTACTTGCCTCTACCTTTTGGAGGCGGATCGTAAGCATTGACAATGACGCGGTAGCGACCGCTCGCAGACAAGGTAACAGTCAGCTCAGAATTGGAATTTTGCTGCGTCGCATCATCATTTTCTGCAAGTAGCTCGCCCTGGGAGTTGAAAATAGCGAGATAAGTATCAAACTCGGTACTTTCTACAGTAACAACCACCTTCTGACCCTGAGTTCCTTCAAAGGTATACTCGTCGTACAAACTGCTGTCCGAGGGCAGTACAGAAGATTTAGCAGGGCTGAGTTCTCCCTTTTGCTCTAAAATCACCTTAGATGAACCCGCATCAGGACTCGGCCCAGATTCTACAGTTGGACTTTGAGTTGGCGAGGGATTGGGGCTTGCTTGAGCTAAAACAGCTTTGTTTGTAGGGGTCACATCAGGTGAATTTTGAGGAAATTCTGCTGAAATGAGGGTCGAAATGCTGTTAGCAATTCCACCGGAATTTGAAACAGGTACCGAGAGAGTCGGCTTGCCAGGAAAATTAGCTAGTACAGCAATTGGCGCGATCGCCCAAAATCTAACTTTACGCATGAATTACCTCGATTTGCAACGAAGGAAGTAGTCAGTAGTCAGTAGTCAGTAGTCAGTAGTCAGTAGTCAGTAGTCATTAGTCATTAGTCATTAGTCATTAGTCAGCAGTCATTAGTCAGTAGGGGCGGTGGATGGTGCGGGCCCGCCCTCTTAGGAGTCAGCAGTCATTAGTCAGTAGTCAGCAGTCAGCAGTCAGTAGTCAGTTGGCAGGGGCGGTGCCCCCGTGTCCGCCCTATTAGTAGTCAGTAGTCAATGCCCGATGCCCGATGCTTTTAGGCCCGATGCCCAATTCCCAATTCCCCATTACTGATTTTTAACGGATAGTTAGATTGTAACGACCCCGGCCCGAAGCATCATAAGCATTGACAACTACGCGGTAGCGACCCGTAGCGGGCAAAGTAACGCTCAGAAACGCATTTTTAGTTGAATCGCTGGCATCGTCATTTTCTCCCAGTAATCGACCGTTAGGGCCAAAGATAGCCACATAGGCATCGAAATCTGTACTTTCGAGGGAAATGGCTACAGACTGACCCGATCGACCTTCAAAAGTATACTCGCGATACAGACTCTTGTCAGACGGCAATACCGGCCCGCCTGCGACCAAAGCGCCTTCTGCTTCCAAAATCGCCCTAGAAGGTGCCCCTGGAGCGCTCGCTTTCAGTTCTAACGTATAAGCCCCAGACTGCCTAGCTTGGTAGGAATTTGCCAGTAGCGTGTAAGTGCCGTCTGCTGGCAGCCTGAGTGTTATCCTGGCGTTTTTACTACCTGCACCGTCATCGTCTTGGGCGATTTCGCGCTGGTTGGGGCCGAGCAAAATTAAATAAGGGTCAATTTCTTGACTTTTCATTTCAATTGTGATTTGCTGGCCGGCTCTTCCTTCAAAGGAGTAGAGGTCAAAAAAGCTGTTGTCTGCGGGCAGAACGCTAGATTTGTCGGTGAGGAGGCCGCTGACGGCGGGCCCGTTTAACGCAACTTTTTGAGGTGATTTGTTGCCAAAGGGCGATCGCCTCTGAGCAACGCGGGGAGCTCGCCCTTCTCGCACGGCACTCAGGAAAGCGGGTACTTTGTCTGCTGAAATTGCAAAACCGATACCGATATTGCCTCCACCCTGACCGCGAGTAAAAATAGAAGTATTGACACCGATTAATTCTCCTGAACTGTTGAGCAGGGGGCCTCCTGAATTGCCGGGATTGATCGCCGCGTCGGTTTGAATTAAGCCTCGAGAAAGGTCGATGCGGCTGACGATGCCGACTGTCAAAGTACCTTGAAATTGACCGAATGGATTGCCGATCGCAAATGCTTGTTGTCCGACTTTCACCGAACCGGGACGGGCGATGGGAATAGTGGGCAAATTGTTTTGACCGCGAATCTTTACCACGGCTAAGTCTAGGCCGTCTTCGCCGAATCCGACGACATCGGCAACAACTTTTTTGCCGTCTGACAAAATTATATTCACGGTACCGCCTGCGGAAACAACGTGGGCGTTCGTTAACACCATGCCGTCGGGGCTGATAATTGTGCCGCTACCGTTAGATTTTTCTGTATCGACGGTAACAACTGCCGGACTGGCTTGTTCGTAGACTCGAATGTTGGTTTGTTCTTCGGTATTTTGGGCGATCGCACCTTGAGAAAGCACTGACTTAAATTCAGTTAAATCTGCCTCCCGCCGCCCTGGGGATGCCGCAACCACCGCATCAGGGCTGGCTGCAACCCCAATTGTTAAAATTCCCGATACTGCTAAACTTAGAAGTTTGAGATTCATGGCGATCGATTAGTATTTAGCCCTCGGTAGCTAGGAATTAGGTTTTGTGGCTAACTCCTAACTACTCTGTGTAATTATTTTAGAACTTGTGCAGCGGGAGTGAAAAATCGAGGTTCAAAAGAGCGATCGGTTTTGACGGAATTGGGCGATCGACTATCTCTCAGTAGTTTCGGCAATTCTAGAATCCGGCGCGTCAGCCAAATACTTAAAATTAGCTTGCCGCACCCGAGCATCCTCATTGCCGTAGAAAAAAGACAGCAAAGCAAAACGCTCCCCGCTAATCACCGGTGTGGCTTCGTGCAGCACAGAACACGAAAAAATAATCGCCGTACCAGAATCCCCTTTATAACCGTGCGGCGCGTACTCGGGAAACCGCAAAAATCCCCCCGTATACTCCCCCACATTCAAGTTGAGAGTCATCGCAAATCGGCGGTGCAAAGTACCTTTGCTCGTATTGTCGCGGTGCGGCCGAAAAAAACCGCCGCTTTGGGCATCGTAACAGCCCACCAAATACCGTTCAAACCTGGTAATTGTAAACTGGAAAGCTTTTTCTACTTCCGGGCGCACCCGGCGCAAAATAATCGCACTCAATCGCTGCTGCAACTTTGGATCTTCTATAAAAAAATCCCGGCGTTTCTTGAAATTATCGTCGTGAATGCCCACAGTTTTCCCGTCAATTTGTCTCATAAAACCCGAAGGACTGCCGCCGTGAGTTTTGTACAAATCGATCAAAGCCCCACAAGAAGCTTTGTCCAAAACGTTAGGAATTACCAGCACCGGAGCGTGTCTCGCGGCCGCTCTGGCTTCCTCGAATGGGGGCAAAGTTTTGAGAAAATCCAATACTTCCCGGGCGTGGTGGTGGGGATCGCCCATCGGCAAAATGTTAATTACCTGAAGGTTTTCGTTGAGAACAAAAGTTTGGGGTGCATAGTGAACTCCGGCAACTCCATTTTGTTCGACATCTCGGCAGACACCGTACTGTTGGCTGAGTTTTTTGTCGAAGTCCCAGAAAAAGATGAATGACGGAGCAATTGTTGTCCCTCTGTTTTGTTCTTTGTCTGCTGCATCAACGCTAACTCCAAACAGCGGTACTTCTAAGCTTTGGAATTCTCCTGAAAGCTCTTCAAAGCTTTTGAGAATAACTTGAATTTCTGGAAAAGCTGCGCTGGCAAAGAAAAATAGCACAGTTCGCCGACCGCCAACTGTTGAGAAATGAAATAAGGGGTTATTGGAGGCAGGAATGGAAAACCAAGGGGCGGGATCTCCTATTTCCAGTAGTGGCATATTGCTAATCTGAGATTTGAGATTTGAGATTTGAGACTGTTAGAATTTTGGTTAGTTCCGCAAGTTGTATTTTGTGCGATCGCACCTGATAGTGGTTATTGGATAGGAGTCATATCAATTCCGGTTGCACCGTGAGGTGACTGTTAACTGTTAACTGTTAACTGTTGACTGTTGACTGTTGACTCGACTTTATTATTCCGATGCAACCGGAAACGATATCACATTCAAAATATTAAGTGATAATTGACAGAGCATCTGTGTTTTCGTGCATTTACCCGCCTTTTCTTCTCGTATTTTATATTTATTAAATAATAATTTTGTCTGAAAATAAGTAGATGGGCAAGTAGATGGGCATCAATAAACGCAACTTAATATTTTACATTGCTGGTGGGAGAAATGTTGAGTTTCACCCACCTACTTATATTTGCCTATTTGTCGAAACTGGGAGAATTATCCGGTTGGTCTTCCGGGTATTCCACTGGTCGGTACTCCACGTAATCTGACGGCGGTGCTTCCACATCGCCGTTGCTGGGGCGAGACCTCGATGCTTCCGCAGGACGGGTTCTTTTAGTTCTCGGCGGTGTGTCGGAACTAGGGTTTTCCGAAGCGGGGGGGCGACGGTTGCGGCTGCGGGCCGGTCTTTCTTCGGGGTTGTCTGAAATGTCCCAGTTGTCAGACTCTCGGGTTGGTGGGGTTTCTGGGCGAGAGGGACGCTTGCGCGAGGGTCGATCGACCATCGAGTCTGGCCTGGATGTGTTAATGCTGGCGCTGCGACTCGAAGGACGGCGGCGCGGCTCGTCGTCGTAGGCTTCCCGCGAAGAACGGTAGTCCTGGCTGCCTCTAATCCGGGGACGCTGCGGGTAGTCTTCCTCTGGTTCTAGCCGATCGATGTCGCTATCGTAGCCCTCGTAAGCGTAGGCATTGCTGACGGGCCGCTCTTCATCTACGTATTGGGCGCGACTTTTGGCTTGGGCTGTGGTCGCTCCCCGCAGCTTTATGCTTTCGGCTGCAAAAAATATGGCCGAACCGGTCAGCAAGAACTGACCGAAGGCCAGAATTGGATCGAGCCGCCATCCTTGAAATAACAGAATACCGCCGCACAGCAGGCCGACTGCTGCAAAAAAAATATCGTGGTCTCGGGCTAGTTTGGGACGCCACGATCGCAGAAAGTACAGTCCTGCCCCTGCTACTGCTAGGATGATCCCTAGCAGGCTGCTCCAGTTCAATCCTAAATTGACCATTAGCCTATCTCCTATGTCTTTCCTATGTTAGCGAGCTAGATTTTAAATCTATCAATTAAGTCTGCGAACCCGACTTTACTCGATCGGGCAGCGTCCGCCCAAGCTTTTTGCTTGGTTGGGGAACCGTATAATAATGAGTTTAACGGGAAAAAACCTCAGCGAAAGCCCTCAACCGAAGGTTTGGCCTTCACAGTTGCTGGTAGCCGAGGTTTCTTGGATCGGGGAAATGCCCGACGTGTAGTCGAAAATTGACTTTCACGCCGGACTTAGAAACCCCCAGACTTTTTAGGTGCGCTTGATTTTGTCTTTTTGGCTGATGAATATCAGGGCGATCGTTGCTGGAATCACTACTACCGCCACGCCCACCAGCAGGCTGTACAAAAAGTTCGCGAGTGAAGGAGTCATAGATTCAAGACCTTTGTTACAAGAGTTTGATTTTTATTAATTTTATCAGCACTCAGTTCTTACGGGGAAGTTCGGCAAAGGATCTTGCAATGGATGTTGGAAATGTCACAAATCAAAGGCGCGAGCCATATTTCCCCCCTCGAAAACTCGCACCCCAGCACCCTCAAACCTTAGCACCCTCTCGCTCCGAAGGTATAAGACCGGAAAAAATCTGCCGTTTTTGTTCGATCGCGCCTGTGAAACGGTTAAAATTATGAAAAGCTGACTTAACAAAACTTAAGATTTTGAGATAAAACCCATGACTGGTATTACCGTTGCAAGTTGGATTCTGGGCTCTGTCCTGGTGGTGATGACTTTGCTATTTATTTTTCGGATCGTCCTGACTTGGTATCCCGAAGTAAATCTGAGCAAATTGCCGTTGAGCCTGATTGCTTGGCCGACGGAACCGTTTTTAGCCGTAACTAGAAAGATTGTACCGCCGATCGGCGGAGTGGACATTACGCCGATTATTTGGGTCGGTATCTGTAGCTTGCTCAGGGAAATGCTTCTCGGTCAGCAAGGAATCTTGACAATGATGATGTAAGAGTCAGTAGTCCTTAGTCATTAGTCAGTAGTCCTTAGTTAGTAGTTAGTCGTCAGTAGTCCTTAGTCCTTAGCAGGAGTCTTGACTACTGCCAAAAAGGAAATTTCGAGTTTTTAAGGATATTCTTCACCAGATTGACGCGGGCCGCGCAGGCATTGCCCACCTTAATCCCACTAATGACTAAGGACTACTGACTAAGGACTACTGACTAAGGACTACTGACCATTTTGGTTCATAAACTGTTCGACAAAATTCGTATAAACTTCGCCGCTGAGAAATTCGGGGCTATCGAGGATTTTTTGGTGGAAGCTGAGGGTGGTGGGAACTCCGGTGATGGCGCATTCCCGCAATGCCCGTTTCATCCTGCTGATGGCTGAAGGCCGATCGCGCCCCCATACAATTACTTTACCGATTAAAGAATCGTAGTAAGCAGGTATTTCGTAATCGGTGTAAACGTGAGAGTCCATCCGCACGCCGGGGCCACCGGGAGGCAAATAACCGCTGATGATGCCGGGGTGAGGCCGGAAATTGCGATCGGGATCTTCAGCATTGATCCGGCACTCGATGGCGTGGCCGCTGAGAATTACTTGATTTTGCTTGATTTGCAGTTTTTCACCTTGGGCGATGCGAATTTGTTCGGCAATCAAATCCAGGCCTGTAATCATCTCCGTGACAGGATGTTCCACTTGGATGCGCGTGTTCATTTCCATGAAGTAGAACTTGCCCGATTTGTCAAGCAGAAATTCCACAGTACCCGCACCGGTGTAGTTGATAGCTTTTGCAGCAGCCACCGCCGCGTGACCCATTTGATCTCGAAGTTTCTGGCTGAGGGCGGGACTGGGCGCTTCTTCCAGGAGTTTTTGATGTCGGCGCTGAATCGAACAGTCTCTCTCGCCGAGGTGGATCACGTTACCGTAGTTATCCGCGAGAATTTGGATTTCGATATGTCGGGGCTTTTCGATGAATTTTTCCAAGTAAAGTCCCGGATTACCAAAAGCTGCATCGGCTTCACCTTGGGCTGCATGGAAAAGTTTGGGAAGTTCCGACGCTTCTCTGACTAGCCTCATACCCCGACCTCCCCCGCCGGCGGTAGCTTTAATCATCACGGGATAGCCGATGTCGCGGGCTAATGACAAAGCCTCGTGTTCGTCTGCCAGCAATCCGCCGCTACCGGGAACAGTCGGAACTTTCACCCGCTGCATAGTTTCTTTCGCCGTGGATTTGTCGCCCATCGCCCGCATTGCTGCCGGGGACGGGCCGATGAAAGTAACTTGATGGTCAGCACAAATTTCGGCAAATCGGGCGTTTTCGGCGAGGAAACCGTACCCCGGATGAATCGCTGCGGCGTTGCGCGTCAGGGCCGCCGAAATGATGTTAGGGATGTTTAAATAACTTTTACTGCTGGTGGGGGGGCCGATGCAAACGGCTTCGTCTGCTAACTGGACGTGCAGGGCGTGTTTATCTACGGTGGAGTGAACGGCGACCGTGGCAATCCCCATTTCCTCGCAGGTGCGAAGTATGCGGAGGGCTATTTCCCCCCGATTAGCGATTAAAATTTTTGAGAACCCCATCTTCGCTGCTTAATTCACTCAATATTCTGTACAATAATGCCTTTCGGTATGTTCTGGATAATGCTTTTGCAGAAATTGTTCATAAAAATTTATTTTACATTTTGTCGGTAGTGGTGCTATGATTCTAAATCGGCGGTGCGATCGGGCAAGTCACAAGTTAAATGTCAGGAACCTCAACCTGTGAATCTTTAACTCGTAACGCAAAAAATCCCGGAGATTGCCGGAAAAAGCGGATGTGGCGGAATTGGTATACGCGCACGCTTGAGGTGCGTGTGGCATTATGTCCTTGCGAGTTCGAGTCTCGCCATCCGCATTTAATATGTAAAACAACTGTTGACAGTTTTGGCTGTTGGCAGTTGTTTTGTATTTGATGGCTGGGTAGTCAGAAACCGGGTTTTTGCGAGAATATTTGGTGACAGGCGAAGATTTGGGAAAAAACCCGGTTTCTCAAGATTGTGCCAGTAGTCAGAAACCGGGTTTTTGCGAGAATATTCGTTATTGTAGATAAAAATCGTAAAAACCCGGTTTCTTAGATTGGAAGGACTGAAGTCCTTACTACGAACCTAGTTTTGCGCTAATTTTGGGGGTCGGCCCATTAAGCCGGTCATCAAGCGCAAAGCTAAAAATCTCACAGGCGGAATTGTTCGCAAACACCACAATCCGAAGCGGCGAAATGTGACTATTGGCAGCCAAGTATTGGAAAATAATCTATCGAGAAAATCGGTAAATCCTAACACGATTAAATTCTCTTTTTTGCGCCAGTTGTGATACCGTTTCAATACTCGCAAATCGCCGATGTCTTCGCCTTTTTGGTACGCTTGCTGCAAGATTTGGGCGATCGCCCCAGCATCCCGAATGCCCATATTCAATCCCTGGCCGCCGACGGGATGGCAGCAGTGGGCCGCATCGCCAATTAGCGCTAATCTGGGCAAAACGTAGCGATCGCTCTGCATTAACTGCACTGGGAACAAAAAGCGATCGCTCTCCAATTCCAAGTTTCCCAAAACTCCGCCCGTGCGCTGTTTCAACAAAGCTAAAAACTCTGTTTCGTCCATTTCTTGCAAACTTTTTGCCTCCGCATGGGGTGCAGTCCAAACTATTTGACAGCGGTTCCCAGGTAAGGGCAAAACTCCCATCGGCCCGCTCGGCCAAAAGCGCTCGAAAGCGATATCATTGTGCGGCTTTTCGGCTTTAATAGTAATCGCAACGCAGGATTGCCAGTATTTCCAGCCGCGAGTGCCGATATTTGCTGCTGTGCGGATTCGAGATTTAGAACCGTCGGCGGCAACTAACAATTTAGTACGCATTGTGCGAGTTGCGCCGTTTTGTTTGATGTGAATTTCAGCGCTATTATTTAAATATTTTACATCTATTACTTCCGCCGGACAAACCCAACTGAAATTCGGATTTTTTGCTAAAGATTCCTGCAAAGCTGACAGCATGACTCGGTGCTCGCCAACGTAACCTAAAGCTGTTTTTGGTACGGGTAATTTGCCAGTATTTCCCAAATCCGGACGGTGAAATTCGACGATACCGGGATAGTCGCCGTCGCAGAGGCTAATTTGCTCGAAGGTGGTGATTTGCGGCAAGATTTGTTGCCATACACCGATACCTTCTAAAATCATTCCCGACAGCAGGGTAATTGCATAGGCTTGTTTTTTGGCTGCTGCTGCTGCGGGGAGTTGGGTTTCAATTATGGCGATTTTTAAGCCGGAATCTTTGAGGGCGCAGGCTAAGGTGGCCCCGACTATGCCGCCTCCGACGATCGCGATGTCAAAGTCGAGTGTTGGTGTTTGAGTCGAGGCTGCGGTTGGAGAAAGTTGGTTTACGGGCATTTTCAAGGAAGTTTTTTAAGTGGATAATCATATTTACTCTGTTATTGTAAAGAATTATTGCGATTTTGGGTGACTTGCCCGATGCGTGAGCTTGAGAAACCCGGTTTCTGGCGATATTTCTGGTTTTTGTGCGTAAAACTCGTAGAAACCGGGTTTATCGCCCGATGCGTCACCTTGAGGGCGGGCCCGCACCATCCACCGCCCCTACGAACTAATAACTAATAACTAATAACTAACAACTAATAACTAACAACTAATAACTAATAACTAACAACTAATAACTAACAACTAATAACTAACAACTAATAACTAACAACTAAATTTTGAAGTGCGAGCATTGCTTCGGTTGCTGATGGGTAACGCTGGGGAAAAGCGTACAGCACCATCTGGTCTAAAATGCTAGCAAACTCCGGGGTGACAGTTGCATTTTTCTGCCAGATGAGATTGCCTAAATTATCGACTCTGAGCTGTTTCGGCCGCATTCCTGTCAAGGCTTGAATGCCGATGATTCCGACAGCGTAGATGTCGCTGCAAAATTTCGGCGAACCGATGGCTTGTTCGGGGGGAATGTAGTCTTGTTGAGTGCCGCCGCGCGAGATCGTTTGGCCTGTGCTATTTTGCGAAGTGTTGATTTCTTTAACTGCTCCGAAGTCAATTAATACAATTTTGCTGTCTGATGCGCGCCTGATTAAGTTCTGAGGGTGAATGTCTCGGTGAATTACATCTTGTTTGTGAACGAAGACGAGGACTTCTAAGACATCTTTCAACAAAGCAATAACCCGCTCTTCTTCCCAGGGTTGACCTTCGATTAATTCTTGATAGAGGGGTTGTCCTTCGATGAATTGATAGACTAAATAAAAATACCCGTTTTCTTCAAATCGAGCTAACAATTCGGGTATCCGATCGTGTTGGCCCAAGCGATACAATACGCGCGTTTCTCGATCGAATAGCTGGCTGGTTCTGTTTGACTGGCTTTTCAGGCGCTTGACGAGACACAAAGGTCGATCGGGCAAATTTTCATCTTCAGCAAGATAGGTATCGCTGCAGTCGGTGCTGACAAAGTGTTCTCGGATTCGGTAACGCATTTGCAGCAGCTTTTGCAAGATCGGATCGACAGATTTAGTGGGTTGTGTGCCTTTTTGTACGGATCTCGTCATGCAATCCCAAAGATTTGCTCCGACTACTCTTTCTTCTTGTCCAATAATTTCTGCTTTCTTCAGTACCTTGGTGAGCTCTTTCCACAAGTTGTAGCCGACATACCGCCCCAGGTAGCCCACTGTGTAGCCACGGGCGATCGGATCGTTTTGTTGAATTTGTTTGTACGTCAAACCCCCTAAAACGCCTCGAACGATCGACTGTTGCAACCGAGTTAGGCGTTTTTGGGTTTGTTCGTACACCAGATTGTCCAAAAAAATTATTGCTTCTTCTACTGTCATAGCTTCATATTTTAAGTGATTTGTACAGGAGCCACGCATTTTTATATCCCTCGATTTCTGTTATATACGATCGATCTAATATTTGCTAGCTTGTCTGCTTATTGAAATATATTTTTACAAATATGAGTTTTATGACTTTAAGTTATGACTTTTATGAATTGACGTTTTAAGTAGTTGCTGCAACTATATCAAGTACAACTTTTAACTAGAGAGTACATTGCCAAATTAGCGCATCGCAGATTTGGCTGTACTCAACTAAATAGAATTTTTTAGAGGTGTATCGTGGCAAACTCAATCACTCAAACAATTACAAAGTCGATCGCATTTATCGACATCGCCGTACCAGAAGCCCAAGTCTTAGCCAACGGCATTAACCCAGAAACCGAAGTCATTCAACTAGATGCCAGTCGCAGCGGCATCGCACAAATTGCCGAAGCCTTGCAAAATCGCAGTGTCTGGGCAATTCACATAATTTCCCACGGATCGCCGGGATGCTTGCAATTGGGCAGCAGCAACTTGAATGCAGACAGCATCGAGTTAGATTCCACTTTTTTACAGCAGTGGTTTTCGACACCAATTAGTGCGGAAAATTCGCAATCCTCAAGCCCTAGTGCAAAAAAAATTCAACCAGAAATTCTGCTTTATGGCTGTCAAGTAGCAGCAGGCGACACAGGTATTGCCTTTATCAAAAAGCTGAGCGAACTAACCGGAGCCAGCGTTGCAGCCTCCCAGAATTTGACAGGAAGTGCAGCCAAGGGCGGCGATTGGGAACTCGAAGTCAAAACAGGAAAAATCAAAACACCTTTAGCCTTAAAACCAGAGGTATTGGCTGCTTACAGCCACGTTCTCTCACTCTTCAAAATTAATGACTACGATCCAGAAATCTACGTCACCAATATCACCGCCGGAGACTTTAACGGTGACGGTAAGCCTGACGTAGCCACTATGGATCTTTCGTCAAACAACATTGGCATTCTCTTTGGAAATGGCAATGGCACATTTAACTTTGGCCCCAAAATTAATTTAGGAGTAGCTCCTTACGACTTTGCTGCAGGAGACTTTAATGGTGACGGCAAGCTTGATTTAGGCATTACTAACTTGAGTTCTAAAAGCTTTTCTGTCTTATTAGGAGACGGCAAAGGCAGCTTTAGTCCGGCCACCAACTTTGATTTGGGTTTGCCCTTCAACCTCTTCTCTGGGGGAGACTTTAACGGCGATGGCAAGCTTGACCTAGTTACTCTTAGCTTCGACTCTAACAACATATCTATACTCTTGGCAGATGGCAAGGGCGGCTATGGCAAACCCACTAACTTTAGTGTGGGAACATTTCCCAGCAGCATCGTTGTGGCAGACTTTAACGGGGATAAAAAGCTCGATTTAGCAACTGTAAACCAGAACTCTAATAATATTTCCGTACTGTTGGGAGATGGCACAGGCAGTTTCGGCAAAGCCACGAACTTTGATGTAGGAAAATCCCCCACTTCTATAGATGTGGGAGACGTGAACAACGACGGCAACCTTGACTTAGTAACTGCAAATAGCGGCTCTAACAGCGTTTCTATTTTATTCGGAGATGGCAAGGGCAGCTTTGGTTCTACCACCAGTGCTTATGGAGGAGTGAACCCCTCTTCACTTACCCTGGCAGACTTTAATGCTGATGCCAAACTTGATTTAGCAGTTTCTGATGTCATTTCGACCTTCATTTTGTGGGGAGACGGTACGGGCGGCTTCAACACTTACGACGAGGTTCCCTACACTGGTCTCAACCCTGTCATAGTAGACCTTAACGCAGATAAACAGGCTGATATAGTTGGCAATACCCTTGGAGATATCAGGGTTTTGCTCAACGATTTAGACGCTAATGGGGCCGTTTCTTACGCTATTACTATCAATGCTCCTAGCGATACAGAAGGCAACACCGGTGTAAAAAATCCCATTTTCACAGTGACTCGCAGTGGCAATCTTACATTTAGCAGCAGTGTTAGTTATGATATTACTGGCAATGCTACTAACGGCAGCGATTACAACAATATTGGCGGGACTTCTGGGGCAACTGGTATCAAAGGCACGATCAATTTTGCTCCGGGTGAAACATCTAAAACCCTGATTATGGATGTCTTGGGCGATACATTACCAGAAAGCAATGAAGACATTATCGTTACTTTGTCAAATCCGATCGCACCAGGCCCCAAACCTACCATTACTACCGCTACCGCTAAGGGTACGATTATAGACGATGACACTCCTGGCAACAGGTCCACTACTCCAACTCCCATACCAACTCCAAGTAAGCCAATACCAATACCAACTCCAATTAACCGCCCGCCGCAGCTAAACGAAGGCCCAGAAACAACTCCCTGGCGCTTCAGCAATCTGAGAGTCAGTAAATCGTCGTCGAAAATTGAGTATACGGTTCCAGAAAAGGCATTTATCGACCCAGATTCTGGCGACAAACTAACTTATTCAGCAACTTTAGAAAACGGTCAACCTTTACCGAATTGGCTGAGTTTCAATCCTACTACCCGTACTTTCAGCGGCGACAATACTCAAGCGAAGTCTCTGAACATTAAGTTAACTGTCACCGACAAAGCTGGTGCAACTGCTAGCGATGTTATTCTGTTAAGAACTCGTCAAGCTGGTGTGGTTATTGACGGTTATATTCAGGGTGCGACTATCTTTTTTGATGCCAACAAAAACGGGGTAAAGGATGCTGGCGAACCTTCGGCAACGACTGATGCTAAGGGCGAATACGAACTCGATATCCCGGATAGTTTTGATACGAATAAAAATGGAATTTTTGACGCAGAAGAAGGCAATTTAGTGGCTTTTGGCGGGACGGATACTGCTACGGGTTTGCCGCTGGAAACTCCTGTTTCTGCACCTCCGGATGCCACGGTTGTCACCCTGTTAACCAGTTTGGTAACTGATTTGATGGATGGGGGAATGACGCAGAGTGAAGCGGAGTCAAAAGTTAAATCTAGTCTGTCTATTCCTGCGGGAGTTGACTTGATCGACTTAGATCCGATCGCCTCTACGGCCAAAAATGAACCTGGTGGTGTCGAAACTCTAGTCGCCATGACAAAAGTCCAAAACGTGATTACCCAAACCAGCAGTCTCATAGACGGTGCATCTACGGCTGACAATACTGCAATTACCAAAGCTGTTGTCGCAGCAATTAACAATAAAATCAAATCCGGCGGTTCCCTGGATTTGAGCGATGCGGCACAGGTAGAAAGCATCATCCAGCAATCTGTTGCCAACGTCAAACAAGTTGATAGCAATCTCAACACTGAAAAACTTTCCCAAATTGCCCCGGAAGCGGCGAAGGTAATGGCCCAGGCAAATCAAAGCACGGATAAAGTTAAATCTAAATTTTTGCCTGAGTTTATTCCCTCGGAAATTGCCAAAGTCCAAAAGGTGGCTTTAGGTGAAAGTTCGATCGCCCTAGAAGAAGCTGCCGCTGGCACAAAACCCATCGCACAGGTAGTTTCCGAAAATACTGGCGAATTTTTAACTGCCAAAATTCAAGGAAATCCAGCACCGGCTCAACCTGCTGTTCCGGTTGTCCAAGGTGATGTGGAACTTGTCAATACTTCTCCTGAAATTCTCGGCGCGGAGGGCAAAAATCTTGTCGGTAGTGATGATAGCGATACTTTAATCGGCGGCAGCGGTAACGATTTTATCAGCGCCAGAAAAGCTAGCGATTCCCTCGATGGTGGCGGCGGCAATGACACGATTTACGGTGGCAAGGGACTCGATACGCTGACAGGTGGCAGTGGATCTGACATCCTATTTGCAGGCCGCGGTGCTGACAGTTTGGACGGCGGTGAAGGCAATGATAGTTTGTACGGTGGCAAGGGAGATGATACTTTGATTGGCGGTTTGGGCGATGATTTCCTCAGCGGCGAAAATGGCAACGATTTTCTGATTGGAGGTAGCGGGAGCGATCGCTTTTTGTTAACTCTAGGTACCGGCTCGAATACGGTGGTTGATTTTGAGGTGGGTATCGATAAATTTGCGATCGATAACGGTTTGACTTTCCAGCAGTTAGAAATTAGTCAAACTGCGGGAGGAACAGTGCTGAAAGTTATATCCACCGGTCAAGTTTTGGCAACAGTGACTGGGTTGAATAGTTCGATTACTGCATCGGATTTTGTGTTGCTTTAGATTTAACTCCAGCGTCGGGGCAATCCTGTGGTTGCCCTTCTAAATGAGCTAGGCACTAAAAACGAATCATTTGTTAAATCACTTTTACCGGGAGGAGCATCATGTTTAAATTGAGAAAAATGACCCTAGTATTCATCAGCGCATCTGTTGCTGTTTTGCAGCCAGCTTTTTCAGCTAGCGCCCAAGAAACCAGCAGCGAATTCAGGCAACTGCAAACATTATTAGAAGCTAAGAAATGGGACGATGCCGATCGCGAAACCGTCTCTATACTCCGCAACAACCCCACGTCTTGTCCTAACCTCCGCGCGATCGACCAATTGTGGATGCAACACAGCAATAACAAATACGGTTTGACTCCGCAGTTAGAGATTTGGCAGAAGGCGGGCAAGGGTTTAAATTGTCAAAGTTGCGAGGGTGAAATTAAAGAATTTAGCGAAAAGGTAGGATGGAAACTAGGCTCGCAAGCAACTCCTATGCTAGGGGATTTTCCAGCTCAGTACCCAACAGTTGCTGCATTAGGTTGGCAAGGCTACGTGGATGGAGATGCAACTATGCAGATTCTTTTTGGCACCCGGAATACATGGCAAGCGTGGAAAATTCAAGGTTATAACTTGTTTTCTACTTTTGCTAATTGCAGCAAGTAATACCAATTTCATTAAGTAGCGTTACATATCACCCCCCCAACCCCCCCTTATCAAGGGGGGGCTAAGATTTCATCTATAGCAAATCTTTATGAAATTGGTATAAGGATACTTGCTGCGGAGGTAAAATGTATTATTGACTACTAAATTAAGTAAAAGATACTGAGAACACAGCCAAGTATTGCGGTGTGCCAAAAATCTTGCTACCTATACCACTTGAAAAAAAGAATGCAGCGGTAGGTTAAGTTACCCATACACAATTAGTCATTCCCAATTTTTAAATCTCAAATCTTTAATGCTCCAATCTCAAACGGTATTGGTGGGGTAGTTTTGCTGTGCCTACCCCTGTATTTGTGCTGCTACCGGGCGCGAACGCTGCGCTCTTTTTTGCTGCCTTCAAAGTTGCGGGCCGAAGCATTATCGTAGCCTCCAGTCCGCAAGCGGCGGTCTAAATCGCTGGCTTCGGGAGAAGTTTTGGCAGCTTCTTCGAGGGTAATTCTGCCTTCGAGGACGAGTTCGTAAAGAGCCTGGTTGATAATCTGCATTCCTTCGTAGGTGTCCTGTTCCATCAACCGGAAAGCTTCGTCATCAGCACCTTTCATCAAGTAATCGTGCATGGCTGGCGTATTCACCAAAATGTCGTGAACTGCGACGCGGCGGTTGTCAACTGTTGGCAGCAAAAGTTGGGCAATTACTGCTACCAAAGAGTCGCAGATTTGAATCCGCATCGCTTGCTGTTCTTCGGGCGGATACATATTCAACAGGCGGTTGATAGCGTTTATGGCGCTGCGAGTGTGGAGAGTTCCTAACACTAAGTGACCTGTTTGAGCTGCTTGCAGTGCTGTATTTATAGTAACGCGATCGCGCATTTCCCCGATCAGAATTACATCGGGGTCTTCCCGCAAAACTGCCCGCAAAGCCTGCTGAAATTCGTGGGTGTGCAACCCGACTTCCCGCTGGCTGACCAAGCATTTTTTGGAAGGGTGAATGAATTCGATCGGGTCTTCGATGGTAACTACGTGCTTTTGTTCCATCTGGTTGAGGTGGTCGATCATTGCAGCCAATGTTGTCGATTTTCCCGAACCGGTAGGCCCGGTAATCAAAATTAATCCTTGCGATCGCAAAATGATATTTTTGAGAACTTCTGGCAGCCTCAAGGAATCGATGGTAGGTATTTCCAAATCGATCAAGCGCAATACTATGGCACCACCGTTGAGGGAATCAAAACAGTTGACGCGACACCGGACGAAGCCCGGGTAAAAAATTGCTGCATCTAATTCCTTGGTATTTACGAACTGTTTTCGCTGTTCGGGGGTGAGAATTTCGGCTAGGTAATGTTCAAAAAGTTCTGGCGTTACTTTGGGGTGGGTGGTTGCTACTTGCATTACGCCCCGAATCCGAAATCGAGGTACTTGGCCGACTCGAATGTGAATGTCGGAAGCTGAGGCGCTATGGGCGTCTCTGACCATTTGTTCGATCGTGCTGGTGGGTGTCTCAGCAGCCCGCTGCTGGGCTGCGGGGGGCGGGCTAGGGGCTGGTGCAGGAGGATGTGCGGGAGTTCCAACC